>JBLFWR010000258.1:0-3003 GCA_047611725.1 Binatia bacterium | reverse complement strand
CCTGATTCTCGTCGTTGCCGCATTGACGAGGGGAGCTTCGTGGAGGCAGGGCTGGCTAGCGTGGCTCGTCGCCTACAATTGACACGCGTTCCATGACGCGCCGCTGTGGCCAGTAGTCGTTGGAAGCGTAGTGCTGCACCGCCCGATTGTCCCATAGTGCGACACTGTCAGGCTCCCAGCGGAAACGGCATTGAAACTCTGGAATGGCAGCTTGGGCAAAAAGCGCGTCTAGGGTGCGGTCGCTTTCTTCGCGTTCCATGCCGACCAGGTGGCTGGTGAAGATCGCATTCACGTAGAGGATTCGCTTCCCGGTTACTGGATGTACGCGCACAACGGGATGCTCGGCTGGTGGAAACTTCTCTCGATACCGTGCCAGCTCGTCGGGCGATAAGGCTAGACCAAAATTGTGAGCGAAATCGTGAATCGCGGTCATGCCTTCCAGTGCCTGCTTCACATCGTTCGGCAAGCACTCGTAGGCGGCGATCATATCAGCGAACAAGGTGTCGCCGCCGACAGGCGGCACCTCTCGCGCACGTAGGACCGAGCCGAGCGCTGGCGTCAAGCGCCAGCTGACGTCTGAGTGCCACATGTTTTCGATACCGACACTGGCTTCGTCCTTGGCGAACCGAATGATTTGTTCGTCGCTGCCACTAGGAAGAAAAGGATGCTGCTCCAGCTCGCCGAAGCGTTTGGCGAACGCGAGATGACGCTCGTCAGAGATCGGTTGGTTTCGGAAAAACAAAACCTTGTAGTTGAGAAACGCACGTTCGATTTCTGCGAAGGTAGCTTCGTCGATGTCGTTACACAGATCTGCGCCTTCGATCTCTGCGCCGATCGTGGCGCTCATCGGTTTCAGTGAAATGCGCTCGTATCGGGGCGACTGGACTTCCTCTTGAAGGCGGTGGAGTTCTTTCCGCTGCCCGTGGGGCAGGCGCTTTCCCGTCAATGCTTCTGCAATCATGTGCGGTAGCCTACCGTCGAAGGCGCCCGTGGGCCAGCTCCTCGACGGCGGCAGCGCGACTACGGTCGCCGAAATCGATGCGTTGGATGATCAATTGCTGGCGTCTGCCAAGCTCAGGGCGAGGCAATCGAAAAGAAGGGTATGGGTGTTGGAAGGAGAATTCGGGGAGCCCGCGAGTGCGGGCTCCCCGGTATGCCTAGAACGGTGAGTTGTTGTCGAGCTGATCCTTGAGCCGCGCGAACACGGCGGGCTCAGTGGTGACGAGATTCACCTCCTCGTTCGGATCGTTGTACATGTCGTAAAGGAAGTAGACCCCCGTTTCGTTACGCATCAGGCGATACCCATCGATACTGCGTACGAACGTTTTTAGAGGCCGAATTTTCGGAGCGAACACGTACTCGCGTCCGGTAACCGGAGTGCTCGTCTCCATGATCGGGCGCAGGGTCGAACCCTTCCAGTCTGGCGAGGAGGGGCAGCTCGGTGCACCCTCACAGGCGTAGTCCATGATGGTAGGCAACAGATCTACCGCGATGGCCAGGTGCGGGAGGATTTGATTGGGCGGAATCCCAGGACCGGAAATCATAAACGGCGTGCGGTAGCCGTTCTCGCCCTTGCCGCGCTTGGAATCGGGAAGGATGTAGCCGTTGTCGTTCTGGTAGATGATGATCGTGTTTTCCAGATCACCCTCTGACTCAAGTTCGTCAAAGATCTCGCCAAGTCGGATGTCGAGCACACGCATGTTGCCAAAAAGCCGCGGGCCTTTTCCTCTGCTCTGCTTCCCGAACTGATCCCTCGTCTCCATGACGAAATCCTTGCCCGTGTTCAATGGTGCATGGGGAAGGCGGGGGGAATACCAAATGAACCAAGGGGGCCGGGTGTTGGCATCAGGGTAGACAGCCGGATCGTAGTAGATGTCGAAGAAGCGTTGCAGAGCGCCAATGCCTTTGCGGGGGCGGCTCTTACTGCGGTCGCCGCTGTTGGTAACTTTGCGGTACTCGCGCCGGGCGCGCCGGTCATCGACATCTTTAGGGGCTTTGGTACGAATCTCGGCTTCGTTGCGGACGATGGAACCGACATCGAATCCGATGAGTTCGTAACCGCGATCCCAAATCTTTCCGTAGCCGAAGCTGATGTAGCCGGTGGGCTGTAAGTAATTGCCGATGCGGTCGGCACCGCCATTGGCGGGATCGTCCAGTTGTGTCGTGTAGAAGCCAGTCAGCGTGGATGCGAACGACTCGATGCAGCGTGCGTGTGAGACGTAGGCTAGGGGGAAGACCGCGCCGCGCTGGGCGAGCCAATCGAAGTTTGGGGTGCCTGTATCGGCTGCTTCGCAGGCCTTGAACTCGGTTGAGAGGCGGTTGGCGCCGCCAGCACTGACTTCGGCGCAGTTCACTGCGCTGACTGCGTCGATTCGCGGATGGTCAGGGTGGAGCTGCGGAGGCTTGGTGCCGTCACCGCGCGTGGTCTCAGCGTAGTACGTATTGGCGCTAGGGTTGCTCACATCCCAAGGCGCGTCGCGGTCTTGGAGCTTCGACATGAAACCGTAGTCGGGCCAAGGATGGTCGTCACCCATAATGAAGAAGATGTTTGGTCGCGGTCCGCTGGCTGCGCTGGCAGGAGCGGCGGGAAGGAAGCAGACGACCGCAAGCAGAGCGAGAAGTGAGGTACTGGCCCATCGGGGCCACTTGGAGTGGGGGGGTGAAATCATCGAAAATTCCTTCCTGTTATCGCAGTGCCTAAGGGACTGTACGCGGCTTTTGAGGTTGCCGCGCAAAAAGAGGCCATCCAGCTCGTATACCGCAGTCAACCGGAGGCGACAAGGTAGTATTCCGCGACATGCGCTACGAGAGTAAATGGCGAAGGTTACCCAGTGGGGCGTGAATCCCCACTGGGCTCCTGGATATAGTGGGAGGTTGCGCGGTTAGGGGTTGTTCCCAGCGACCTTTTGGGGTGTCAGGAACGACTTGAAACGCTTGTTGTCGTTGATTTTGAAGTCAAAGAAGCTCGCTTCCCAGCAAATCGGCGCGTCATCGCGGAGCAGC
>JBLFWR010000257.1:0-3036 GCA_047611725.1 Binatia bacterium | reverse complement strand
TCCGTCCCTACCTAGCTCCCCGCCGGCGTCAACACGATCACCGGAATCACCCGACCCGCGCGTGCCGCGTAAACGTTGAACCCCGGGTTGAAATCGGTCGCGATGCCCCACAGTCGCTCGCGCTCTTCATCTTCAGCCACGTGTGCCGTGCACTGCATGGTGCGTCCTTCGGCAACAACAGACACGTTCGGCTGGGCCGTCACGTTGAAGTACCAGTCCGGGTGCTTAGGCGCCCCGCCCTTCGAGGCAATCACGAAATAGCGATCGCCATCGCGCAGATACAGCAACGGCGCCGTGCGCGGCTGGCCACTTTTCCGCCCGACCGTGTTCAGTACCAGGATCGGGGCAAGGCCCCCGCCTGTGTTGATTCGCCCGCCACTGATGCGCATCAGCACACGATCGATGTGAGGCGCTACATTTACGAAGAATTGCGCGCCGATGCGGGTGGACGAAAAAGACATCACGAGACGAAGAGGAAGAGAGTGCTGCATACCGGTCGTCGTAGCGCTCGGGTTGCACTGTGTCCAACAAACCGTGTCCAACAAACTGTGTCGAACAACTTGCACCTGGCCCCAGGCGCCTTCTTCACGTTGGTGTATTGCGCGTCGGCATTTCGACTGCGATTGCGATGATTGGGGTGGTCCTGAGCCCGCCGGTGTCGCTGCCGATCGCGTACGATCACTGGTCAGCCCCGAGTTGAGGCGATCGGAATTCTGACAAGCATATCACCCGGAGCGATGCGTTGATTGCCCTTCGTGCTGCTGTATTGATTGGTGCGTGCGACCTACATATTTGCGACGCGAACGGAAGCAGCTGCACCGGCGACAAAATACGCTACCGCTGCCGCTAGCCGAACAGGGTCACACGGCTTATCTCAACACGGCCAGCGCCGTCGAGGGGTTGCCTAACGCGCGACCATTCAACTAGAAGTCACAACTTGTCATTTCACATCGACCGCGCCCCAAAAGGATCTTCCCATGGCCCACAGCACTGAAACATCTCGCTACACCAAGAAGTACAAGACCATCCACGGCAAACTGATGGCGTATATCGAGGAAGGAACGGGCGATCCGATCGTGTTCTTGCACGGCAATCCCACCTCTTCGTTTCTTTGGCGCAACGTGATGCCACACCTGGAAGGCAAGGGACGCCTGATCGCTCCCGACCTGATCGGCATGGGCGATTCCGAGAAACTCGATAACAGTGGCCCGCAAAGCTACACCTACGTGGAGCACCGCAAGTATCTCTTCAGTCTGCTCGAAGAATTGGGAGTGAGCTCAAACGTAACGTTGGTTATTCACGACTGGGGTTCCGCCCTCGGGTTTCATTGGGCGCACCAGAACGCGAAGGCCGTCAAAGGGATCGCGTTTATGGAGGCGATTATCGCACCGATCCCGAGCTGGGATGCGTTTCCGGAAACCGTTCGAGAAACGTTCCAAGCGTTTCGTTCCCCTGCAGGCGAAGAACTCGTGCTCGAGAACAACTTCTTCGTTGAGGGCGTGCTGCCGGGCGCGATCATGAGAGACTTAAGTGATGTCGAGATGGCCGAGTATCGTCGTCCGTTTACCGAGGCCGGAGAAAGCCGGCGTCCTACGTTGACGTGGCCGCGCCAGATTCCGATCGCCGGGGAGCCAGCCGAGGTCGTTAAAATTGTCACCGAATACGGCAGCTGGCTGGGCCAAACCGACGTTCCGAAATTGTTCGTCAACGCCGAGCCGGGCGCGTTGGTTGCAGGGCCGATCCGAGATCTGGTCCGCTCCTGGCCCAATATTACCGAAGTAACGGTGCCCGGAACTCACTTCGTGCAAGAAGACAGCCCCGATCTTATCGGCGAAGCCGTTCGCGCTTGGCATGCAGAGTTGGGACCTAGCGCTTCGTAGAATAGATCGCCGCGGGGCTTGTCTGTTATAACGAAGGTGGGTACGGTCACTGCATGCTTCACGAACTCAAGCTCCGCAAGGTGGGGAATTCCGTCGGCATGGTACTCCCCAAGGAAGTTCTCGCTCACCTCAAGCTGGGGGAAGGCGACACGGTGTGTGTCACCGAGGCGCCGGACGGCAGTCTGCGCGTGAGCCGGTCTAGCGCCGAGTTCACCAGTCAGATGGAAGTGGCTGAGGATGTCATTCGCCGCTATCGCAACACCTTAAGAGAACTCGCCAAGTGAAAGAGCCCCAGTGGCTCCTTCCCGAAGTTGTACTTGCGGTTCACGAACATCTTCTCTCCGAATTCGGAGGTTCGGCGGGGGTGCGCGACTTAGGGCTTTTGGAATCGGCGCTTGCACGGCCGGAACATCTCTTTGCCTACCAGTCGGCAACGCTGTGCGAACTCGCGGCGAGTTACGCCTTTGGGATCGTCAAAAATCACCCGTTCATTGATGGCAATAAGCGAACGGGTTTCGCGGCCGCGGCAGTATTCATCGAACTGAACGGGCGACAACTTACCGCCTCCGAAGCCGATGCCCTGGTTAACACCTTAGCCCTGGCCGCCGGTGAACTTGACGAAGCAGGCTTTGCGGCGTGGTTAGCGGCCAACTCTGTCGCCAACTGAATCGCCAACTGAGTCGCCAACTGAATCGCCAACTGAATCGCCACTGTCCCCAAGCACCCGCTCGATGGGCACGCGCACAACCGACGGTCGGTACAGGTCCATGTCGAGCTTTAGCTCCTGCAGCACCGCCAGCGGCACGGCGTCGCTGGGCGTGAACAGATTGCATACGTAGGTGATCAAAAGTTCACCTCTGCGTGCGAGTTCGGGATGTTCCTTCGCCGCATAGCAGATGGTCTTGTCGTTGCGGCGCAATGCTGGGTCCAATTCGGGCATACGATAGATCGGCCTTGGCGCAGACCAAGGTCCTTCCAACCTTTGCGCGGTGCGCGCGTAGATCGTGTCTGACGGCGGCACGGCGGGAAATCCGGGCCGAACATCGGGGTAGCCGTAGATCGCTACCCACTGCCCGATTTCAGCATGAAAGCGCACGCTCATTTCCGTCGCGTTGTCGTCCATTAGGATTCTTGCGTGCTTGGAATCAAGCCCCGG
>JBLFWR010000256.1:0-3053 GCA_047611725.1 Binatia bacterium | reverse complement strand
AGTTCGAATCTGGTCTCGTGCTCCATACAAAAAGCCCCGTCAGCGTAGCTGGCGGGGCTTTTTGTATTCCGCACATCGTCCAGATTCGAACTGTCGCCCCTCACGCTTCTAAGCATGCCAACTTGAGGGTAGAACTGTGAGCGATGAGCGAACAGTTCTGTAGGAGCCGAAGGCGACGCGGACGCCAGTTCGAATTGGGTCTCGTGCTCCATTAAAACAGAATGCCCTTGGCCACTTAGGTCGGGGGTATTCTGTTTTCTGTGACTGCTTCAGAGACAGGGGCCGTATAGGGCCGTGTTGAGCCGCCGAAGTCGGCGAAGGAGAGGTCGGTTTCCTCCTGCGGCATCAGGTGAGCGTAGGTTCTGAACCTCGTTGGCCAGATGTGCGGTCGGGTTGTGGAGCGCGGGGGTTCTCGCCCTTTTCTACGGATAGTTTGATTCAGGCCTTTTGGGATGTGTCCGCGAGGTCAGGTCAGAACTCCTGACACACATTACATGACGCTTACTCTACTTCCGGACTCTTGAAATATGCTTTGGTAGGGATCATCCTTACCAAAGACTATGGATATAGTCTTTGGTAGAGTAGTACCATGGCAAAGGATCCCGACTGGCCGGCCTGCGGCACCGAGCAACACCCCTGGCAACCGCGCGACCTTGAGATGGTCCCCCGGAGCCGGCGCGCCAAGATCACGAGTTCCTATGCCGCCACAGTCATTCCCCAAATCGCTGACCAACCCTCGATACAACTCCCTGGCCCTCTAGCGACCGACCTCGCCGACGCCGAGACGGCAATCGCGCGATTCGATGAGCGGATAGGCACTAGCCTATCGAGCTTTACCGTGATCGCTCTTCGAACGGAAGCCGCCACCTCGTCACAGATCGAGAATCTGTCGGCGGCCGCCAGCTCCATCGCCGTGGCTGAGCATGCCGCGCCGTCGGCCGGTTCGCGGAAGCCTAACGCCGAGCTCATCGCAGCGAATGTCGCGACACTCGCTGCGGCGATGACCAGCGACGGGGCGCTTGATGCGGACCAGATCATCGAGATCCAACGCGTTCTGCTAGAGGACTCCGCCCCTCAGTTGGCCGGAAAATTTCGGGACGAACAAGTATGGGTCGGCGGCGACGGGTACTCACCTCATGGTGCGACGCACGTTGCGCCACACCACGAACGAGTCCCAGCAGCGATTGACGATCTCGTACGGTTCATCAACCGGCAGGATCTAGGCCGACTGGCCCACATCGCCGTCACTCATGCGCAGTTCGAAACGATTCACCCGTTCTCCGACGGCAACGGCCGAACCGGACGCGTCATCATCCAGCGGATGCTGCGCAACGCCGGACTCACTCGGCGGGTGATCCTGCCGCTCTCTGCCGGACTGCTGACCCACACCGCTCGCTATTTCGAGTCGCTCAATGCATATCGAACCGGCGACATCGAGCCGATCGTCTCCACGTTTGTCGACGCCACCTTCAACTCGCTCGAGAACGCCAGTCATCTCGCCCAGGACCTCACCTCTGTCCGCGAATCGTGGAACGAGACCGTCTCGGCCCGAACGGACTCCACCGTCTGGCCTTTGCTTGACTACTGCATCGGCTGCCCTGCAGTCACAGCTTCCGCTGTCGCAGCGGACCTCGGTGTGTCGGACGTCGCGGCTCAGAACGCCATCGATCGGCTCGCTGCGGTCGGGATCCTCCGCCAGAACTCACCGGCAAAGCGAAACCGGATTTGGCTTGTCTCGGATGTTCTCGACGCGGTCGATCAGTTCATGGAACGCGCCCGTCGCAAATGAGTGTTGCCCCAGGTATACGACCGTATACGCCGACCCAGTGAGTCGCTTCCAAGTCGAAACTGCGAGTTGACCTATATGTTCGTCACGCACCTCTACGCACGGAAAACCTCGTAAACAGCAATGAATTCAACGAATGAACCACGTTGCCAACGTGAGGGCGAATCGCGAGCGACGAGCGAGTGATTCGTAGGAGGAGCCGAAGGCGACGACGCGGCATCGGAAGCAGTGCTTCCGATGAGTTTGAATTCGGTTTCGTGCTCCGAGCAAAGAACGCGCATCTGGTCGCCCGGGATTTCAGCGACCGCGATGAGCGTGTCATGCTATTCCACTTCGCGGATGTTCAATCGATAGCGAGTATGCCGGAGTTCCCCGCTCCGAACGAGTGCGCCCGAATCCACGAGGCCTCGTAAGTCACGAGTCGTCGTCGCGCGAGATGTCTTGGTGATGCTGATGTAGTTCTCTGCGCTCAGGCCGCCTTTGAATCCATCGATTCCCTCTTCGAACATTCGCGCGATGACCTTTTGCTGGCGCGGATTCAGCTTGCCGCGTAGTCGGTCGTAAAATCTGGTCTTGGCGATATAGAATTCAACGTGTTCCATCGTGGTGCGCTGGGCTTGCAGGATCGTCTTGGCGAAGTAGACCAACCACGGAGTGATTTCGTTTTCTTTGTTGCTGCTTTCGAGCATCGCGTAGTAGGCGCGGCGGTTTCGCTCGATCGTGTGAGCGAGTGCAACCAGACTCGGTTGCCCGAGAGTTTGTGCAAGCGCCTTGACCGACAGCGCTCTGCCGATTCGGCCATTTCCATCCTCGAAAGGATGAATGCTCTCGAAGTAAAGATGCGCGATGCCCGCGCGCGCCAGCAGCGGCAACGGATCCGTGCCGGTCGGGGCAGTCCGATTGAACCAGGCAATCAACCCCGTCATTTCAGACCGAACTTGTTTGGATGGTGGCGCCACAAAGTGAATCTTGGGTCTGTCGAAGCGACCTGACACGACTTGCATCGGCTCCTTGTGCTTGCGGTACCCGCCGACTGTTTCGATGTTGCGGTGACCGGCCATGACCATCTCGTGCCATCTGAAGAGGCTCTTGTGGGTGAGCCGTCGGTCAAAGGCCTCATAGAGATCGACCATCATCTCTGAGATGCCACGCTCTCCAGGCGGAACGCGTCTGGCTTCGGTTTGCGTGGAGAGACCGAACTGCTGGCGAAGGGATGACTGCACGCTGTCGCGGTTCAGGAATTCGCCTTCGATCGCCGAGGTCTTCA
>JBLFWR010000255.1:0-3075 GCA_047611725.1 Binatia bacterium | reverse complement strand
GCGGGCATGTAGGCGTTAAATATGGCACTTCGGCCTATAACGGCCCCCGATATCGTCCAGCTCCCTATCGCTATGGGCACCAGTCAACTGGGTACCGGCCCCCTGCGAACCGTCCGCAGTACCGCCCAACGTGGCACCGGCCGCCCACCAACCACCCGCAATATCGCCCCGACCAGCATTCCAACGGGCAACGCCCGACCGGGCATCGTCCGGGGCACCAGGCCACGGGGCACGAGGCCACGGGTCATAGCCCAGGTTCATCACGGCCTGATCATCAATTGGGTAGCCACCGTCCATCCGGTGATAGACTAGGTCATCGTCCGGGCGGCGATCGGCCCAACAACCCCAGCTTTGGCGGGGCTCGCCCTTCAGGAGATCGTCCAAGTAACCGTCCCAGTGGTTTCCAGGGGCTGGGCGGGAGTGGGTCGCGCCCGAGTGGACCGCGCCCGAGTGGATCGCGTCCGGCCCAAGCACCGGAACGCGGAAAGCTAGGCACGGTAACCGAGCGTCGTCCCGATTCGCGGCATGATTCGGGTGGGCGTGGTTCGCGAAGCGGGCTTGGCTCAACGAGTTCGGGGTCGCGTCCGACGAGTTCGGATTCGCGATCGAAAGGCTCGCGCGCTGAAAGTAGCTCTACCCAGACGAAGAAAGGTTCAGGGTTGGGACAGCTGCGTTAACGCCAAAGTTTTCAATAGCAAGCCGGTCTCACACCTCGTCGCTTACCGGTCATCACTTTGCGGGGCGTCACTTTGCGCGGCGAGTTCCGCGAGTAGGCCGAGTTCGCGAGCGGCGCCGTCATGGCCTGGGCTAAGTGCCAGAGTCCTTTCGAATGCCTGCTGCGCCAATTCGCGGCTTCGTTTCGCTTCTTCGTTGTTGGCTTGCTGTGGGTCCAGCCGGATCGCGTTGAGAGCTTTGCCGTAGCCGAAGAAGATCTCCGCGTTTCGATCGTCGAACGATAGCGCTGAACGATACAGGTCTACCGCCGCACTCGGATCTCCGTCGCGCAGGGAAGCGGCGCCAAGCTCTGCCGTAGCAGTCGCATCGCGTGTTTCGATCTGCAGCTCGCGCCATATCGTAAGCGCCTTGTCGGGCTCACCGTTTCGTTCCAACGCCACTGCGAGAGCGCGCCGCGCGACAATTCCCATTGGATCCAGTTCGACTGCGCGGCGGGCGTGACGCAGCGCAGGTGCGAAGCGCTGTTGGTTGGCGTGGTTGATGGCTACTGCGGCGTGAACCGGTGAGCTCTCCGGCGCGAGTTCAAGTGCCGCGTGCAATTCGTCAGTCGTGCGTGCGGGTTGCCCGTTTCGCGTCGCAGCTTCGGCGGCAAGAAGCCCCGCTTCTATCGGTGCTCCACTTTGCGCAGCTCGTTTCGCGATGGCGAAATCGTTGTCCCACCACGGCAGTGCGCTCCAAGTTCGCGCTCCGACCAAACAGACTATGACGATACAAAGGATCGGCGCAGCGCGAGGCATTCGGTTTTTGAGTGTCCAAACTAGCGCAATCGCTGCACCCGGTAGCGCCGCGTAAGTTGTCGGCGCAACGATCGCACCAGCATCACCGGCCACACGGAGCAGTTCCGGCGCCGACAATGCAACAAACCACAACCAACCGACGGCTAGCCATGGTGAGCGCGCCAAGCTGCGCATTGTGAATGTGGTCAAAACGATCGCGACCAACCCCGCGACGATCGCCAACGGCCACGAAGCCGAACGAGTTAGTACGTCGGCTGGCAGCGCTGCGACCAGTCCAATCAAGGAACGACCCAAGCCGGCCAGTGCCGTCGCTATGGCATCGATCGGTGTTCTTGAGGTAGCGAGCGAAAGCGCGCGCGGGTCACCCATGATCAGTGTGAAAGCCCACCCAAGTCCGGCCACGACGACGAACGGTACCTTCTCTGCGCCTAAGCGAGCAGGATCAGGCGGCGTGTGTCCTTCTGCGGGCTCTTGCGCGGGCTCTTGGGCGGATAGCCGCCCCAGCGGCCAAAGATCGACAATCGCGAACGCGACAAAACCAAGGACAACAATAGGGTGCGTGGTGACAGCGCAGACGTAGGCCAGAAGCGCGAGTAGGTAGGTGCCGCCGCTGTCACTGTTGGCGTAGGAGACGTAGCAACCGAGTGCGATCAGGAACAGAAACGTTGCCAGCAATTCGCCCCTTCGCCCGCTGCGAGCCACAACGTCGATGGTCGCTGGATGTACGGCGAAAAGCGCCGCCGCTGCTATGGCGGGCCAACCGCCAACGGTCGCGCGCGACAAGACGAGAGCTAAGGCCGTGCTATTTGCGCTGTGCAACGCCAGGTTGATGCGCCGCGCTCCGGTGTTCTCGGCCTGTGCGGCCTCCGCGTCATCGAAGCCAGTCGCGCCATCTGAATGCGGAGCCGCGGCGTGATCAAGGCTGCGCGACATGCGCGCGAGCGACGACTCGCTGCGCTCGACGGGAACGCTCATGCCGACCGGGTGTGGGTTCCAGCGGTGGTCGAGCAGGCTCGGACCACCCGCCAAGCTGGGTGCGAACACCGCCGCTGCCAGCAGCCCAACAGCAAGTGACCAAGCCGGGTTCCAAGGCGTTTTGCGTTGGGTCACGACTTTGTCCCCTCGATCCTAGTTACTGCGGTCTCGTTCATGTTCTGCTTGTCGCCTTTGTGGCTGCCTGATGACAGGGCGGTTTTGGTATGCAATGAAGGGCGGCGCCACGGCGACCCGGCGACAGAAGCCAAGCCAAGCCGACGCGAACTTTCATCCAGCCATCGCCCATCAGGAGTGTCCGTTATGCCGATTGCCGACTCAGCCGCCCCCAGTATCGATTTTCTAGTGCGCAAAGACGCCCTCACCGACACCCGGTTCGTAGAAGGTCCCTCGGCGGCCGATACGACACTGGCTACTGGCGAAGTCCTGCTCGCCGTCGACAGCTATGCCATGACCGCCAACAACATTACCTACGCCGTTTTCGGTGAGATGATGAACTACTGGGACTTCTTTCCCGCCCCCGAAAGCTGGGGACGGATACCGGTTTGGGGATTTGCCGAGATCGTAGCCTCGGCGCATCCAGACCTTAAAGTCGGCGAGCGCGTTTACG
>JBLFWR010000254.1:0-3092 GCA_047611725.1 Binatia bacterium | reverse complement strand
CGGGCGGCAAGCCCTTGTACCGCGTGCGCGTGGGACCCGGCTCGACAGCAGCAAGCTTCGATGAGCTCAAGTCCAAGCTGCTGGCCAGCGGCTACTCCTGCTTCCCAACGATTGAAACCGCGCGGCCGTAAACCCAGCGGCCCTAAACCGCGCGAACATAGCCCGCGCGAACACAGCCCGCGCGGTTTAGAATTGTTCCAGGCCGTGTAGCGTCGCGAGCCCGACGCTACACGGGTTTTGTCAGGCGCGTGCGCGGCGGGCTTTGGCCACCGCCTTGGCCAACCCTACTTTGTAGTTTCCGCGTACGACTCCGGCTTCGGTGATGATTCCGGTCACCAACTCGGCCGGAGTGACGTCGAATGCGGGATTGAAAATAGAGATTCCTTCGGTCGCCACGCGACGACCGCCGATATGCGTGACCTCTCGCTCGGGTCGTTCCTCAATCGGAATTTCCGCACCTGTGGTGCAATCCAAATCGATCGAAGACGTCGGCGCGGCAACATAGAACGGCACGCCGTGCCGATTGGCCAGTACAGCGATTTGGTAAGTGCCGATTTTGTTGCAGACATCGCCATTGGCCGCGGTGCGATCGGTGCCCACTACAACTGAACCGATGCGGCCAGACTGCATCAAGTGTCCGACCATTCCGTCCGTGACAAGCGTGACGGGGATGCCGAGCTTCTTCAGTTCGAACGAGGTCAGACGTGCGCCTTGTAAAAAGGGCCTGGTTTCAGTTGCCACGACTTCGAAACGGCGACCCGATTCCCAGGAACTGCGGATGACACCAATGGCGGTTCCAAACCCTGCCGTGGCCAAAGCGCCGGCATTGCAATGGGTGAGCACGTTGCCACCTCGCCCGACGAGTTTGGCTCCAAAGCCACCCAGCTTGCGATTCACGGCAACGTCTTCGGTTAGCATCGCCCGGGCTTCTTTCTCCAAGCGCTTGGCGACTTTCGCGGCCGTGGTAGCTTTGCCAGCCTTCCCTTCCTTGCCAAGTTGCAGCTCACCTTCGACGATCTCGCGCATGCGTTGTAACGCCCAGGCCAGATTGACGGCCGTCGGACGAGCGGCATGTAAGATCGACGCTGCGCGCTCAAAGTCGGCAAGGATGCGACCGTCGCGAAAACGCCGGGCTTCCATTGCCATTCCGAACGCTGCCGTGACCCCGATCGCCGGGGCGCCACGCACAACCATCGACCGAATCGCACGCGCGGTGTCACGAGCGCCGGTCAGATCGAGGTAAACCTCGACAGCCGGTAGCTTGCGTTGATCGAGCAAGGAGAGCTGACCAGCTTTCCATTTGATGGGCTTAACCTCTTTCACGAACTGCTTCCTCCGGGCCGCAAGTTGCGGCGAATCCAAATAGTTGCCTTGCACGCCGTCCATCGGCAATGCAGCGCCCTCTCAAACGTGCAGCACCAAAAGCTCGGGTCACCATGCGATCCGCAACCGGGCCGGGCAACACAACCGCAGCACGACCTGCAGCCCTGGCCACGGTGGACAAACTGGCCGTATCTCGACCGACGATGTTGATCGGACCGCGCACAGGTTCGAGCGCCGCCATCTCGATGGCTTCGAGCAGATCGGAATAGGCCAGCACCTGAACCGGGGGATCCCACCCCGCTGCACGAACGACCATTGGTGCCGCCAACCAGGCGGCGACCGGGCTCATCAATGGGCCACCAACCACCGGTGCGGCTCGCAAAAAAGCGACTCCAACGCGGTTCTTAGTGCAGGCGTCCGATAATGTGCTTTCGGCGGCGCGTAACCCTTCGACCCACGGGTCGGACCTGCCTTGTAGAGCAACATCGCCAGCGCGGTCGGTCATCACTTCTTCGAATAGAAGCGGCGAGTCGCGAACGACTCCGTAGATCGCCGTTGACGACAACACCACCACGCGCCGCAACTTACCGCCGCGCGCATGGATGCGGTTTAGCGCCCCCGCCAAAGTGCGCGCACGCTCGCGATCAAACAGGTCGGGATGGTACGGTGTGGTTGGTGACTCAGAAACGGCCGCGTCAATAATCACGGTCGCGCGTAAGTCGGAGAGCAACCCAGCTAGTCGTGAAGCAGCGCCACCGGCGAACACATCGACTTGGTCTTCGGCTTCGTTGCCGACGCTGGAAGCGGCCCGCGACGCAGCCCGCGAAGCAGCCCCTGAGGCAGCAACGCGAATCAGGGCTACACGGCGAAAGGCGCCAGTGCGGGCAAGGCGACGTACGATATCCTCGCCCAGGCGCCCCCGCCCCAATACGACGCAACTTTCGATCGCCCGAGCCACGAAACAATGGGGACATGGCGTCGTTGACAAGTCGAGCTAGCGTTCCTAGCGACCCGCGCTGGAAAAGCTATCCACACGCCGAAGTCGTGAAGGCGCCGCGCCAGCTGCACGCGAGATCTTCGAAACCTCTGCGCTGCAGGATTCGGTCTCAGAATTTAAGAAGGCTGTCGAGAGACTGGCTGGAACGTGACGGGAGGGGGGAACGGGGTCGCGGGTTTTAGGTTTTGGTAGTCTGGGTCAAAAAAACACGGGTCAGCGGGGTTAAGCCGCAGGACCCGCTACGATAGCGCGACGGCGATTTCGGAAATCTTATCCGACAGGTTCGTTCCGACCGAACCCATGGCTGCGACCGCCGCCATCGCGATCAATGACGCCAGAAAGGTGTACTCGATCGCCGAGCCACCGTCTTCGGACTTCAAAAAATACACGACTTGGTTCATGAATCACTCCTTCTCTAAGACCGCTGCTCGAAGTGGGCCCAACAGGGTTGAACCCGCATCCTCTCGCAGTGGATCTGGAAAGAATCCTGCAGGCAGATCGAAAAGCCGTCAATCCCCCTAGGAAAGAGTTTTGTCGATTGTGCGCAGGCGCGCCACAGAGCGGGCGGGCTAGCCTGGGTTCACTGCGGGCGCCCGTCGAGAAAGGGGTGGTCTCGGCTCTCGCAGGGGGCGCGAGACCGTTAGAATCGTGACGCCGAAGCCGCCGGCGGGAGTCGAATCCAAAAACTAGTTGGGGGTGAGTGAGTCGGGGTCGCCGGTCCACCGTGCAATTTGGCAACGATCGAGTCGCGACCAGCACCGCGAAACACTCA
>JBLFWR010000253.1:0-3135 GCA_047611725.1 Binatia bacterium | reverse complement strand
GGTTGCGTCTACACGCCCACGGCCGAGCCGTGTACCGGTGAGTTCATCGTCAACACGACAAGAATCGGTTCGCAGGTCTCGCCCGTTGTTGCTGCCGACTTAAGCGGCGACTTCATCGTTGTCTGGAACGACTTCGACCTAGAGTTATCACGCCCTGCCCTGTTGGCTGCGCAACGTTTCACTGCTGCAGGTGTACGCATGGGGCCTGAGATCGTCGTCTATTCTGACGACGACAACACAGCCGGGCCTCCTGAAGTCTGCATCGATGATGACGGCGATGCCATCGTGGTGTGGGAAGGTGACGGCCTAGACGACGACACCGATGTGTTCGCGCGTCGTCTGCCTTCGGATGGCGCAACCGACACACCCATCGTGTTGGTCAACACGACCACCGACTTTGAACAAACCGACCCCGAAGTGGCGTGCGCACCCGACGGTTCGTTCGTTGTCGTATGGACAAGCGAAAACCCAGACGAGATCGACAATGACGGCAGTGAGCACGGCGTGCTCTTCCAACGCTTCGACGCAACCGGCGCCCGCGTCGGCGATGAAACGCAGGCCAACGCGACTACCACCGGGCGACAATGGGGACCCAGCGTTGCCGTAGCCACCGATGGAACGTTCTTGCTCGCATGGGCCAGCGGTTGCGCAGAAACCAATTTTTATACCGGCTGTGAACTCGGCGGCGCATCACAAGACGGCTCTTACGCCGGGGCTTACGCGCGAGCGTTCCTCGCCAACGGCACAGCCGTCGGTGGCGAATCGCGCATCAACGAAAGCACCGACGGACAGCAGGGACTTCCTCATTTGCAGATTGCCGCGCGACCCGGCGGCGGCTACCTCGCGGTCTACAACGGATCGCGCGACGGTGTTGGCGGCTGCGGTTCGGAGAATCCCTGCCTCGAACTTTTCGCGCGAGCTCTGGATAGCGACGGCGTACCAACGGCAGTGGAACAACCGTTGAACGAAGCCGAAGCGGGCACCGAGTTAGCGCCCGCGATTTCGTTCAGCGCCGACGGTACGGCGTTGGTGTTGTGGGAAAGTGACGGCAAGGAATCAGGCTTGGTCGGTAACGATCCGTTGACCGGTCGCAAGCTAAAGAACAGTCGCGGAGTGATTGGCCGCCGTGTCGATGCGGCGGCGGTTCCGATCGGCGACGAGTTCGTTGCCAATGTCGCCGTACAAGGCGCACAGAACCGCGCCTCTATCGCACGCCAGGAACCCGATGCATGGATCACCGTGTTCCGTTCCGGCGGCGACGAGACTGAAGCGCTGACTCCCTTCGATGAATGTACGAGTTCGGCAGACGGTTGCCGCGACGGCATTGTCGCGCGCCGTTTGGTTAGTGCCGTCCCCGATTGCCCAAGCGTTGCCGCTACCGATTGTACGAGCCCCGGCAAATCACGGTTGGGGTTTCGCGCTCCGGCTGGCGGCAAACCGTTGTTTGTTTGGAAGTGGCAGAACGCGCAGAGCTTCGGCGGAGAGCTTACGTCGGCAGGTGGATTGGCCGGGCTCGCGCTATGCCTGTACGACGCGGGCGATCTGGCGGCCGACCCGCTGTTCTCGATCACGCCCGACCCCGACTGCGGCACCAAGCCCTGCTGGAAAGAAAGGACTTCGACCAAGACCGCCAAGGTCTCGTTCAAGCGATCGGTCGGCAGCGACAAGCTCAAGCTCGCGCTGCGCTCGGACAGCGTGAACAATGCCAAGCTGCTCGCCAAAGCCAAGGGCGTTGGCGAACTGGGCACGCCTGACCCAGGCGCGTTGGTCGCGCCTGTTACCGTCCAGCTGCGCTCCAGCACCGGCGGCTGCTGGAGTTCGACCTTTGCCACCATCAACTCGGGCGTTGATTCAGTGTCGGCCTCGGCTCCCTAGCGAGGCATTGACCGCACCCACCGCACCGTCGTGTTCGTTCGGGTTTTGACTGCCTGCGATCAGGCGCCTAAGTTGTTCGGATGTTCCGATTGGTTTTCACACTGGCAGGCGTCGTCTTGATCGGACTCGGCGCGGGCTACTTCATGTGGGGGAGCCGCGTGGCGAACCTCACCGAATCCCTCAACTCTATGGTGCTCGAGCAGGAAACCCTGCGCGCACGCCTAGCCACAGCAGCTCCGGCTGGCCCGGCCCCTGCTGCGGGCGTCGCTGGTGGCGACGCTGGTGGCGACCAAGCTATGGCCTCCGCTGATGAAGGCGCCCCAACCCTGGTGTCGGCAGTTGGTGCTCTAAAAGACGAAGTCCAGTATCAGGCCAAGCTCATCGACGAGCAGACCCACTTGATCAACCGGATGCTGGAAGCGTCAGAACGAGCTGGCGGCGCGGGGATGCAGACCTGCCAAGAGAACATGCAGGTGCTCACCGGGCAGCTGCAACGCTGCCGTGGCGATGTGGATCAGCTCAAGTCGCGACTAGGTGGTGCGGCTGGTGTGCCCGGCGCGGTGAATCGACTGCCAAGTGCGCCGCGTCCGCCGGTTGGTCAGTATCCCGGCCAGGCGCAGCCGCGCGGGGTTCCGGTTCCTCCGCCTTACTAAGAGGCTGTATTTCGCAGAGGGGTGCTGGGGCACCGGGGGCGAGGCAGTGCTCGCTTCACTTGGTCCTCGCGCGCTGCGCGCTGCGGAATCGTTCTTCGAGCATTGCCTCGCCCCCGACGCCTTCGTGTGGTGGGTGAAAATGCGAAGAGCGCTGCGGGTGGCCTGCAACCTAGGGGATCAAAGTTTTCAACAGTCTGCGCGGACTGTTGGCGAACCGCAGCCCTGTAAGCCATTGACTTAGTCTGCCAATGGCCGATGCTCATTTAAATGAGCGATATTCCTGAACTGACTGAGGCTGAAATGGCTCGAGCTATTCCGGCTCGTTTGCGGAAGAGGCTGGTCAAAGGCGACATTCAGTCGGGTGAAGATATTGCGGCTTTGCGTAGGTTTGTAGGGCTCACCCAGTCGCAGTTCGCGCAGGCTATGGAAATCAGTGTCCACACCTTGCGCAACTGGGAACAGGGCCGACGCCGACCAGAGGGTCCCGCGCTAGGCCTGTTGAAGATCGCAGCACGTCACCCTCGCATTATTCGCGAAAACCTTCGGTCGGCGGCTTAGCGTTCGGCTCCTGTAGCGTTTCGCTGGGGGGTGCCGGGGCGCCGGGGCG
>JBLFWR010000252.1:0-3177 GCA_047611725.1 Binatia bacterium | reverse complement strand
AAGCCTCTTGGAGGCCACGGGTGCTCGCCGTAATCTCATGCGTCGACGATTAGCACAAGGCCCGATTTTCGCTTTAGCCGCGGGCCGTTCTTTCCGTTTAATGCGATTGGGATAGGCGAGACATCTGCCTGTGGAAGCTCAAGCAATAGGGTCAGTTTCCCTTGGTGTTTCAAGCCGAACCCGATCGCCCCAAAATGGGCCTGGCGACTTCATGCACCGGCCGGTCATGAACTCGCCACGGCACAGAGGGAGTGGGAAAGAAACGAATGTTTGTGTTGGTCACGCAGTCGGATGGATCTGCCAGAAGGTTCACTTGGGTCACCTATGCGCTCGCTGCGTGCCTTGTTGTCTTCTACATGCAGACCCAGGGTCAAGACAACCATGCCAATGTGAGTCGCGCCGAGGCCGTTGAGTACCTCCACGAAAATCCGTATCTCGAGGTGGGCGATCGTTACCGCAACGTGATTCCACCCGATTACGCGGAAGCCTTCCATCGAGAATACACGACTCAGCGCGAAGAGATGGGACTGGCGCCAATGTCCGATCATCTCACGCAGCGCGAACAGGAAGAATTCAACGCACTGCTTGAGACCGCTCTCGGACAAGTAAAACAACTTGCCCCCTGGAAGCTGGGTATCGGTGCAGAGCACGTCGAGAGTCAGAATTGGCTGGCTCATATCGCGGTCCACGAGACGCAGTACGCGCTGGTGGTGTCGCTGCTGATGTTGCTCTGTTTGGGAATTGCTCTCGAAGACGGCTATGGCTCGATAATCTTTGGCGCTTTCGCAGTGCTGTCCACTTTCGGAACCGGCTTAGCGAGTCGACACTTTGAGTACGAGGCCGCGACGGGGATGCCGTGGTTTGGTGCAAGCGGCCTCATTGCGGCGTTGCTCGGTGCCTACTTCGTGCGATCGCTTCGCGGCGCCCCGCGTATCCTGGGCGCGCTACCGGCCCCGGGCTGGTTGCTGCTGCCTCTCTGGTTTGCGCTTGAACATTTCTTTATTCGCGGGGCCATCTCGCTTGACCAGTTTGTGCGTCCTGCGGCGTTGATTCAAATGGCGGGTCTGGGCTTGGGTGTCGTCGTGGGCACCGTGATGATGTTGATGCGTTTCGAAGAACGAAGTATCGAGAAGGCGAAGGAAGCGACGGAGGTCGTTTCCAATCCGGGCCTTGAGCGCGCAATGCGTGCCATCGGCGAAGGCAAGCTCGAGCCCGCTTTCGACTTGCTCCGCAATGAAATAAAGCGAGCGCCAAAAAACAGAGACGTCGCGTTGGCGTATTGGGATGTCGCGACTCAGGTTGGCAAGTCTGCTCAAGCAACCGAACCCATGCTTTGGGTTGTGGAGTCGGACTTACAAGCCGGCAGTGCCGAACAGGCGGTGGCGCATTGGTTCAGTTTGACAGACGCCCAGCCTGCCATTGGGGCGCGCCCTCAGTTGTTGGTGAAGGTCGGTGAGGCCTTGCTCGACGCGGGGCACCCGGGCGATGCGATCTCAGCTCTCAGGCAGGCGATTGAGAGTGATGAGGTCTTGCCTACGGCGTTGGTCCAGCGGATCGTTCGTGTCGCAAGAGATCTCGACCCCGAGTTGACCCGCAAGGCAGCCATCGTGGCTCTCGGCGATAAGCAGTTGGGCACGGCAGAGCGCGAAGAGTTGCAAGCACTCGCTTCAAATGAAGTCGTGCCGGGGGCACCTTCCCAGACGCCCGGCAATACGACCGCACCCGCGATTAAAGCAGGTGCTCCGATGGAAGAGATGGATGTCACCGAGGTCGACGAGTTGGCGCTTGCTTCACCGTCTGATCTTGCCGCGACAAATGTCGAAATGGACGACTCCGAGGGCTGGCAGGCATCCGACGCTGAACGTGATGCGGATATCTCCTCTCTTGATCCAGAAGCTCTCGACCTTGGCGACCTGGACGAGGAAGTCGCAAGCGAGTCACGAAACGTCGAGGCGCAGGACTCTTGGAACGACCCGAGCCTGGTTGAGGATCTTGGCATCGAGCTCGAAGACGACTTCGATGGCGATCTTGAGGACTTCGACGAAGCCGATCTGATTGCCGCCGCCGAAGATCTCGGGCTCTGCGAAGACACCATGACGATGGAAAGCGTGCCGTCGGCGATACCGATGTCCGAAGACACAGTCACCGAGCTCGCGATCTCGGTGACGAACAATGATGAGACGACGACCGCGGTGAACAGTGTTCCGGCGGTGCGCCAAATGCGCGTGCGCGAAGCGGTGCCGGTTTCCTTGGAAAGCGATGCCATCGTGGTCGAAGTCGATGACGGTAAGAAGATTCGCTTGCCTTACACACGTATCGACGCCTTGGCGGCCGCTGCAGTTTCGGGCGCGGGCGCTAGGCCGGTTGTGGTGATCGACCTGATTGTGAATTGGCAATCGGCCGGCGAAGTCCTCAAGGTGATTCGGTTGCGCAGCGATCGCTTTGATCCGGCTGCCCTTGTGCCGGGGGCAGCAAGCCAGATGGCCGCGTTGCAAAAGGTGCTGGCCGACTTGTTGAGCGCAAGTAACGCCACGCCGCTGCCGACCTTCGCAGAAGCCACAGGCAGTCCGTTTCGGGTATGCCAAGGCCTCGATGACTACGCCGCACAAGTCTTGGATGCTGCAGCCGCGGAAGGCAATCGCTAGACCAGCACCTGGTCCACACCTGACCCGATAACGAACCCATCGCGAATTGGGGTCGGTGCGATCACGATCGCACCGGGGAACACCCCGCCTAGCGAAGCGTGATCTTGCCGCCGGGGCCACCCTGGGCACCCGGACCGCCGAACCCACCGCCGGGACCCTGGCCGGGCACGACGATGCGGTTTGCTTCCTGGCGCTGCATCTCTTTTGCTTCTTCGATCATGCGTTCGACGGCTGCATTGATGGCTTCGGGAAATTTCGCGAAGGCGTCGGCGAGGTCGGTTGCTTCAATCGGTGTGTGAATCGGGAGCGGGCCTCGTGCCGACATCAACTGCGTCTCGCCAATGAACATCAACGGACGTGCTTCGTCGGCACTGCCGTCGGGATTGACCGGAGTCAGGCGCCGAATCTGAGCGATCTTCAAGTCCGTAAACGATTCTTCGCGATACAGGTTTTCAGTGTCGGCCTGCATCTCGGCAATAAGATTCGGTTGTTCGGATTCGGACATCGGTGGTTCCTTTCAATTCGGCTCTAA
>JBLFWR010000251.1:0-3229 GCA_047611725.1 Binatia bacterium | reverse complement strand
TCGATAGCGAGCAAACTCGCGATGGACTCCTCGAGTTAAGGCAACGTGGCGAAACCGAATTTTTGATTACGATTGCCGGTCGTATCTTGATGAACAGTCACGCGAACCGCTCCGAGCTTGCACTTGCGGATTGTGTTGTGGCTGCGCTGGAAGGGCAGGCCTCTCCGCGAATGATGATTGGGGGCCTCGGCATGGGCTGCACGTTGCAAGCGGCTGCATCCGGTCTGCCCGACGACGCTTCGATCGTCGTCGCGGAGTTGACGCCGATCGTCGCGCGCTGGTGCGCGGGGCCGCTGGCGGGAGTCAACCAAAATGCCCTGGCCGATCCGCGCGTCGAAGTGCGTATTCAGGATGTGTCGCGTGCGATCGCCGACCACGCCAATGACCGGTCCAAGCCGCGCCTCGATGCTATTTTGCTCGATCTGTACGAAGGCCCTCATGCCAAGACGCACCCCAAGCGAGACCCGTTCTACGGAACCGGGGCGCTCGACGCGACTCGTCGCGCGCTGGTGAAGGGAGGGCTCTTTGCGATTTGGTCCGAAGCCCCAGATGCCGCGTTCGAAAAGCGCGTCAAGGCGATCGGCTTCAAGCTCGAACGAACCCGGCCAGGCAAGGGCGGTCTACGCCATGTGGTGTATATGGCGCGACGCGCTCGCTAAGTCGCCCGTTGTGCAAGCTACGAGAGCATCTGCGTCGCTCTGTGCGGGAGGCCGGAGCTTGCTACGGCTCGGTAAGAGGCACGCGGATCACTCGGTCGCCCGCGAACGAGCCAATCACGAGTTCGCCGCCGACGTCGATCGCAACCGTGCCGCCGCCCATCGGTGCGCCGCCATTCGAGAAGATCGGCCCGCCCTCCATCGTAATGGGGTCGAGGGCTTGAATGTCAAAGGACATCGGACACGCGCCGGACTCGAGCGCCATGCACGGGCGCTGCTCCGAAAGGCCGCCGGTATGCGATGCGACCAGAAGCCTGCCGTCCTGTGCCCAAGTCAAGTTGTCGGGTGACGCGACGCTTGCCTTTGCGAGCAGCTCGCCGGTCGCCCTCGAAATTCGCCAAACTTCGTTGCCGGCGTAAACGTTGAGGTAGACCTCGCTCCCGTCCTCAGAGACTTCGATGCCATTTGGGAATGGAGACTTGGTGCCGGGGACCATGGAGAAGCCGTTCTCCGGATGCCACTCGTAGACGAAGCCGGTATTGGCTCCCATCATCGAGCGCACCATGCCCCACATCGCGTTGCCGTATTCCATCATGTGGGTCGCTAGGAAACCGCCATTCGGGAGGCTCACAACATCGTTAAGGAAGGCGTGAAACGGAGGCACAACACACCCGCGCCAGACGATCTGCACATTGTCGGGCTCGGGAAGAACTTCGAAGAATTCGATCGACTCCGCGCCGCCGTGATTGACGACAAGTAACTGAAGGCGCCCATCGGCTCGAACCGAAAGGTCAATACCGTGGGGGTTGAACGGTTCGAGTGAAGGACCGGGGCACTGATCAACTCCCCAACCGGGCGTCGCCACCGGTGTGGGGCTGCCCGCTGGCGGGGGATACACAACACGATGCTCTTCGGTCTCAAGATCGAGGATCGCGAGGCTACCCGGCATTTCAATTTCGGTCATTGAGCCGTACTGGCTCACGATGAGCCGTCGGCCGTCGGCCAGCAGGCTCATGTCCTCAGGGTTCTGGAACCCACAAATCGGATGAATGCCCTTTGCGTCTCGACAATCGGTAATCGGCTCGGGGGCTGACGAACACCCCGTCATTGCCGCAACCCCGAGGGTTGCGGCAAGTAAACCAAGCGCCGTGGCTTTCGGAAATAGCGCCGTGGCATTCGAAGATCGAGAGTGAAGCACTGACATCATTGGGGCGAACCTCAATTGAGTTGAACAACGGTCAGCCTTGGTGATCGGGTGGCTCAGACGTTAAAACGGAACGTCGTCAAAACCCGGCGGTGGTCCATCGGGTGTCGGGGGCTCGTCGCCACCGGGACCCGAACCGGAGCCCTGGCTTGCACCCGCATGCGCGACACTCCAGACATCAAGACTGTTGAAGTACTTGGTCTCGCCCTGTGGGCTGTTCCATTCGCGCCCGCGCAGGCTGAACTCAACCTGAACTTCGTCGCCAACGTTAAAGCCGTCGAGGCTTTCGCAGCGATCGCCGGACAGCTGAAACAAAACAAACTGTGGATAGCGAGGGTTATCGGCCAGTTCGACGACGAATTCGCGTTTGCGAAAGCGGTCGGTTACCTGAGCCGTGTCAAAAGTTGCATGTAGTTTTCCGCGGATTTCGATTCCCATGGCCGGGAGCATAATCGCAACGCGAAAGGAAGCCCAGTGGGCCGCGCAAATTCGCTGGGGTTCGGCGTCTCAGCTGGGGAGGACGAAGCTGAACACCGAGCCGAGATGACAGGCACTGCCACCGAGCACGAAACCGTGCCAGATTGCGTGGTTGTAGGGCAGACGTTCCCAAATGTAGAAAACGACGCCGATCGCGTAGACAGCACCGCCGACCAAGAGCAGCGCGACGCCTCCGGGCTCCATGCTCTCCTGGAGCGGGCCCGCAGCCAATATGACGAGCCATCCCATGACGTTGTAGAGCACCAGGGACCCGTATCGTTTCTTGCTCTTTTGGACGAACTCAAAGGCGATCCCAAAGGCGGCCAGGCTCCAAACGACCAGCAGGAGCGCCGAACCTTCGGGCCACTGCATTTTTACCAGGGCGAAGGGGGTATAGGTGCCGGCGATCAGGAGGTAGATCGCAATGTGATCCAGTCGTTGGTAGAAGCGTTTTCGGTCGGGACAGCGAGCGCTGTGGTAGAGGGTTGAGGCGGCGTAGACGAGCACCATCGAGCCGCCGAAGACAGCGCATCCGATGACGTGCCAGACCGTGCCGCGGCTCCAGGCGGCTTCGATCAAGAAGGCGACTGCGACGACACTCGCGACGAGACCAAAGCCGTGGCTGAGCGCGTGGGCAAATTCTTCGTTTGCCGCGTGGCTATTCAGAGTGTCGTCGATTACTTCGGAGTTTTTCAACCCACTGCCTCCCGGGCATGTGGATTTATCGGTAAAACCGGCGGGGAACTGTGGGGACCGTAATTGCGCTCAGGTGACGCACCATTTTGCTAGCGATTTTGAGTCGTGAGAATCGCGTAAGGGGCGCGGCTTGGTTCTACCACGGAGTTGCCACCCCGTGATAGACTGCGCAGTGGAGGATCGAAATCATGGTCAA
>JBLFWR010000250.1:0-3256 GCA_047611725.1 Binatia bacterium | reverse complement strand
GTGACCAAAGAGATGTTGGTGCGCGCGTTGGCGAGCTACGAAGGAACCATGCTCTTCGTGTCTCACGACCGCCGCTTTCTCGGCGAACTTTCCAACCGCATTTTGGAACTCGGCCCGAACGGACCGACGACCTACGGCGGCGGCTATCACGAGTACGTTGCAGCAATCGGCCAAGAGGCGCCGGGATTGCGGGCGTCTTAATCAACTTTCCCGCACGGAACCCAAATGACGAACGACGCATCAATAGACACCCCGCCGACCGTTCACGACGTGATCATCGTCGGAGCCGGCTTTGCGGGTATCGGGGCGGCAATCAAAATGCGAGAAGCCGGTCTGGACTTCCTCGTGTTAGAGAAAGCGGGAGAGATTGGCGGCGTTTGGCGCGCGAACACCTATCCCGACTGTGCCTGCGATGTCCCCTCCTCGCTTTACTCCTATTCCTTCGCCCCGAATCCGGATTGGACGCGTGTGTTCGCTGAGCAGAGCGAAATTCTGGATTACCTCAAGCAAACTGCGCAGCGTTTCGGCGTCGCAGACAGCGTGCTCGTAAATCACGAACTGAACCACGCAGTCTGGAACCAACAGGCGCGGCATTGGGAAATGCAGACTAGCCAAGGGGTGTTCCACAGCCGTTTCATCGTCATGGCTTGCGGGCCGATGCATAAACCGGTCGTCCCAAAGATTCCGGGGCTCGAGTCGTTCCCGGGCGCAACGTTTCACTCTGCCGAGTGGGATCACAATTGTGAGTTGGACGGGAAACGCGTTGCAATCGTTGGCAGCGGAGCTTCGGCGGTGCAGATCGTTCCAGCGATTCAACCGAAGGTTGCCAAACTTTCGTTGTTCCAGAGAACACCGCATTGGGTTCTACCAAAGTTTGATCGCAAGGTTTCGCCCGACCAACGTACGCGCTTCAAACGCTTCCCGGCGACACAGAAGTTCGTCCGCGCGCTGTTCTACGGCCAGTTCGAAATGCTCAACGGGAGCTTTCGCTACCCCCGACTGATGAAACGCCTCCAAGGCCTGGCCCTGTCGAACATCTATCGTACCGTCAAAGATCCCGAGCTACGCGAGAAACTAACCCCGAGCTATGTGATCGGGTGCAAGCGGATCCTTCAGTCCAACCGCTGGTACCGCGCGTTGGTCGAACAAAACGTTGAAGTGGTTTCGGGTCTCGAAAAGATCGACGGCAATTGTTTAGTCGCCAGCGATGGATCCAGCCGCAAGGTTGACGCCATCGTTTTCGCCACCGGTTTCGAGATCGCCAACCCGCCGATTGCCGAACGGATTATCGGCACCAGTGGTGTGCCCCTGGCCCAACGTTGGAATGGAAGCCCTTCCGCCTATCTGGGCACGATGGTCGAAGATTGCCCGAACTGCTTTTTGATGTTCGGACCCAATCTGGCGATCGCTTCGTCGGCCTTCATCATTATTGAGGCACAGATACGTTACATCGTTGATGCTTTGACCAAGGCCCGAACGAACGGGATTGAGGTCCTGTCTGTGGATCCCAGTAAGTCGGCCGCCTACAACGAGCGGGTCCAGTTTGCGCTGCAGAAAACCGTTTGGAACAACGGCGGGTGCACGAGCTACTTTCTCGATGCCAGTGGTAAGAACGCTACGGGTTGGCCGTGGACGACGTACTTCATGCGGAGGCGACTTGGGACGTTTCGGTTGGGCGATTACGTTGTCGAGAAACGAGCGGCGTAAACGTGCGTTTCACGTTCGCATAGGTCTGGAGAGGTGAGGTGTTTGAACGGCTTATTCGCCACAAACTGGCGTCGCTACGGTAACGTGATTACAGGAATCAGGTCGTCGTCGATGGCCCGGAGCAGGCGTGAGAACTTCTCGATTGAAGGCTTGCGCTGCCCATTCTCATATTGACTGTAGGCCGTGGGCGAGGCCGAACCTAGACGGCGCGCGACCTCACGAACCGATTTCCCGCTGGTGGCTCTTAGCTGCTTGAGCGCAAAGGCGATCAGCAAGCTTTCATCGTTGGCCTCGATGCTGAATGTGTCGCTGGATCCTGGATGCACGCGAACTCGAAGCTCGGGCTTGTTGATTGCGGATTCAATGGCGTCTTTCGCCATGAGATAGGCACCCTTTTTCGTTTTTGCCTGCGTGCTCAAGCACAGCAGCGGCATATCGACAGCCCCGTGCTGGCCGGTTCCCATGTCCGGTTGGAGGCCCCTCCGAACTGATTCGTTCGTGCTGTTTGCCTGAGCTCCGTTGACGTCGCAGCGTTGGCGGATCATCGGATCGGTTGATCGAAACAACTATTGAAACTGTCCGCCGCTGCGCAAGCCATCGCCTTGCGCTTCTTGAGCGTTGGCTAAGAGCCCGAACCCAGCCGCATATGGGCTTTGGCCTTGGCGTACTCACCTACCGTTTTCGATCCCGACAAGAACTCGTCGCCGAGAATCAACTCTTGCGCCAACAGGTGATCTTGCTCCGTCGGCAAATCGCAAAGCCAAGACTCGGCCGCCTCGACCGTGTCGACCTGGTCATGCTGGCGGGCCGCACCAAGACCTGGGCCAGCGCGATGCTCTTGGTCAAGCCGGACACCATCCTTCGATGGCATCGCGAGGGCTTCCGGTTGTTTTGGAGACGGAAATCCAGATCCAAGAGTCGCGAGCCACGGGTGCCGAAGGCAACCGTCGAGCTGATTCGCCAGATGGCGCAGAGCAACAAGTTGTGGGGCGCCGAGCGAATTCGCGGTGAGCTACTCAAGCTCGGTATCCGACACGCGAAATCGACGATTCAAAAGTACATGCGTGCGGTGCGCTGGCGTCCACCGCGCGGTCAGTCGTGGACGACGTTCCTGCGCAATCACGGGCACCAAGTATGGGCCTGCGATTTTCTGCAGACCTACGACGTCTTTTTCCGACCGATCTTCGCCTTCTTGATCATCGAAATAGGAACCCGGCGTATCGTTCACCTGGGAGTGACGAAGTCGCCAACAAGCGCATGGACCATGCAGCAACTCCGGAGCGCAACGCCGCCGGAAGCTTCCCCCAGGTTTTTAGTTCGCGATCGAGACGGCAAATTTGGCAGCGGCTTTGATGAAGTTGCCGCCGGAGCTGGTATTCATGTCCGTGTCACGCCGTACAAAACTCCGAATGCGAACGCGCACTGCTAGCGACTCCTCGGAAGTGTCCGCCGCGAATGCTTAGACCACATTCTAGTCGTGACGCAGCGACAGATGCTTTCCGTCCTGTCGGATTATTGTCGCTACTATAATAGCTCTCGTCCGCATCAA
>JBLFWR010000249.1:0-3270 GCA_047611725.1 Binatia bacterium | reverse complement strand
TTCGCAGGCTGCCCCGGCCCCCATGCCTCCCCAAGCCACTGGCCCCTCTCCTGTCGGTATCGCCACACTCGTGATGCTGCTGGCCGTAGGTGGCGGCGCGGCCTGGTACACGCTGAGCGAAGCGCCGAAGCAGCAGCGCGCGGTTTCCGGTTCCCCCGGGGGGCCGGAAACCGGTGCTAGAGGCGGCGCAACTCCACCGCCAAACGCAGACATCGTCATGCCCGCCGAGGTCGCGACCCTGCTCGCCGAACTCGAAGCCGGAACCGAGGCCAACCCCGAAGATGCCGACGCCTGGCAAAAACTGACTCGCGCTCGCTACCGAGCCAGCGTCCTAAACAGCACCTATCGCGCGGGAGCCGCCGCGGCCCTCAAAGAGCTGCTGGCCTTGGATCCCAGCAATCTCGAAGGGCTGCGAATCGCCGGCAACCTGGCCTACGACGATCAGAATTTCCCCGAAGCAGAGAAGCACTTCCGCGCGTATCTCGACCAAGACGCCGAAGACGCCGGAGTCTATACTGATCTCGGCTCTGCGTTGCTCTTCCAAAACGACCTCGAAGGCGCCATCGCCACCTACGAGGTTGCCGTCCAAAAGGATCCCGCTTTTCTCCAAGCCTGGTTCAACCTGGGGATCGCCCTGCAGCGCAATGGCCAAGAGGAAGAGGCCCTTGCCGCTTTAACCAAGGCCCGCAAAGCTGCCGGTGCCCCCGAGCAACAGGCATTCATCGACAATGCGATTGCAGCGTTGACTGGCCAGCCATCGGCCCTGCCCTCGAACCATCCGCCGGTAGGCGGCGGTGGCGCTGCCGCAGCAGGAGCACCTGCAGCGGCGGCAGCACCACAGGCCGGAGCCGCCAGTAATGCTTCGACCGATTTCCAGCGCAGCGCTCAAGCCTTGTTGCTCGAACATCGCATCGTTGGTCGCAAGGTTGCTGCGGTGGAATGGACCGGGCCGGCAACGGCCAACATCCGCTTGGACAGCTTCCCGATGGATAAGATGCCTCCGGTCATGCTCAACAAATTTAAATCGGGCATGAACGAATCGTTGGTCGCTTTGGCGAAAACCAACGGGATCACCGATGCGATCGACCTGGCGCTTCTCGACAACGCAAGTGGCGACACCATGGACCACCTCGATGGCAAAGAGTGGATCGGCGCCTTCGACGAAGAGAACTACCAGTGAGCCAAACACCCAGCTCGGCTGAGCCCTTTTACCTGCCGATTGCCGACGAAGTTGAAGTCTTCGAGGCTGCCTGGAAGCAGCGGCTTCCCGTGCTTCTAAAGGGCCCCACCGGCTGCGGTAAAACTCGCTTCGTCGAGTACATGGCGTGGAAGCTGATCGCGACGAGCCACGATCGGCCCGAACCCATGATCACCGTGGCCTGCAACGAAGACCTGACCGGCTCAGATCTGATCGGCCGCTACCTCGTACGTGGCGACGAAACCGTGTGGATGGACGGGCCGCTGACCCAAGCCGTGCGCAGCGGCGCGATGGCCTATCTCGATGAGATCGTCGAGGCCCGCAAAGATACGATGGTGTTGATCCATCCGCTGACCGACCATCGACGCATTCTTCCTATCGACAAGCTCGGCGAAACTCTCGAAGCGCATCCCGACTTCTGCCTGGTCGTATCCTACAACCCCGGCTACCAGTCGGTGCTCAAAGATCTCAAGCCTTCCACACGCCAGCGTTTTGTGGCGCTGGAGTTCGGTTACCCGCCCCGCGACAAAGAAGCCGAGATTATCGCTCACGAAAGTGGCATCGATCTCTCGATCGGCATGGACCTGGCTCATCTTGGGGAACGCGTGCGTGAACTTCGCACCAGTGGGCTCGAGGAAGGCGTCAGCGCTCGTTTGCTCGTGTATGCAGGACAACTGATCGCGCAGGGACTGGATTCGCGTAGGGCCTGTCGCGCCACTGTCGTGCGCGGCCTCAGTGACGACCCGCAAACGCAGGCGGCGATCGCCGAACTCGTCGATTCGATCTTTGCCTAGACCGGACGATGCGGTGAATGTGCGCCGCCCTTGGCTGGAAAGCCGCCATCTTCGCGCATCGACCGCGGGCGAAACCGCTGCGGTCGGGTTGGAAAAACTCCCCGAAGAAATTCGCGAACGTCTACTCGCATCCACCGATGCGGTTGCCAAGGTATCGGTCAGTCTGGCCCAAACATATTTCGCCGCGACGTTTCCGGTCTGCCAACAATCATCAAACAACTTCGACGCCTGGCAGGAATGTTTTGTCGCTGTACTCGGCAGTAACGGTGACGGACGCGAAGCCGCCGCAGCCCTTCTCGAGTTCAGCGCGGTAGAACTAGCCGCCGCCGACCAGGCCGAGCTCGACGATTGGATCCAGCGTGTAACGGCGATGATTGGTCTATCGCGCCGTCTCGCGACCTCGTTCGTATCCGCGACCGCTCCCTTGATTGCAGCAAATCACTCGCACGCGCATGGTTTCGCAGTTGGAGCCTGGCACCAGACCGCTTTGGATCTACTCCAGGGACGCATCGGGCCGGGAGGATGGCGTGGTGAGCTACTGGCCAGCACTCACCTTGGCGGCGCAAGCGTCTTGGGCCAGGTCATTGGTCCAGAAGGGATCGCATCCTGGGCGCGCTTGCTCTGCGCGTTCGCCAACGTGGGGCGCAGCCCCAAGCTTCCCGAGGCGCCGGCCGCGGCACAAGATCTGGACGGGGGCACGGTCGATTCCCTGCTCGCAACTTGCGTCAAAGTGGCCGAGCGCGATGTCGGTGGCGCCCGCGCACTGCTGGAAACTGTGCCAGCCGCCTTGGTTGCTTTGGATACCGACGAGCGAGCCACCGTCCTGCATGCCGCAGCAAAGGCCCCGTCTGCGATCGAATTCTCACACGCCGCAGTCCTGCTCCCGACCGTGCTAAGGCTGTTGCCGGATGAGAACCGAGCACCGTTTTTCCAGTACCTGTCTCGCATCACAGCCGAGTTCCCCGATGGCATTGTTGCCTATGTGCGAACCGCAGACCGTGCGTTTGAAGGAGGCGGCGCCGCCGGTGTCCAGCTATGGGTAGAACGCGGTTTCGAAATCGCCGAGCGCAGCGTCGCTGCCGGCTGCGCTCATTTCCGCCTCGAAACCCGCACGGCGCACAAGCTACTGGTCGCGCACAGCGCAGCCGTGGTGTTCGAAGAAGTTGACGCGCTTCTACGCCGCTATCTTGTGATGATGTCGCGGCGAAGCTTCCAGCTCTACGCCGGCCCCGGCATTTGGTATCGCCCCCCGCTGGCTAGAAACGACGACGCAGGCCT
>JBLFWR010000248.1:0-3365 GCA_047611725.1 Binatia bacterium | reverse complement strand
AATTCGCATGCTCGGGGTTGTCCTATGTTGAGGACGCCTTTCCTCGCGTGTTTATGTTCTCGGCGTTCGGTCTTGCGTGAACGTTGTCGGTTGTGCGTAATGCCGCCAACGAACCGAGGAGATTGCCATGCCGATAAAATCGATGAAACCGCTACCTTCGATCAGAGTCACGAACAGGCGTTCCATCTATCGCCAGCTCGTGAAGCGGTTTCGAAACCGAACCAGCATCATCGCCGAGGGAGATTCTTGGTTTGCCTATCCGCCGGAGTTCATTTTTGCCGGGCGTTCGTCGAACGTGATCGCGCATTTGGCGAAGATGGAGCGCTACAACCTATGCACGGTCGCTAAGAGCGGCGATGAGATTCTTGATATTCTTGCTGGCAAAAAATGGAACGACTTACGTTCATTCGTTGCCCGTGACCAGCCGGATATTTTGCTCATCTCTGGCGGTGGCAACGACGTTGCTGGGCCCGACAAAGTACCGGCCGGTGCCCACGGAGATCTCGAGCGCAATGCGTTCGGGTACTTTCTCAACGATAACGTCACGAGCGATGATCCCAAGAAGTATTTGAACTGGACTCGCTTGAATCGGCGTCTGGCGGCGATCGAAGGTGTCTACGATCGTCTGATCGCATTTGTCGATGTGCAGGCCCCGCTAACTCGAGTTGTCGCCCACACCTACGCCTATGCCATCCCGAACCCGAAGGGCGCAGTTTTTGTTGGCGGGCTGGTGAAAATCAAAAAAGGGGATTCCTGGTTATGGCCTTCGCTGCGGGCTCACGACGTTCCAAAGAAACACGACCGGGCGATTGTACGATTGGTCATGGATGCGATGGCCGAACGCCTGTTGAAACTGGAGCGGGAATGGCCCGGCCGCTTCTACGTCGCCGATACACGCAAGCTTGTCGGGCCGAGTCAGTGGAAGGATGAAATTCATCCGGACACCCATGGATTCAAGAAGGTGGCAGCATGCATGCGCGCGCGGATCAACGACGCGCTTGGTTAGGGTGTGGTCGCTGTGATTCGCGTGCTCACGCCGACGCGAGCAAGAACAGCCGCACGATACAGGCTAGCCCAATCAGAAAGACCAGTGTGCGCAAGGTGGCCTGGTCGGCGAGGTAAGCAGCTGCGTGCGCGACACGTGTCCCCGCAAAAATCATAGCCGCAGTAGCCGAAGCTTCGGGGTCGGCGTCGGAAAGATGTGCGACAAACACGGCGACCGTAAATAGGGCCAGGGCTTCCCACGCGTTGGACTGTGCCGCCCAAGCACGCGCCCCGATCCCTTCAAGGCCGAGGGCCTGGATGCGGGGATTGTTGTTGTCCAGTGCTCCAAACTGCTGAGCCTTAAAGTAACCGGCAGTACCGGCGAGCACGTAGGGGATTGCGGCGACGATAGCGAGACAGATAAACGGGGTGGTCATGGGGGCCTCCAAATCTAAGCCAGGGCGAAAATTCGTTGTTCGACAACGCTCACTTGGTCTTTCTGGGGCAGGTGAGTCAAGGCGGCGTCGCTGGTCCAAAAAAAAACTTGTAGCTGAGTGAACCGAATAGGAACTCGCGCGGTACTACTCTTCAGACACCGCAATGAATCCCTAAGGGATCATCCGAGCAGGCCTGCGGGTTTGCAGGCTAGCCGGTGAGGAGAAAATGATGAGCGATTCCAATGACCTTGGCTCCGGCGATACGAAACGTCAGGCCCTGCCCGAGAACCCGGCGAACCCCGCGAATGGCGATGGCGGCCAAGATTTGACCGACGAAGGAGCTTCCGCCGGCGGGCAAGGCGAGGGCGATGCAGCCACGCGCTGCCCATACTGCGCCGAGCAGATTCGCGCAGAGGCAATTCGCTGCCCGCACTGTCGCAGCCGTTTAAACAGCTTCGATCGCCAGGGCTGGCACCGCGATCATCCCGAGGCTCGTGTGGCTGGGGTTGCGGCGGCGATTTCCCACGTGTTCCACGTTCCTGTCACGGTGGTGCGCCTGGGCTTTGTGATGCTGACATTCATGCATCTGTTGGGCCCGATCCTTTACGTGTTTGGCTGGCTGGCTATTCCTCAAACGCCCGAGCGTGGCTCCTTGGCCGAAGCGATGACCGGCTCGCTTGGTAGCACGCTGCGCCACGAGCGTCGGCAGATGCGGCGGCGGCGATGCGGCGGTCGCCATGAGCAAGACCGCGGCAATAACGAGCGTTCTTCCGCCGATGATGTTGAAGATGGCAAAGCCGAGTGCCCTGGTTGATGCACGGTGCATGGTCGGGATGGTCGGGAAGGTCCGGATGGTCCGCTCCGCGTTTCGACGTGCTACACCTGACGCGTGGGCTGCGATGAGGAACTGATGACGGCAGTGGCTGCGGGAGACGAGGCAGCGCTGGCCGTGCTCGTCGAGCGTTGGCAGCATCGGCTAGCCGCGTTCTTGTGGCGCCGTACCGACGGGCGCGATGCGGAGGATCTGTATCAGGAAACCTGGTTGCAGATCGTGCGCGGTGCACGCGGGTTCGACCCCTCGCGGCGGTTTTCAACGTGGATGTTTCAGATTGCGATCAATGTTGCGCGCGATTGGTTCGCGCGCCGGCCATCGGAACCCGTTGATCCCGTTGATGTGGAAGCTGCACTGGAAACAGCTGCCGACCCGGTCCTCGCCGACCAGCGGCCCGAAGCGGCGATCGATGTCGAAAGCTTACTTGGAACGCTTAGCGTCGAGCATCGAGAGGTTGTCGAGCTGCGCTGTCTGCAAGATTTGTCGGAAGAAGAGACCAGCGACATTCTGGCCATTGCGCGTGGCACGGTGAAGAGTCGGCTGCATCACGCCTTGCGAAAACTGGGAGAGGTCGCGGCTGCCAGTCGCGCTGAAGATTAGGTAAAAACAGTAGGTCAAAACAGTGAAGCACGTAGGAAAAATGGACGAACGCTTGCGACAATTGCTCGATGAGACGCGTTCCGAGCCGTCGCTCGACGAGAGTAGTGAACGGGAGCTTGGCGTCTTGTTGCGTGCGTCGGTCGCTGCGCCTCCCCTTGACGTTGCCAGCTTGTCGGCGGCCGCCCTGGCATCGGCTCGCGACGATCTCTCACGATACGCCGCTCGCGCTTATGCAGACCGCCTGGTGCGTGCCTTGGCGGTTGCGACCTTGCCGTTACCGTTCGTTACGGCGTTGGCAGCGTGGGCGCTGCCACGCATGTATGCGTTCCTAGCGGGTTTTCTTCCAGATGCGCTCGCGGCCGTCGTCGTCGGTAGCTACGGCCTGGCGGTGGCCCTTTCGGTTGCGACCGCTTACGCATCCATTCCATTGCTTACCGAGCGTATGAGCCTGCCGGCTCCGCTCGTTACTTCGACTCCCGGAGGTCATTCATGAAACGCTGTCCCTATTGCGC
>JBLFWR010000247.1:0-3379 GCA_047611725.1 Binatia bacterium | reverse complement strand
GCGAATCGCTGAGCCAATTGGCGTGCTCGGGTTCGCAGCGAGCGGGTCCCGAAGCAACCGTCGATCACAATGGGACGTCCCGATGCAAGCACCATCTCAGCACGACGAAACACTTCGTTGTAGACCTCATCGCGAAAGCCGGGATGGAAGCTCTTTTCCCAATCCATCTCGTGACAAGCGTTCGCTGCGGGATCGCCACCGTCGCGCAGCATGAAGTCACGGGTTGCGTCGGAGCTGACTAGGGGAGCGGCGATTTGGTGTGCGACAGCGCGTGCTACGGAGCTCTTGCCGGTGGCAACCAGGCCGCTTAACGCCACGACCATCGGAGGGAGAAAGGGACGCCGTTCGAATGCGAGGGCCGCTCGCTCATAGAGAACGGCCCGCTGTTTCGTGCGCTCGCGTAGTTTCGATGTCAAAGTGTCATCTCGACGAAGCTGATCTGCGGTCTTGCCCTCGAGGTTGGCCCGACAACTCTCGTAGAAGTCGATCACGGAATACAAATCGAAGTCGTTGGCCGCGTAGGTGTAAGCGGCGATAAAACGTTCGGCGAGATCGACTCGGCCGTGCACCGAAAGATCGAGCGACAGGGTTGCCACATCGGCGGCTACGTCGGACATGCGAAATTCGAAGCTGCGATGTCCTCCGTCGACGGCGGCGGTATTGTCGGCGTCATCGAGAAAGATGTTCTTCAGGCACAGGTCGCCGTGACCGTCGCGAACGCGGCCCGTCAATAATCGCTGGCGAAATAGGCTTGCGTGATCGCGGATGAAGTCGTGTTGCCACGTTTCACATTTTTGAACCGCAACGGCAGCTCGATCATCCGCTTCCAGCTGATCTGCGCGTCCAAATGCCCATTCGATATGCGAGGAGATCGCCGCCGGCGAGTCAAACGAATCCAACCGCGACTCGACGGGTGCTGTCGAATGGAAAGCCTCAACGTGCTCCGCAATTCGTCGAATGTGATCGTCGTCGAGGCGTGAGTTTATGAGGCGGTGGTCGGCTCGGTCGCAATCGGGAAGGCCTCGCATGTGAACCGCCCAGTCGACTGTTTCGCCTTCTCCATCGATAAATAGAGCGCCCGCGCGATCTCGCGTGACCGGCACGACTCCTAGATAAACGCCCGGCGCATGCAAGCGACCGCGCTCGAGTTCTCGCTCGCAGGCGTCCCGCCGCACTTGCGGGGCGTCGAGCACCGTAGAGTCCCCACGCAATGGCTTCTTGATCTTCCACGCCTGATCTTGGGAGAAGAAAATTTGCGAGCGTCGCGTTTCGATGAACCTGAGTTGATTGATCTCAAGTAGAGGTTTGATTGTGTCTTGTTCTTGTTCTGACATAACACCTAAATCCACCGTGTTGTTGAATGGGGCGGCGAATTCCTGCGATGGGGTTCGTGGAGTCTTCTCAAGGTATCACTTTATTGTGACATGCCGTCAAGCTGTGCCAGGCGGCAAATCAAATCATCGACCCGCGCGCTGTAGCCCCACTCATTGTCGTACCAGGCGATTACTTTGACTAGTCGACCGTCCACTACTTGTGTTAGCGGCGAATCGAAGATGCTGGAAGATGTGTTGCCAACAATGTCGGACGATACGATGGGGCGGGAACTGTATTCAAGAATACCCGCCATGGGGCCAAGGGCGGCGGTCTGTATCGCGTCGTTGAGCTGTTCTACGGTTGTCGAGGTATTGAGTTCGACTGTTAGATCCACCACGCTGCCATCGGGAACGGGGACGCGCATCGCCAGACCGTCGAGTCTGCCTTCGAGCTCGGGGATGACCCGTCCAATTGCTTTCGCTGCGCCCGTAGAAGTTGGGATGATATTCGTTGCGGCACTTCTTGAGCGCCGCATGTCCTTCGGATGGGGCGAGTCAACGAGGTGTTGGTCCGACGTATAGGCGTGAATTGTATTCAAGAACCCACGCCGGATTCCGAAACTGTCGTGCAGAACCTTGGCGACGGGTGCAGCACAGTTCGTGGTGCAGCTCGCGTTGCTGATGATTTGAGATTCAGGTTTGACGACGTGATCATTGACGCCCATGACCAGAGTGCTCTCTAGAAAGTCCTTGCTCGGAACGGTCAGAATGACACGTTTCGCACCTGCATCGAGGTGATCCTTAAGGTCATCGAGCTTGCGGAATATCCCACTGCTTTCGATTACGTAGTCCACCCCAAGTTCGGCCCATGGAAGTCGAGACGGTTGTGGTTCATTCAAGATAAGGAAGGGGTCTCCGTCAACGGTCATCGTATTGCCCGAAAGTTCGACGTCGCCAGGGTAGGTGCCGTGTACGCTGTCGTACTGGAACGCGTACTGGAGCGCTTCGGGAGAAGCGAGGTCGTTAATGGCCACGATGTCGAAGTGCTTTCGCTGCTTTGCGAGGCGACAAATCGTTCTTCCGATGCGTCCAAAACCGTTGATCGCGATTTTCGGTACGGACATTGGTTTTGCTCCTTTGGCGAGGCTGCACGCTCTAGGACCGCGTAGTGCGGGTCCGGTAGTGCGCGTCGGTTAGAGGGGTTGAGAGACTCGTTTGACAACATGGAGATGCGAGTTCCGTGCCGAGTCGGCAAGCAACGACTTGCTTGCCTCCGATGCCACTGCGAAAAGGCAGCTCGCTCGCTTTGATGCGCTCGTAGCGGGGGAACAGGCTGCTGAAGCAGAACTCCTGGAGGCTCACGAGTGGCTGTCGTGGTTCGCCACGACTGTGTCGATGCGCCACGTGTCTGGTTCGCCAGCGGCACAGCACGGGACGTGCTCGGCACAAACACCGCTAGGGGCCCAGCAGGACCGGCACGATGACGGCATAGGTGAAAAACGTGATCATCGCGATTGCAACAAAATTGAGCCAGAGTCCTGCGCGGATCATCTGCTGGAGTTCGATGCGTTCGGAGCCGAAGATCACTGCATTTGGTGGCGTCGCGACTGGAAGCATGAACGCACAACTCGCCGCGATGGTGGCCGGTACGATCAATTGAAATGGCTCGATGCCGAGTCCCGGAGCGACTGCAGCAAGGATGGGAACGAGCGCAGCGGTTGAGGCTGTGTTGCTGGTCAGTTCGGTCAAGAAAACCATGCACGCTACGACCCCGATTACGACCGCAAGCGTTGGTAGACCGACGAGCGATCCGGCTTGCGCCCCCAACCACTCGCCAACGCCATTGGTTCGTATCGCGGATGCCAGGCTCAAACCGCCGCCGAACAAGACGAGGATGCCCCACGGCAGCCGGGATGCGGTTGACCAGTCAAGCACGGACTGGTGCCGATCGGCGGGAGCAACGAAGAGGACCAGCGCCGCCAGCACTGCGATTCCGGCGTCGCTCAGGCCTGCCAATGGATGGGAGCCGAAGACTTCGAGGCCGGCCAGCAGCGGCCGAGTCACCC
>JBLFWR010000246.1:0-3380 GCA_047611725.1 Binatia bacterium | reverse complement strand
CGACCGTGCTGATCACGACGGGGGTGATTCGCGACCCGACGCTCGACCAGGTGGTGGCGGACGCGAACAGGCAAACCGACCGGATCGACCCGAACGTCCGCAACGCCCCGACCGACCCGAACGTCCGCAAAGGCCCGAGCGTCCACCACGTCCGCGCTGACCAAGGCCTGCGCTAGGTCCCTGTCGTTCTCCTTGCGCCAACAGTCCGCGCGGACTGCTGGTAACTCTGCCCGCGCTTGGCTCGCATGAAGGGTTGACCGAAGTCCAGGTCGGCTTGGTATTGGTTGTGCCCGTGGCAGCGCAGTTCCAGGTTGTCGAGTTCGTGTTGCCCCCCTTGGGCAAAGGGAATCTTGTGATGGTATTCGAGATTGCGTGTCGCGCGGCATCGGTGGCCTTTGTCGTCTTCGAACCTGCAACGCCCAACATCTCGCACCCAAACCGCGCGACGCAGTGCAGCCGGAATGGCGCGGGTTCGATTTTCTTTTCCACTGCCGTTTCGTCGCTTATGTGACTTACGTGGCTTTCGCGGCCGGTCCGTCAACGCCGCTTTCTTCTTTAGCGTATCAGCCAGTAGTAGTTCGATTGCGCGACTAATGATCGCAGCCGGGCCTCCCGCTGCTTGGCTACTCAACAGATCTTCAAGCGCGCGAAGCTTGTCGTGGGTTTGTTGATCGACAGTGATTTCAACTTTGTAACGCCGTGGAGATAGGGGAGTGATCCGGCCTCGGGCCACCGCCGCCCGTGTGTCAGCTCTAGACAACGAGTGGCTTTGCGAATCGGAGCTTCGAGGCTCTCGCTTTACTGCTACGAGTTTTGTTCCCGCTGGTCGTGCGCCGCCAGCCAGCGGAGAAGCTGACTGGCGCGCCGCGGTTGAGCAGGTCACTTCTCGTCGAGCGTCCTTCGGGATCGGCAAAGCTCGAATCCGCGACGGGACATCAGGCCGCGGCGCAATCTCCGCGATCAAGCTTTCAATTTCCCGCGCACTCTTGTGCCTGGCGCGCGAAAGTACCTCGCAATGGTTGTCCTCGGTCAGGTGCTTGGAAAGTAGATGCACTGCTGTGAGATGCAGTTCCCCGCGCTCCAGCATCCCGAGAACCACAGGAAACCGGCGAGCAACACGCGTCGCCCAGAGCCGCTTCGCGGTCATCCCTTCAGACATGTGATAGCGCTCTATACAAAACGTAAACATCGATGAACAAGCATGTTTGGCCCACAGTTTGCGCTCGTCGATCTCACTCATCGCGACCAATAATTGAACTGTGTTGTGCCGTCCTTCGGCGATCACACGTGCGAAATGGTCGAGTAGTTTTTGTTCACATAGACTGGAGAGAGGGGGCTGCGGATTGTTCATGTAGCGAGAGTAACATGGGTTTTTCTTGGGGTTTTTGGACGACACTAGGGTTAGATGTAGACATGCTCACACAGCGCGCTGCGCAGTCGCTGCGTGTCGATTGAGAGTTTTAGATAGAAAGTTCTGCACTCAACGGCGATCGCCTCGCATGTTTGAAACTAGAGCGTCAAAAACACTGTCAAATAAATTCGACGGTACGGACCTGGCAAGTGCGACTCTATTACATCCGGGAATCGACGTGAGCGCGGCAAGTGACGAAGCTGAACCGGCCGGTGGGTTAAAGCGATTGCGCTGCCGGAAGCGATGAGGCTGAAGAGAAAAGTGAAAGATGAAGCGCCGGGGTGGCAACTCAGCAGAGTTTTGCCGTTGCCCCCGGCGACCGCCCTCCCGTCGCTCACCTCCTGCCAACAGTCCGCGCGGAATGTTGATAACTCTACCCGCGCTTACTCAATCTGATCGGCGTGCCAAAGTGCAGCGCTAGTCGATCCAATAGGTCATGGATGTTCCGAGTCCATAGTCGGGGCTTCCATCGCTTAGGCCGACCACGCCGTGCATGCCGATGACAATGTGTTCCCCAACGTTGTGGGACAGGTAAGGCACGACCTCGAGCGGATCGTCGACGCCGCTGGACAGTGCTTCGCGGTATTCAATCTCGAAGCCCAGGCCTGTGCCGTTGCCCGACTGCCATTGCACGCCCGCAGCTGCACGAGCGCCGTCGCTTAGTTCGATACGGGCGGAACGCCCAACGAAGCGGTAGCCCAGCACGAGGTAGGGCCACCAAGAATCCAATTCCAGAGCGAAGGTTGTGTCCAGACGAAGATCAGGATGACCGGTGCCCAGGCCACGGTCGACGCTGGCCGAGGGGATCTTTACGTCGGCGCTTAAGTCTACGAACAACAGGTCTTCGAAAAATGGTTGCAATGCATAGCGAACCCCGACGATGACATCGCCGATGCCAGCCTTTGTCGAGTCTTCTAGCGGCGGTGGTCCGCCGGGCGGAGGTGGTGGCGGTGGAGGGGGCGGCGGCGGCATTCCGGCTGCGCTGCCTGGCCCCCGATTGTTGTTTCCGTTGCCGGCGGGTTCGCCAGGGCCCACGACATTGAGCGGGCCGTCAACAAGCAAGGCCGGCACGGTCAGCGACAATGCCCAGGCCTTGTACTCCCAGCCCAACACCACCGGCGCGTAAAGAATCGTTGTGCCTTGGTCGCCGCCGTAGTCACCGCGCGTGACCTCGAACGCAGTTTGCAGTTTTAGCCGTCCGGGAATGGCTCCGTGATCGCCATCGCCGTCAGCATTCGCGGTCGTTTGTGTGGCCAGTTGCGCCGCAGCTAGGAATGCGAGCGCCAGGCGGCAGATGCGCCGACGCGTTGGTTGCATGTCGCTGTCGCCCATTTCGTTGGATTGCCCCGTTTGCGTCGTTCGCCAGTTCGCCTCGTTTGCGCTGCCTTTTTGCTGCGAGACAGTCTCGCAGTTGGCCCGCCGAAGGCCAGCTGCGCGCCGATCGTGCGCACGGATGGCGCGCGCGTTCGGATTCGCGTCTTCGAGTTGTAGACTTTGTTCGTCTCCACGTCGACGGCCTGCTCGAGGGAGTTTAAATGTTGGCGATTGCCCGGCTGACGTAACCCGTTCGGGACCTCTTGGGCTCCAACCTTCGAAGTCCCGGGATCGCGTTTGGCAGCAACCCACAAGGGCGCGTCGGAGGCGGTCCGTTCAAACCACGCCACGCAGGAGAAAAGTTCATGCACCGAGTTGCAGCCAAGTACCTATCTCGGCCTCGCCTACTGACCTTGGGTTTAGCCACGGTCGTACTCGTTGCGACCTCCGGTTGCGCGGTACACCGGCCAGACTACTCACGGGCACGCGCCCCCTATGCCTACCAGGGGCACACGCACTACGCGGGGTGCGGGCATGTAGGCGTTAAATATGGCACTTCGGCCTATAACGGCCCCCGATATCGTCCAGCTCCCTATCGCTATGGGCACCAGTCAACTGGGTACCGGCCCCCTGCGAACCGTCCGCAGTACCGCCC
>JBLFWR010000245.1:0-3428 GCA_047611725.1 Binatia bacterium | reverse complement strand
CAGGCCCATGTTGCTCTCGATGTCCAAAGCGTCGGTGGCCTTGAGGTATTTCCACACCAAGCGATCTTTCGCGTCGTTGGCGTTGTCTTTGACCAGCAAGATGCTTTTGCCAGCAGGGTTGCAACCAATGGATGGGGCTTCGGCACAACCGTTGAGGCCGTTGTCATCGGCACGGCCAAACCGCCCCGGCGCCTTCGCGCGGGTGTTGGAATGCGAAGCGCGGGGCGACTGGCCGTTGGTCGGACGTCGGCCGACGCTTGGTCACGGACACGGACAAGACGGCCTCAGAGGAACGCTTAGGCACTTCCCGTCACTTAGTCGGGCGGAGTGGGCTTCTTCGGCAGCCTTGCGCTGGGTTTGCCCCAGGTAGCCGGGTTCTATATCGATCACTTATGATTGATGATGCGCTATTATGGCGTAAATATGATCATTAGGGATCACTAATTGTAAAGGGTTGTCTTACTAGGGCGCCCCTTCGGTTTGCAGTTAATTCGATCTTAAATGATTGGAAGCCTGCCTATATAGGCGATATAATATCGTAAGTGATCGAAATGAAGATCGAGCAACTCACCCCCAGCGCCGCCGTTCTCGCCGAGCTTGGCGAGCGACTCACCTGCATCCGCAAACAGCGGGGCTACTCGCAGGAGGCGCTTGCTGAGGTCGCCGGGATTGGCGTGGCGACGCTGCGTCGGATCGAAGATGGCAATGACAGCAAGCTTGGCTCGTGGATCCGGATCCTAATGGCGCTGCAAATGGAGTCCTCGATCGATTCGCTGCTGCCCGAGAACTTTCGCTCGCCAATGGCCGAGGTGAAGGGAGGGCGCAAGAAAGCGCGTCGAAGGTCGGCCGGCGGCAAAAAGAGCGGCACCCGCTTCACGTGGGGGGATGAGCGGCCGTGACCACGGCCACCGTCAAACTCTGGGGCACCGCGATCGGCTACGTGTCGATGGACCGCGGCGAGCGCTTCGCGCGTTTTGAATACGATCCGGGCTTCGCCTCGTCCGGCATCGAGTTGGCACCGCTGATGATGCCGAGCACCTCGGGGCGCATCTATCAGTTCCAGGACCTACAACCGCGCACCTTTCACGGCCTGCCCGGTCTGCTCGCCGACAGCTTGCCCGACCGTTATGGCAATCGCCTGATCGATGTATGGCTCGCTCGCACCGGTCGCACTCGCGATGAGTTCCACGCGGTCGATCGGCTTTGCTACACCGGCAGCCGCGGCATGGGGGCGCTCGAGTTCGAGCCGGCCAGCACTGTCGCAGAGCTCGTCGATCGGCCGCTAGAAGTGGAGCAACTCGTTGAGTTGGCGTCGCTGGCCTTCGCCAGCAAGAACACGTTGCACACCGAACTCACCGGCGACTTAGGAGAGCAGGCGATGCTCGACATTCTCAGTGTCGGCACGTCGGCTGGCGGCGCGCGCGCCAAGGCGGTGATCGCGTTCGATCCACAAACCAAAGAAGTGCGTTCTGGCCAGACGCAGCTGCCGGCCGGCTTTGAGCACTGGTTGATCAAGTTTGACGGCGTCGAGTTCAGCGGCGATTGGGGCATCGCGGACCCCGCTGGTTATGGGTTGCTCGAATACAGCTACTCACAAGTCGCCAAGCAGTGTGGCATCGCGATGACCGACTGCAGGTTGCTACGCGAGAACGGTCGCAGCCACTTCATGACGCGCCGGTTTGACCGCGAAGCGAATGGCTCCAGGAAGTTCATACAGACGTTCGCAGCGATTGCGCACTTCGACTACTTCGAAAGCGGTGCGCATTCCTACGAGCAGTTGTTCATGACCATGAAGCAGCTTGGCGTGCCACAGGCGTCGATGGATCAGCAGTTCCGTCGCATCGTGTTCAACCTGGTCGGCTGCAACCAAGACGACCATGTGAAAAACTTCGCGTTCGTCATGGACCGGAAAGGCCAGTGGGATCTATCGCCAGCCTACGACCTGTGCCACGCCGAAGGCAGCGAGTTCACCAGCAAGCACCAGCTCAGCCTCAACGGCAAGACGAGCAACTTCACGATGGAGAATCTGAAGCACCTGGCGGACTACGCCGGGTTGCCGCGCGGTCGCGAGAAGCTGATTCTGGAACAGGTGGTGGAAGCGTTCCAGGGGTGGTCGAAGCAGGCGGAAGAGGTTGGGGTTCCGCGATCGATCATCGATCACGTCACCCGCACGCTGCGTCTGGGGTGGTAACTGGCGTGGTGAGGTTTCGTGAACTGCAAACCTTGCTGCTTCCGCGAGGGCGCTCCACGCTACACCAACGTTGGCGATGTAACTGGTTAAGCTGGAGACAAACGCCTCCGGCGCCTTCGCGGGTTTTGGAAAAAGTCCTAACACGCAGGGCGGCAAAGTTCTCAACAGTCTGCGCGGACTGTTCGCAACAGGTTTGATCGAGAAGACAGCACGCTCGGTCAGGAAAGTTTTTTCGACAGTAAGCTGCGCGCGTTGCCTCGGTACCCGCGTCGAACGTAAAGCGCGGCAGCACGTTCGTTGTTGCGCTCTACTTCGAGATGAAGAACGCCGACACCGGCTGCAATTGCCGACGCCTCTGCAGCGTCGAGCAGCGCGTTTCCAATCCCTTGGCCACGCATGAATTTCTCAACGAAGAACTCGTCGAGGAAAGCATCGCGGCCTCTGTGCTCAAGACTGAATCCGTAGCAGATCACGGCATAGCCGATGGCGACGCCGTCGCGTTCGGCGAGCCAGACGGACCCAAGCTCCGGGGAGGCTAGTAGGGTGCGGAGCGCCGTCATTGCACGCGGTTGGTCGATCTCGGCGTAGTCTTCTTCTCGGTAGAACCGCTCGATGAGCGGTTGAATCGAGTCGAAATCGGCCGGGCGGGCCAGGCGGCCATGGGTAGGAGACGTCGTCATCGGTGGCGTTTCTTCCCAGCAGACCGGCCTTGGTGCAACCCGACGCGACTCCCTTCAATGGGGCAGGCGCACAATTTCTACAGAAAACTCTTGACGGATCATTCGAAAATCGGCATAAATACGGAATCGGAATTCCGGTTCCGCTTAGCCCATGCCCAATCACGCTCTCGCACCCCCTGCTTTTCGCGCTCCCCTTGAGTGGGTAAAGCCTCCGCGCCAAGCGCGCACGCACGCCACGCTCGAAAAGCTGCTGGATACGGCCGAATTGATGTTGGCCACGCGTGCCTTCGACGATATCTCGATTTCCGAATTGGCGGCCGAAGCGGGTTCCTCTGTGGGCGCGTTCTATCGACGCTTCAAAGATAAAGACGGGCTCTTGCACGCGCTGCAGGAACGCTACGCTTCCGAAGCGCTCGTGACCGCCGACGCGGCCCTGGACCCCAATCGTTGGGAAGGCACTGGGATCGCCGAGATCGTTCATGAGTGCCTGGCTTTTCTGACTCAGGCGCTAACCGATCGGCGAGGTCTGGATCGCGCCGTGTTTATTCGCTCGCTCA
>JBLFWR010000244.1:0-3452 GCA_047611725.1 Binatia bacterium | reverse complement strand
TGCGGCTCCGTTTCTTGGATTTCTGTGTCGTTAGACCGTGTGTTGTGCTTCGTGTTCGTTGTGTTCAATTGATACTGCCGGCAGCGTGAGTTGCGGTGCTGCCGATTTCCGGTGGTTGCTCGGTGGTCGTTCGGTGAATGTTCGGTTGGGCGGGTCTTCGTGTCAGCTGTGTTTGTATGCGTTCCACGCCTGGGTCAGGTCTGCTGACTTTTGGACTCTTGCAGCCAAGTACGCGTAACCTTGGATTGTTTGGTGCGTACAAGTTGCGTGCTGTAGCTGAGCGAATCTACTGATCGTAATTTCCCGAAATCGAAATTCGAGAATCGCTCATTGGGGATCGATTTCTTCACCGACTGGGTCCCCTCCCAGTGGTCGTGGCAATCAGTTGAGTGCCGCCCCGAATACTAGCCTTGATTTCGCTCTTTGGCGCGCTTTGAGAAGCGACGCCCCGCAACGAATTGACGCGCTTCGCCTTATACTGGGTAAAACTGTGCCGAGAAATTGAGCCGGACGGGGGCGCAACGCTACTCCGCTCGGGAACTCGAAGCTCGCGATTGGCCTCGACCGCTGATAGGCACCGTTTTATCATTCAAAACTCGCACTTGAGATCTCTCGACCGTCGATCACCGCGCTGGGCTTTGCCCAGGCACCCAAAACGCCACAAGGGGAACCGATGAAAGCTTCTGACCTGTTCGTGAAGTGCCTCGAAAAAGAAGGTGTCACGCGCATCTTCGGGGTTCCTGGCGAAGAAAACGCCGACTTCATGATCTCGCTGGCCGACTCCGAGCAGATCGAATTCATTTTGACCCGTCACGAGCAGGGTGCGGCGTTCATGGCCGAAGTCCACGGTCGCTTGACCGGTGCGCCCGGCTTGTGCCTCGGAACGTTGGGGCCAGGGGCGACGAACCTCATCACCGGGGTCGCCGACTCAAATATGGATCGTTCGCCCATGGTCGTCTTGACTGGGCAGGCCGACAGCAAGCGTCAACACAAAGAGAGCCACCAGGCCATGGATGTGGTGAGCATGTTCAAGCCCGTCACGAAGTGGGCTCACTCAATTCTGCATCCCGACAACATTCCTGAAGTTGTGAGGAAGGCCTTCAAGCTCGCAGTCGAAGAAAAGCCGGGTGCCTGTCATATCGAACTCGCCGAAGACATCGCCGAAATGGCGACGGAAAAGTCACCCATCGATGCGCAGCCTGTGCGCCGCGCCGTCCCCGCCGACAAGATCGTCGACGATGCGTTCGCGTTGATCGCGGCGGCCAAGCGTCCAATCATTCTCGCCGGCAACGGCACGATTCGAAAACGCGCCAGCGCGCAGCTGCGAAGCTTTGTTGAGAAGACGGGCATCGGGGTTGTGAGCACCTTCATGGCGAAGGGCTGCGTCGATATGGATTCGGAGCAGTGCCTCTACACGGTTGGGTTGCAGGCGAAAGACCACGCGACCTGCGCCATTGATGCGGCCGATGTGGTGATCTGCCTCGGCTACGACATGGTCGAATATCACCCGCGCTTGTGGAACGCGAACACCGAACACAAATTGATTCACATCGACTTCCTCGCCGCGGAAGTCGACGAGAACTACCGCGTCGACGTCGAGATCGTCGGCGACCTCGCCCACACGTTGTGGATGTTGAACGAGCGGCTCGATGCTCTCGACAAGCAGCCAAGTTACGACCTGAAATATCAGTCGGCTGCGCGACGCGAGATGAAGGCGGATCTCGAGGAGTACAGCGAAGACGACACCGTCGGGACGATCCGTCCCCAAAAGGCGCTTTGGGATGCGCGCCAGGTGATGGGGGCCGACGATATTTTGCTGTCAGATGTCGGTGCGCACAAAATGTGGATCGCCCGGCATTACCAATGCCACTCGCCCAACACGTGCCTGATCCCGAACGGTTTTTGCTCGATGGGCTTCGCTTTGCCCGGCGCGATCTCGGCCGGAATGGTTTTTCCCGAGCGTCGGGTGCTCGCCATTTGCGGCGACGCGGGCTTCTTGATGAATGTCCAGGAGATGGAGACCGCCAAGCGCTACGGCGTCAACATCACGGTGATGGTCTGGGAAGATCACGCCTATGGCTTGATCAAGTGGAAGCAAGAGACCCAGTTTGGCAAGCACACGGATCTCGATTTCGGAAACCCCGACTTCATGAAGCTCGCAGACTCGTTCGGCTGGCAGGGGATCTATGTCGACAAGAGTGCCGAACTCGCGCCGGCGCTAGAAAAGTCATTTCAGACACCGGGGCCGAGCTTGGTCGTGATCCCAATCGACTACCGGGAGAACAACCTTCTCACCCAGCGTCTCGGCGACATCGCTTGCCCGATCTAATCGACTTGTAGGGCAGCAGTTTGTTCGCGCGATCGCATTGATTCATTTCCAATCACGCCGCCAAACGCACAACGGGAGCACCAAATGCTGGCAGAAAGCTATCCCTACTATCTGGGGAACGAGCCACTTACTCCGAACACCGATCTCGAAGTGACGAACAAGTTCACGGGCGAGGTGGCGACACGCGTGCCGTTGGCCGATCCGGCGGCGATTGATAAAGCGATTGAACTGGCCGTGGGCGCCGAGGTGGCGATGCGCAATTTCCCCGCCTATGCACGCCAGGACGTACTCAATCACTGTGCCCGGAGGTTTCAGGAACGCTTTGAAGAGTTGGCGCAGGCGCTGTGCATTGAAGCCGGCAAGCCCATCAAAGACGCTCGGGGCGAAGTGACACGCCTGATCGACACATTTCGCATCGGTGCCGAAGAAGCCACGCGGATCTACGGCGAAGTCATGCCGATGGACATCAGTGCCCGTGCGGCCAATTACACCGGGATGTGGAAGCGAGTGCCCGTAGGTGCCGCGTCGTTGATTAGTCCCTTCAACTTCCCACTCAACTTGGCTGCACACAAAATTGCTCCCGCGATTGCCGCGGGATGTCCTTTTGTAATGAAGCCTGCGAGCAAGACTCCAATCGGCGCGCTGATTATCGGCGAAGTACTGGCTGAGACGGATCTTCCCAAAGGAGCGTTTTCGATCTTACCCGCGCGGCGCGATGGTGCAGATCTCTTCACCGTGGACGATCGCTTGAAGCTCTTGTCCTTCACGGGTTCGCCCGAAGTCGGGTGGGATCTCAAGGCGCGATGCGGCAAGAAGAAAGTCGTGCTTGAGCTCGGTGGCAATGCAGCGGTGATCGTCGACGCCGATGCCGACATCGACGATGCGGTCGAACGCATCACCTTTGGCGCCTACTACCAGAGCGGGCAGAGCTGTATCAGTGTTCAACGCATCATCGCCCACGAGTCGATCTACGATGCCTTGCGCGACAAGCTCACCCGCAAGGTCTCAGCCTTGGTGATGGGCGACCCCAGCAACGAAGACACGTTTATCGGGCCGATGATTTCTGAGAAAGAGGCCGAGCGACTCCACGGCTGGATCAACGCAGCGGTTGCACGCGGCGCAA
>JBLFWR010000243.1:0-3485 GCA_047611725.1 Binatia bacterium | reverse complement strand
GAGCAAACGAAAGTAGCCATCCGATCCTTCGATCAACTCGAAGTCTTTGGATTCAACGGCGTCGTCCGACAGCAGCATCTCATCGAACTCCAATTCGTATCCAGTTCGCTTGTTGCGAAGCCCAATCAGCATCTGGATTTCTTCCGGGCTCCACTTCGAAATGAACAACAACTTCCGGAAGTAGTGCACTCGCCCCCGAGTCTCATTGAGGAACTTCCAAGTGAAACTGTTAAAAATCACCACCCAAAAGACCTTGCTCGTCGTTGCATTCACAAGTTCGACGAGCGCGTCGTAAGCCCTAAAACCATCGACCCGCCGCAGGAACACATTGTGCGCTTCGTCCAGTAGCACCAGACGTTCAGGGCCTTCACACAGAGCCACCCGAAGTTCGTCCAAACTTTTCAGGTCCTCGAAGCCAAATGATGAGGCCAGCGAGTCAACCAACGCCTCCGGCGTTCCCGGTTTCCCATGAATCGTATGGTGAACCGTTTCGAGTTTCTCGCTGCGCATGCCGATCATTGCCGCGAGTGTTGTCTTGCCCACACCCTTCTCCCCGATCAGACCGAGGGACCCGCCCGCCTTCGAGGTACCCCATTGCTCGATCTGCTCGAGAACCTCGTCGATCAACTTCTCTCTCGGGACTAAGAGCGCGTCGTCCTCTCCGAGAATCGGGTGCAAGGGGAATGCATCCAGATAGTCGGCTGGAAGCGTGTCGACCTGCGGGGCTACGTCATTTGCTCCTTGCTTCGAACGGTGCCGCAGCATCTGTGCGCGGATACGCTGCATGAGACCCGTGCGGGTCACCTGCCCCAGTGCCGGTTTCACCAGCGCGATCACAAAGATTCGAAGAAGCGCGACCGGTGACAGCACGAACCCGACGCGAGAGTCCTCCATCCACTGCGCAACCCGGTCCTCGAAAGATTCGGGGTCCTCTTCGGGCACCCTACCCGCCCAGGCCTTTGCCAACGGTTGCCGCCAGCGAACGGCTTCCCACGCGATCCAAATCACGATCCAAGTGAGCACTGCCGCGTCTAGTAGAGAAACCAGCCGCCCTGCGCCCACGGCGATGCGCGCGATACCGTCGAGCATACTGCCAATCGCGACAACCAAGCCGAGCGATGAGTAGGTACGTGTTAGACGATCAAGTGTTTCGGGAAGAACTTCCAGCAAGGCCGGGCGCCCCCGCTTCAGCCGACGCGTCGCACCGACCAAGATCTGGCGACCGAGCCAATACAAGAGCACTGGAAAGAGCAAAACACGAAAATGCTCGGCGGACGTTGTCGCACTGCCCGCAACGGCAATTGCGATCGACAACGCAAGCAACGCAAAGAGCGGCGGAACGACCGATTGCACCAACCCGGACGAACGGACGAGTAAACCGATGCGATCGCGAATACCGGGTAGACGAACCAGATTTTTGACCAACCAAACGGTGATACGCGACGTCTTTCGAAATACAAAGAAACAGGCCCCGAACAGAGCGAGGGCAACTCCCGCACGCCAAAGGTAACTCTGGCCCTGCGGAGTCGAGACCAACGACGTTGCCGTTGGAATCTCATCCCGAAAAAGCTCGACCTGCTCCCGCAACCGTTGCGTCGCGATCGCCAACTCGCTCACGACGTCGTCAATGATCTCGGTCGAAAGTCCGTACGCCCCGGTCAAGACTTCAGGCGTTACCTGTTCGGACAGAACCGTGACGACCTCGTTCTCGAATGCCAGACGCCATCCGTCGCTACTGGCAAGCTCAGCCGACAATAAGCTGGCGCCAGTTTGTCGGAGGTTTGCATCGGCGTCGATCGCGGCGCGTGCGTCGGCGACCGTTCCGATCCGATCTACTTCGTTTAGCGCTGACGCAATCGCGGCGCGAAGGTCTACAAGGGATTGGGCGCCGGGTACTGACAGCACCTGGCTGACGCTCTTTCGCAGACGACGCTGCGATCGCAAATGCGACAGAAAAAGTTCGTCCAGGACCGACTGTCGATCGTTCACCAAGAGTGCATACAGAACCGTCGCACGAAGCTCGGCTCCACTGGCTTCAACTTGTTCGGCAATTGCAAAGAGGGAAGCGGCCATGGCCTCAAAGTCTCGGCTCTGTTGCTCGATGTAGGTTGCGAGCGCTTCGCAGTCCGCAGCCACATCGCGTCGTTCGGATACGAATCCGACCAGCAGTCCCGTCCGGCTGCGAGTCGCAAGGGTCTGTAGGCGCGATGCCAGTCCGTTGGCTGCGACCGCCAGTTCTGAAACCAGCGACGCGTGATGACGCAAACTCTTACGCTCTGCGCCGAGTGTCGGCATGATGCGCCGCGCCGCATCCGACATCGGTTCGAGTCGGCGCGCCAGCTTTCGGAGTCCGGTCAGGCGTTGTTCAACGATCTCAATATCCAACGACACCGAAGCGAGATTGGCGCGGGCAGTCGCACGTTCCTCGCCGATCAACAGCAGCCGTGCTCCGCGTGCGGCGTGTTCGACGGCAGCTTGGGCAAGGTGAGCCGCCAGTGCATTGCGCTCCGCTTGCTTGGCAGCTGCTTCGGCATCGTGTTCACGATCCGAGTCGCTTTCGACAGTCGCCGCTGACGGCTTCGCTGGGCTTGGGATCGAGCCGGTCTCGTCGTCGATCGCCCCCCCTGCTGACTCATTGGGGCGGGAGGCGTTTTCTTCGTGGATGGCTGTGGCTTCGGCCGCGAGGGACGCGAGAAGTTGCTCCAATTCGCTGACGCGTCGCGACAAAGCGCTACGCGAAGCGTCCAGCTCTTCGATTCGCTTTGATACGAGTCCACGATCGTCGAGCGCGACACCGAACAAACTCGTGAGAGAAACCGTGTCCGGAAGCTGCGCTTTGTTGAGCAAGACCAGGTGATCGCGTAATTGACTCTTCGCCCCGTCGCCGGCGGCCGGATGCAAGCGACCGGAAACCTCAACGTTGACCTGGGGCTCAACTACATCGGAACTCGCGGCCAAGGCGATGAGCAGCCCGACTCCGGAAACTAGGCAGACCCATGCCAATCGAATGCCACCGAAACCTGGCGATTCAAGCGAGTTGAAAAACAGAGTCAACATTCGCGGCAGAGAGTACCGGTTGTAATCAGCGTGTCGAAACAAAAAAGATTCCTCTGCTGTCCATATGACCGAGAAGCACTTTGAGTCGAATCTAGCTACGCATCCCCCACCGACTGCGATGCAGTCGGCTACTCGAGAATGCGCTCTGTCGCCAAGTAGAGGAGCTTCATGTTTTCGTTCAGAACCATGTCACCAGCGGGGTTCACATGATCTTCACCCGTCTTTGGATTGGTTACACCAATCGCAATTCCGCCTCGGGAACTCAGGTCCAGTTTCGTCATCAGTTCGCCGTACGTTGCGCTTCGCATCTCCTTGGGTAGGGAGCCGGCGAAGAGCGTATTCTGCCCGCCCAGAACGACTTCACTCAAAGTGTCCGCTGTGCCGTGATGCTCGATTGCGTGGGCAAGCAAGGCAAAGCCGAGACGCCG
>JBLFWR010000242.1:0-3527 GCA_047611725.1 Binatia bacterium | reverse complement strand
CGCCGCCCATCGGGACGCCTTTGTCGTAGCCGACTTTGGCCGGGCTGGGCATATCAATATCGTCCTGGCTGAAGTCAAACCCGCCGAAGAAGCGCACGACCATGCGTGAACCGGTCGTCGCGTAGGTCTCCTTGCGCTCCATGGACTCGAACAGCGAACCGCGTGTGTTCTCGGGCGACCAGACAGCGGCGAGACCGCCAGCGACTTGCTCCCAGCCCCATGTGGTCAATTCTTCATCGATCGGTGACTCGAGCACTTTGTGATCGGTCGCGCGGTGCTTGTCAGGTTCGAGACCGGAGTGCTTGCCGAAGAAGTTGTCCTCCTTCGTGGTGGCCAGCCCCGTGTGCGCGTCCGTCGAACCGATGAAGCCGTACTTGAATGGGTTTACTCCGAGCTTCTCCTCGAGGTCGAGCCCGAGCTTGAGTGCCGAGCGCCCGTATTCGTGCTTCAACATGCCAGGCTTCTTTGCCGCAGTGCCGGGAAGGTTGCCTTTGTCCCAAGTCCCGTAGTCAGCGAACTCGTCGTTCGGGGAAAGCGCCGGGTGCGTTTCTCCGTCACCCTTGATCTGGGTGATTTCGTAGAGCGGCTCCCACTTGGCGCGCCTCTCGGCGTAATCCTTGGTCAGCGGTTTGCCGCTGAGGGTCTCGACGTCGAACATGAGTCCGTTCGACAAGTTACCGTTGTGCGGGATCGCGAGGACATTGCCGCTGGTCTTCTCCTCGTAGCCAGCCATGTACTTCCACAGGTCTTCGGGATCTTCGCTATTGAACATGCTGAACGGGAGCACCTGGCCGGCCTTGCTGGCGTCGTCTTTAAAGATGACGACACGGTGCAGGTTGTTGCCCGATGGCATCGACGTCCACTCGAAGCCGATGAAGGCGGTGAACAAGCCTGGATTGTTCTGCTCGTCAGCGATCCTGAGGTTATCGTCCCATACCGAGCGCGTGAAGTCATCGCTATGGTACTTCTCATCATTCGCCGCAGTGCTGCGCACGGCTTCCATCGCCGCTATATAGATCTGCTCATACACACCGCTCTTCAGCATGTCGTGCCAACGCTTGCCCGCCACGGTCTTCAACAGCAGCGGGTCGGATCGGCGCAGGCCCGGGGCGAGCCCCAGATACTCAGCGTGGTCAGTGACCACCAGGAAATCCAATGGGCGCACCAGCTTGACCTGCATGCCGTTGCTGGCCTGAACTTCCTCACCGCTCGCGAAGCGGAAGGCTTCCTCGGGCCCAACGCGGAAATTCACGAAGCCCGCGTCGAAGGAGTTCGAGGTGTGCAGGTGGGTGTCTCCCCAGTAGACGTTCTTGGGATAGGTCTCGCCGACATAGGGCGAGTAGCTCTTGGCTGGCACTTTGATGTCGCCTTTGGCGGGGACAACATCGGAGGCGAACGATGGCGTCACCACGGACGCCGCGAGCACCGCGCCGAGGCACAGTTGCGATAGGGTCTTCGTTTTCGTTTTCATGATTTTTGGTAGGTCGGGTTTAGAGGATTCAGAGATTGGTGCGTCGATGCCTGGCGACGCCGACGATGGGTGAGTTTTTTTCGTGCCCGCACGAGCGCCTGAGCGAACGTGTCCGGGTCCCAAGAACTGTCCTTGGACGGCGCATAGAGACCTCGGTTCAGGTGCGTGATTTGTTCCGAGAGGATCGGGTCATCCGCGTCGGCAAGGAGGCGCTCTGACGGGATCTGCAGGCGACGCAACCACTCGCGCAGCGCAACCGATGTGGCCGCCGCGTCTCCATCTCGACACGCACCCAGAAGGCGTTTGAATACTGCAGATTCGGAGGCTGCGTAGCGCTTTTTGCGCAAAGTTAGCGCAGGGACGAGGAAGCGTTGGCTTATGAATGCCAGGCCGGCCAATGCGGCAACGATGCCGAGCAACCATCCCCACGGGAACGACTTCGACGACGCATGGGCGGTTTCCGTGTTGTTCAGCAGCGCGGGATTTGGAGCAACGTCGAATGTGCGCGCCGGGAAACGCACATATTTCATCTGCTGATCGGCCAGATCAAACCATGGAATCACGTGCCCTGGAATCGTGACCGAGCCTTCGCGGTCGAAGGTGTAGACGACTTTCTCGATGCGCTCGCCAGAGATCTCTCCGCGATAAGCCTGATCTTTGATCTCAGGCGATTCCGGGTAGATGCCCACCCCGTCGATCTCCATCAAGCCGAGCGGCGGAAACCCGAGGCCGAGGATGTCATCCGCAGTTCGCGAAATCGTGCGCGTGATCGCATCGCCGACACGTGGTTTAGCGTCTTCGGGATCCCATGTTTCGGTGGCATCGAATTTCGCCGTCGAGATGAAAGACGCGAGCGCTTCAGCCCCCTTGGGAGTTTTGGAGCTGTGCTTGAACTCCACCGTCGACGTCGTGAACGATTGGTAGGTGCCGTCGCCCAAGGGCAAAGAGGCGCGCATGCCGATCGGAGGGATGGTGTGGATGCCGGGACGTTGCGGGTAGAAGGCAAAATCGTAACGCCACGTATTGTACTCGATGCCGTTGTTTTCTTCCTTGTCGAAACTAGGGCGGCCGGAGACCTCGAGTAGAATTCCACCGGGAACATCCGGGAAAGTGAAACGCGGTGAGCCCTGTGGACGCTCGTCCATCGCGAGAACCACCGCAAAAATAACCTGTTGGCCGACCCAGCTTGCCTCTTCCGGAACGGCGTCGGTATAGGCGTAGAGTCGCTCGGCGGCAATCGAGCTTGCGACCAATGAAATGGTGAGCGCTGCCAAGGAAACGAACGTCTTCACTTCGCTACCTCCTTCCCGCTCTCGGCTTGGGCGACCTTGTGCTGATAGAGAAACTTGAGCTTCAAATACTCAGCTGGCTTCGTCTGGACGCGGCGCAGCCATTGGGCACGCAGCGCTGCGTCGCTAAGCTCCTGGCCTTCTCCGGCTATCACTTCGGTGCTAGCATTAGCTTGCTTTTTGGTTCGTTCGTCGAACACGATATCATCTGGCCCCTCATCCTGGCTATTCGACTTCTGGCTTTGGTCATCACCGAGATCCATTAAGCGCGCGAGGCGCAGCTTTGCCAGATTCAGATTCGCCTTCGCTTCTTTCCAATCGGCACGCATCTTGAGAGCCGCCTCGTAACTCGTGATCGCCGCATCGTACTCGCCGAGCATGATCATCGCATTGCCCCGATTGTAGAGCCCCTCGGCAGTGCCGGTCCGACCGAAGGCGGCGGCGGCGCGTTTGAAATCGCCAGCTTTGAACCAGGCCACTCCCTGTCGCATCGGTTCTGTAAACAACACCGCAGCCTTGGAAAACCCTCCGGAGTTGAATAGCCGTTGCGCGGATTGGTCCTGGGTCGAGAATAGTTTGTCGCCGGCATGGCTCGTGTTGCTTCCAAGAAATAGACAGGCCGCTACGATCGCCGCGGTATTCCATTGCACCGACCAACCCGGGCGGAACCAGATCAAGGCGAGCAGCGCAATCACGGGCGTAAGCCAGTAGCCGGCATCCTTCCAACGTTGACCTCCGTCGGTGAGCGCCGCCGCGGTGAACTGCGT
>JBLFWR010000241.1:0-3560 GCA_047611725.1 Binatia bacterium | reverse complement strand
CTTGCTATGTCTCCTTACATCGTTCGCAATGCAAGGAGGTAGGAAGATATGGACCTGTTCCACGGTGGAAGTCCTGCGGCACTCGAGGATGCAATGCGCTTTCGCGTTGCAAGAAGTGCCGTGTTGGCCGGCAACTTGGCCAATGTTGATACACCCGGCTATCGCCGTCGAGAAATGCACTTTGCCGACGCGATGAACCAGGCAGTCGCAAGCTTGAAGCGCACCGATAGTTCGCACATGGCTCCTTCTGCTCAGGAAGGCGTGCGTCATCCGATTGAGCTCGGCCCGGAAGGTACACGGCCCGACGGCAATGGCGTGAACATGGACGAAGAGGTCATTGCCTTCCACCGCAACAGTGGTGCGTTCACGAGTCAGGCGAGCATCTTGGCGCGCATGGAATCGCTGACCAAGACAGCAATCACCGGTCAGTAAACGATTTTCACGTCGCATCGGCTCAGTAGCTAGCCGGCGGCGTCATACGCAAGTGAATTTAGAGTGAACAGGGAGTCAACGCGTGACACTTGGAAACATCATGGACATCGCTTCGTCGGGGCTCATGGCCCAGCGGACGAGAATTACATTGACGGCATCCAACATCGCCAACGCCGAAACGACGCGCACGGAGCAAGGCGGCCCATACCGGCGCCGTGACCCTGTGCTTCGTGATGAATCGGTTGGCGGTCCGTTTGCCAATCATCTCGAGCGCGAGATGCGCGCCGTAAAGGTGACGCGGGTGCTCGAAGACGATCGCGACTTCATTTCGAAAATCCAGCCCGGCCATCCCGACGCGGATGAGAACGGGGTGGTCAAGTATCCCCGGGTGAACCCGGTTGAAGAGATGACCAACCTGATGTCTGCGAGTCGTTCCTTTGACGCCAACCTGATGGTGTTCAACAAGGTTCGTGCGATGTCAGAAGCAATTCTGAGAGTTGGTGCTTAGTCATGGAAACGTTTCGTCTTACAGATGGCATCAAGCCCAACACTGAGTTCAAAACGCCGGAGCTTCATCCCGGTAGCGAACGTACGTCGGGCGATGCATTCGGCGAGATGGTGCGCGGCTTGATCAACGAAACGAACGAAGCTCAACTCAACGCCGACAGCAAGGCCGAGGGCTTTGCGAAAAACGAAGTCGGCCTGGTTGAGACGGTTTTGGCAGTAAATAAAGCGGATATTTCGCTGCGGATGTTGTTGGAAGTGCGGAACAAAGCACTTGAAGCGTATCGAGAACTGACGCGCGCGGTTTGATGAACTTGGAAAGGAAAGAGCATTGCCCGATTGGCTGAACGGAATAGCGGAGCAGTTCAAGCAACTGACCCCAGCGCGCCAAGTTACGTTGTTGGCAACAGCGGCTGGTTCGCTTGCCTTCTTCTTTTGGATGACCAACGGCGCGGCGAACTCACAGTATCGCCTGCTGTTCCGCGGTCTCGATGACGCCGAGGTCGCTTCGGTGATCGATGCCCTCGACAGCGAGAACATTGACCATCGCCTCGAAGAAGGCGGCACGGCGATCCTGGTTCCGACCCCGATGGTGCACGAAGCGCGAATTCGAGTCGCTGCAAAGGGACTACCGGCCGGCAAGGGCGTGGGCTTCGAGATCTTTGACAAGGGAAACTTTGGCGTCACCGACTTCGTTCAGAAGATCAACTACAAGCGCGCCATGCAGGGAGAGCTGGCGCGGAGCATTGAGCAGATCGAAGCCGTAGAGGCAGCCCGTATCCAGATCGCAATCCCCGACAAAACCGTATTTCTGCGAAAAGAGAGGAACCATGTAACGGCGGCAGTCGTCACGCGCTTGCGCCCGGGAACGGATCTCACAAGCGAGCAGGTACAAGGCATCGTTCACCTCATCGCATCGAGCATCGAAGGGCTCCAAAAAGAACGTGTCACGATCGTCGACAACCACGGCCGTCTGCTTGCACCCGTGGGCTCCGGCGCCCCGGGCCCTCATGCCCCGGACGGTGCAATGGCGCAGCGCTCGCGCATGGAAGCGTCGCTCGAGAACCAGGTGGTGTCCTTGCTTGAGCGCACGATTGGAATTGGCAATGTCTCGGCGCAGGTCACGGCCGAGCTCGATTGGACCAAAGTTGAGAAGACCGAAGAGACCTTTGACCCCGAATCCCAGGTCGTACGGAGCGAGCAACTCAGCGAGGACAGCTCGCGAGATGGGTCGACTGCATCGGGGGGAGTTGCGGGCATCGTCGCCAATGCGCCCGACACAAGTGCCAAGGGCGATAGCGCTCAGCAAGAGTCCTCGACGAGTCGCATGGCGTCCACGATCAACTACGAGATCAATAAGTCGGTAAGCCACACCGTACTTCCCATCGGCACCATCAAACGACTTTCGATCGCCGTACTGATCGACGGAATGCCATTTGACCCGACAGCTGTCGTCGAAGGGGAAGAGGCGCCAGCGGGCTACAAGCCGTGGGACGAGACGAACATGGCCCAGTTTGAACAACTCGCGAAAGCAGCGGTTGGCTTCTCCGAAGATCGCGGCGATGAATTTTCGCTAATCAACGCGCCGTTTCGCAATCTGCAGATCGAAACAGAGCCGGGATGGTTCGACCCACAGGTGACGGTCTTGATCACTACGGTCCTAAATATTGTCGGTTTGTTGCTGGCCCTCGTGCTCTTCGGCCGCTTCATGGTGAAGCCTCTCGCCGAGGCCATCGAAGGCGATGCCACACCGCGACTGGTCGGTGTTTCGACGGCCGGTAGCCTTGCTGCGCAACTCAACATCGATGGCGAACTCGAGCAAGAGGAAGACCTGCCTCGACGCGAGCTGACCCTGCAAGAGCGGGTCGATTCCCTCGCGGCAAAGCGTTCCGACGACTCGGTGAAAACGATCCGCAGCTGGATGACGAGTTAAAGCATGGGAGCGCTCCAATTCGAAATGCTTACAGGGGCTGAGAAAGCCGCGATCTTGATGTTGGCCATGGGCCCCGATCAGGTGGGCGAGCTACTGGCCAAAATGGAAGACCATGAAGTGGAGCGAATCCTGGCTTCGGTTTCGCGCTTTGACGAGATCGCTGCGACGATCCTCGACCGGGTGTTGCAAGACTTCATCGACGCGATCGGCAACCACGAACTGAATATCCACGGCGGACGCGAGAGGGCGCTCAACCTCATCTCTCAAACGCTCGAAGGTGAGCGCGCACGACGCCTGAAAGAGAAGTTGGGGCGTGACGAGAAGCGCATCGACTGGACGTTGCGCGGCTACAGCGCCGACTTCATCGCCGATGCGATACAGGAAGAGCATCCACAGACGATCGCCGTGATTTTGGCGCAGATTCCCTCTGACCGAGGCGCGCAGATCATCAAAGAGCTGCCCGACAATGTGCAGGCCGATGTCCTGCTCCGGATCGCGGGGCTCGACACGGTTAACAGTGAAATCGTCTATCAACTCGAAGAAGAAGTTGCGTTGATGTTTCATCGCACCCTTGGTGCGCCGACGCCCCTTGGCGGCACCGATAGCGCGGCCAAGATCCTCAACGGCGTTCCGAAGTCGGACGGTCAAACGATCCTCGAAGGCGTGGATACCAAGGACCCGGACACCGCCA
>JBLFWR010000240.1:0-3564 GCA_047611725.1 Binatia bacterium | reverse complement strand
GTCCCTGCGAGGTCGTGAAGATCCAAACGTGAACGCGGGTCATGACGTGCATAACCCGTTTCATGAAGGGGACAACGCCCTTCGGGATCGGCTTGACGTCTTCTTTGCGCAGTTTGGTTACATCAATCGCCATCGTTCTCTCTCCTGAGTTGTGTGCGCTAATTGCTTAGCGTTCCGCGCCGGGCCGCGCCGGGCCGGGCGATTTAAGGGGAGGATGCCTGCAGGCGCGAGCGCTACCCGCTACGGGATTGCGCTTCCGTCGAAGTAGGCTGCCGCGCGGTCCCACGCGTCGATGCCAATTTGAGCTCCAATCGTACGTCCCTCGAAGTCATCAACTGGCACATGGATGCCACCGTAAAGGCGCGAGATCCCTGAGTCGTCGGAGGCGTCGTAGTAGGTGCCCCACTGCAAAACGATGTCACCGATGGGGCCGTCCTCAAAGATGAGGAAGTCGTCGGTGGATGCGACGAATTCTCCGATCCCGCCGGGGAAAAACGGATCGCCCGTGATTTCGGTGAGGACTTCAGCCGCAGACCGCGAGAAGGTCGAGTGGCCGGATACATACCCAGCAAAAGAAGGAGTTACGAAGGTCTCGCGTTGGTACGGGAGCCAGTCGATCGCGCGAACCCATCCGGCTCCTGCGTGTCCGCCTTCGGCGGCGCCGTCGCCAGCCCAAGCGTAAATAGCGATCTGTCCGTTGTTTCCGGCAAGGTGCTCGTGGCGCTGCCCAGAGGCCGTCGTGGCCGGAGTGATGATTTCAATGAGATCGGCGACCAGCGGCAGGCCACTGGCATGATACGACGGATCGCCCATGTCGGTGGATTGCCCGAGTCCGCCCATGTAGCGAATCGACGAAATCGGTCGCACATAGTCGTAGGCAGACTTCACTTCCCACGCTGCGATGGCCGAGTCGTGCACGGCGCCGCCGAGCACAAAGTAGGTTTTCACGTCCCACTCAAGATCATCAACGATCGGGCCTACGCCGCCGATCCGTTTGGTGAGATCGGGATGGTCGGCGACCGTATTCGCGATCACATGCCAGTGTCCGGGCGGGGTTTCTGAAGCTGGGCCATCCGCCCAAAATTCCGCGATGACGCGACCCCAATCACCAAGACGAACGTTCTGCGCCACGTAGGGGAGACTGGTTACAGGATTAAGTGGGTGCCCGCTTCCGTCGGTTGTCCCCAACGTGTTATCGCCGCGCGCACCTGGCGAGATGTCGATCATCGCGCCGTCGTCGGGATCCAACGTTGCGCTCTTTTCGATCACCTCGACGTTAGCGGTTTTGAACTGCGCGTCGTCGGCTCCGGCTAGTTGCGGGGGCAGGCCCGGGTCTGCGTACAGTTGGCCGACGCCGGGCCGTTGGATTGCAAACGGCGTCACGTCGGCCCAGTGCGGGCCGATGAAAGTCTGAATGTTGGTCGGTTGCGCAATACCGTTCTGCGATACGAAGAAGGCCAGCGATAGCGGTTGCCAGCGGTTGGGGTCAACCATTTCTGTGCCCGGCAGATCTACGACCAGGGGCTCATTGACGGACGCATAGCCACTGGTGTCTGCGTAATCGTTCGCTTCGTTGGCTCCATCAGTCGCGCCTAACCCCAGCCAAGCTGCCGCAATACGGTTGCCGACCGCAGCGCCGCTGTCACCCACAGTCGTAGTCGTTGCCGTGTCGTAACCGAGCACCGCCATTGTGTAGTCGAAGTAAGCCTGGGCAGTACCGCCGGCGATCGACTGGGAGAATCGCTGCGACAGAATGCGATACGCCGCGAAGCTGACGGCTTCATCACGATCGGTTTCGGGAGTGCCCGTGGTCGGAGATTCAAAGGCCAGGTATGGATCGGACACCAGTTGGTACGCCGCCCAAGCGTCGTACATAGCTCCACCGAGGTGGAACAGGTTGCGCGCGTGAACAGTTGGTCGCGGAGAGTCCAGACGAATCGCTTCCAATAACGCTTCGTTCCACTGGCGGGCGACGTTGGCGTCGGAGCCTGTAGGCATAGAGCAGCTCGTGTCGGCGATGCCGTTGTCCACGAGGTCGCACTGCCCTTGCGCGCCGTTGGCGACGCCAAACGCTTCGCAAAGTGTGCAATCGTTGCGAGCCGCGACACAAGACGCCAGCGTCAGTGAAGTCTCACCCGAACAGTCGCCTGGCAGAGCCGTTGCGATATCGCCCGTGATGCACTTGGCCGCGAGCTTGGTCGTTGCTTTGGCCAACGCGTTGAGAACTTTACTGCGAGGATCCGCCCCGTAGCACAACACCATCGCAACTTCGGCTTGAATGTCGCCCTTGCGAAGTCCGATTTTCAAACATTTGTTAAATTCGGCCGTGCGCACCTTGGTCAGCTTGGCGACGGATTTAACGATCGCGGCCTGACAGTCGACGACGCCGTCGGTCGATAACTCGTCAGCGGCAGCCGCATCCAGATCTGGGCCGAAGATTGCGGCAACGGCCAACCCGGCTTCCATCGCGTCGTTAGCAGCCGTGGCGCTGTTGGCACCGAAATCAGCCAAGCTCGCGCATTTTTTCGCTTCAACTTTTACGGTTTTGCTGCGAGCGCGGGCGATGATGGAACGCGCGTCGGCCGCCAGGCAGGTGCTTGGCGTTTGCCCGGGCTCCAGCCGTCCCCGCACGGTGTCGCGCAAACAACCCGACAACACCTTGGCGACCCCGTTGGTCACCTTGGCGGCTGCCCGGTCCAGACCGGTCAGGCACTTTTGCTGCGGTTTGGTCTGTTGATCGCCAGCGGCCGGCGCGACAGAAACGGCAAGAAGTACGCATGCTAGAGCTGCGCTCGAAAGAATATTAAAGTGACGACTCATGAATCCCCGTTGTGGTCGGTTCTGGCCGGAGCGCGACGTTATCCGTACGAATATAGTAGAGAAACGCCGCGAGTCACAGACCTAATTTTGACGAAGTACTCAATCAGGGTTGCGCAGGCTCGCGCGTAAAACCGGCTGCAACACAACGAGCAGCCGGCTCTGGTTGGGTGTACCGGGTCTAACCGCCCAGGCGCACGCGGGCAGCGGTTCATCCAACGGTAGAATCCACGACGCCGCGCCGAGAGTCCAAGGTTGGGCGGCGAGATCCACGGTAGGGTCAACAAGCGGGGTTCGCCTGCGACCGTTCAACGACGTGAGGACATCCGCCCGTACGGTCACATCTTCGAAACCAGCTTGACCCCAACGCTCGGCCAGCCAGTGAGCCCACAGGCGAACCAGTTCGGGTCGCCCCGCCAGTTTGCGCGCCTGGACAGGGCTTAAGTATGTGTCGGGCGAAACTTTCCAGTGTCGGCCGCTCGTCGGGTCGTAGACGTCGAACATCGCCGTGCCGCTCTTGCTGCGCAATTTCATCCGCCAGGCGAAATTATGACCTTCTTCCGTCCAGTCGACCCAGCCCGGTAGCGCGACGTGTCGCAGTGGGAGCGCGACCTGAACCACAATCCAGGCAACGATGAGCACGCGAACCAATGCCGGCGTGACGGGGGTTGACGCATCGACTTCCGGGTCATGGGCAATCGCAGACCGTCCGCGCAATCGCGCGAGTGTGGCACGCGGTAAACTTTG
>JBLFWR010000239.1:0-3662 GCA_047611725.1 Binatia bacterium | reverse complement strand
GCTTTCTCCCCAAAAACGGTGAGTTGAGCGAACTACTACACGTGCGGCAGGTGTCATAGGCAGTGCCCCCCAAAATGTTTCGCCGTACACAGCGAGTGCCTTCCCATGTCTGCGCCGAACTTGGGAGCGACCCCGCCCGAATGCCCACTAGGAAGTTGTCGATGAGCCTTGCCCCACGTCCGCGCGCCCGACGTGAAAAGCAAAAGATCGCCCAGCCGTCCGCCATGTCGATCAGCATCGTTTTGCTGAGCATTTTCATGGCGTTACCTGCCTTTCCGGAGACTGTGGTTGAAGCGGCATCCGGTTCAGAGTTCTCCGAGGCCCGCACGGCTTCGATCGCCGCGGTCGAAAACCAGGCCAGCGAGCAAGACGGCCCCGCCTTTTCGGTCGGCCGCTTCACGCTTGGCTACCGCGAACCGCACGATAATCATCCCAGCCTTACAGGTGTGTTCCCCAAGACCATTACGTTGCAACGCACGGAGACGGGTTTCGTCTCTCCGCGCCCGGGTGCCGCGACGGAGTCGGTGACGTTGACGGGCTTCGCCCAAGCGGTAGAAGCCTTTCACGCAAGCGCATTAGCCACCATCTCACGCGCGCTCTTGCGTGACGTCCAAGCTCTCGGCCTTCTGGGCGTCTACGTACAACCCAGCACCGCAGACATCGCGCCCGAAACCGAAGCCAACTTGCGCGACTCCGATGATTTCGATCTCGACTACGAAGTCTGGACGGGACGAATCAAAGAAGTGCGCACCATCGCCGTTGGCCAACGCGTGACCGGCGAATGGGTCGTCGACCATAAATATCACTCGGACATCCGCAACGAGTCGCCGTTGCAAAGCGAACTTCGCGCGCGCAAGGGCTCAACGGACCTGCTCAAGCAGGACGTCCTCGAGGACTACCTATTTCGACTCAACCGCCATCCTGGCCGCCATGTCGAAGCCGCCCTCGCCTCTTCGGCAGACGGCCAAGGCGTCGCACTCGACTACCGAGTACACGAGCCTCGTTCCTTTACTCCGTACATACAGGTGGCAAACACCGGCACCAGCCGCACTGAGGTATGGCAAGCCCGGATGGGCTTCGTGCATCGCCAGCTCACCAATAACGATGACATCTTGAACCTCGAGTTTCTGAACGCAGGATGGAACGATCTCAACGGCATCCACGGTTCCTACGAAGCGCCTTGGTTCAGTAAGAAGCGCCCGCGTTGGATGAAGACCAGCGGCTTTGAACCGAGTTGGCTCAAGTGGCTCGACCGCGACAAGCTCCCCTGGTGGGGAAGCAACCGCTTGCGCTGGAAAGCTTCGGGTGGTTTCAGCCGGGTTGAGATCGGGTTCGGTAAGTTGGAAGACTTCGGCGTGACCGAAGCGATCACCAAAGACTGGAACATCGGCGGCCAACTCATCCACCAAACCTGGCAGCACAAAAACTGGTTTGTCGACACGTTCGTCGGCGGCCGCTATCGCCGAGTCGACTTCAAAAACACGTCGTCGGACAACCGCGGCGAGCTCGGTCTGATGAAGGGCGTGTTTGGTGTAAAGGTCGAACGCTCCAACGACTATTCGAGTCTACTCGGAACCATGGGCCTCGAGGTCGGCGAACTCATTGGCAACGATGAAGACATCGCCAGTCAGAGCCGCAGCAACGCCGACGATCGCTGGGTGGGGCTCTTCTGGAACTTCGGTGTCAGCCACTACCTCGAACCCTTGATCGACAAAGAAGGCTGGGAAGACCCGACAACGGAGAAGAGCTCGACACTGGCCCACGAGGTGGCCTTGAGCTTCCGCGGCCAGTACGCCTTCAACCACCGCTTGATCCCACAGCTGTCCCAGGTGATCGGCGGCCTCTATAGCGTGCGCGGTTTCAAACCCGGTGAAGCCGTTGGCGATTCGGTCTATGTCGGAAGTGCCGAGTATCGCTTCCACGTTCCCCGGGCACTTGCGATCAAACGCGTCCCACTCGACATGCCGTTGATTGGCGACTTCCGTGCGTCGCCGCAACAGGTATACGGCCGCCCCGATTGGGATCTCGTGATCCGCACCTTCCTCGACGCCGGCTATGCCGACCGCGAAGGCAATTCCCGAGACGGAGAATTTGATCAGTTCCTGCTCAGTGCAGGCATTGGTCTCGAAGCAAATTTCATGGGCAAGATGAGCGCGCGTGTCGACTGGGCACGGGGCATCGCAGAAAGCCACAGCAACAACGCGGGCAGCAGCCCTATCGACAAATCGGGCAAGTTTCATTTCCTCTTCAGCGTCACGTACTGAGCTGAAGTCACCGGCACACCGTGTCGGACCTAATCTAAGTGAGTGGGTGTACGTGCAGAGAAAACGCCAGAACAACGATGACAACAGGCACACAAACCAGCGCGGGCCTTCGGCCCAGGCGGTGCACGGTGCAGTGCGCGAGCGCTACGGCGCTGCCAGTCGCAGAGTCGCATGGCTCACGCTTTTCAGCTTTCTCGTAAGCCCCGCCACTGCGGTCTTCGCGGGCAGTGACATCAACAACGCGATCGATACCGCAATCGGTAACGCCAACACCCATGACGGCGTCTTTACCGAGAACACACAATTCAACACCACCTTTGAACAGAACACGGGCAACGCAGTCATCAAGTGGGACGTCATGGACCAGGAAGCGGACAACACGCTTACCTTTGTGCAGGGAGCGGGCGATCGAGTCCTCAACCAGGCATCGGGCATCCGCGCCTCGGTCTTCCGCGGCATGATCCGCTGCGACGCCACGTGCATCTTTGCCAACGAAGCGGGCGTCACCTTCGCCGACGGCTCCTACCTCGACGTAGGCCAGCTCGTCACGATCGCGGGCGCTGTCTCCGAAGCATCCTTTCGCGACGGGGGCTTGCACGCCACTGGTATTACGGGCGACGTGAACAACTACGGCATCATCAATGCACGCGACGTCATGCTCGTAGGCGCTCGCATCGCGAACGGCGGCGAAATCAACATCGAGGACGGCACCCTCACCGCGATCATCGGCAGCGAAGTCTGGCTCCGCGAACACGGCAGCAACGTAGTCGTGCACGCAGAGCTCCCCGAACTGCGTAACGACGAGGGCTTTGACGCAGCACCGGGGATCGACAACAGCGGCACAATCAACGCCGGCTCGGGCAATGTCCGCCTGCTGGCGGGCGACCTCCTTTCCTTTGGCATCCGCAACACGGGGCGCATCGAAGCCAGCGACATCAGCCTCGACGCAGGCGGCCTCATCGAACTTTCCGGGCCGAGCGCACTCGATGCAAGCGACTATTCGACGGGCGCAGTCGGCGGCACGATCAAAGTCCTTGGCGGCTATATCGCGATTCTCGACACCGCGACTCTCGACGCCTCAGGACACTCGGGTGGCGGCGAGATCCTCGTCGGCGGCGAACAAGCCGGCGCTTCGGGTACCCGCACCTCACAGGGAACCTACGTCGGCAACAACACGACGCTGCGCGCCGACGCTAGCCACACAGGCGACGGCGGCAGGATCATCGTCTGGTCGGACAAGACCACTCGCAGCTACGGCACGATCACCGCACGTGGCGGCACACTTTCGGGCAACGGCGGCTTTGTCGAAACTTCGGGACGAGAGTATCTCGACGTTCAAAGCAGCCCGCTCATCCATGCCCGCAGCGGCAACGCCACCGACCACGGCGGTGAGTGGCT
>JBLFWR010000238.1:0-3675 GCA_047611725.1 Binatia bacterium | reverse complement strand
CAGTTCCTCACCCGATAGGCCTTCTTCACATACTTGCGCTGGCTGCGCTTAAAAACGCTCATGGGCAACCTCGAATCCGGGAGCAAAGGGCAATTAAGACCCAATATCCCGAGTTGTGCACCAAGGCACGTGAACGATGCGCCGGGTCCCGATTTCGATGATGAAGAATGCGAAGATCGGTCGAAAAAGAACGTCGTAGGTCTGCAGAAAATCGCAGGCCCAAACTCGGTGCCCGTGATTACGCAGAAACGTCGTCCACGACTGACCGCGTGGTGGCCGCTGCCGCACCGCACGCATGTACTTCTGGATCGTCGACTTCGCGTGCCGGATACCGAGCTTGAGTAGATCGCCACGAATTCGCTCCGCGCCCCACAGCTTATTGTTCTGTGCCATCTGGCGAATCAGCTCGACGGTTGCCTTCGGCACCCGTGGCTCGCGACTCTTGGGTCTGGATTTTCGTCTCCAGAACAACCGGAAGCCTTCGCGATGCCATCGAAGAATGGTGTCCGGCTTCACCAAGAGCATCGCGCTGGCCCAGGTCTTGGTGCGACCCGCCAGCATGACCAGGTTGACACGGTCGGGGCGGTCGAGTTTTGGCTTTGCGATCTGGCGCAGGAGTCGATTCTCGGCGATGAGTTGTTGTCGGGATCGAAAGCGGTCGGCGATTGCATCAACACCGGTATGGGGCCGAGTTTGGGCTCTTAGCCAACACTCAAGAAGCGCAAGGCGGTGGCTTGCGCAGCGGCGGACAGTTTCAATAGTTGTTTCGATCACCCGATCCGATGATCCGCCAACGCTGCGATGTCAACGGAGGTCAGGCAAACAGCACGAACGAATCAGTTAGGTGGGGCCTCCAACCGGACACGGGAACCGGCCAGCACGGTGCGTCGCAGCTAAGAAACCGGGGCCGCCTTCAACGGATACCGCTCCGGGTGCTCCAATGTTTCGACACCAAGATCGACGTCGAGGTCCGGCCAATAAAGGTGGCCTTCCGCTTCTTCGACCACGTTCAACACATGACCCACCGGTGCGTCACGGAACCAAGGAAATTCTTCATAGGGCATAAAGTGCTCGTGGTCTCGGACGAGAATCCAAACACCGTGCTTCCCTACGTTGGTGACTTCAACGTCCGAAATGTTTTGTCCAAGCGGTTCGGAACTCATCTAAATGCTCCGCGACGATGTCTTCTGACTGCCGCTTCTGGCTCGCTGAAAGTCCGTAACTGCGAACAAGTTCGACTGATGGCTCGAGCCAATACTTGGCCTCGCCATCAGCGCACGAAACATGGACGTGGGGGCGTAGCTCTTCTCTGGAAAAGAAGAAGAAACGAAAACCTCGCTCGCGGTAAATTGTCGGTGCCACACTGCGGCCACCATACCCCCTGTCGCGCGGCACCGGAAGCGGCTACCGCGGCACCGGCCACGGCGTACCCACGATCGACCAATCTCCTCAGTCCACACCGATTGCCAAATCCCTGTTCTGCCTATTTGGTTTCCCTGATGCGGGATCCAAATTCCCTGTTCGATCCTGCAGGGGATTTTGCAAATTTCCTCAATAGGAATGGGTGGTTGTCTGCCACGTGGCCGCGCGCGCAGTCATGATTTCGCCAGATTTCCCTGTATCTTCCGGCGTTGGTGCATGAATCAAAGACGAGTCGAGAGATCCCCGCCCGCAGGAAGCTCAGAACTTCACCGCCCTGGAAACTGGCATCCCAATGCCGATCATCCGGTTCAGGATATTGCAGGCGATCACGATCTCGGTCTCCTGCGCACTGGCTTGACGAGCGCGGAGCCGGTCGCCAAGGATTCCCTTGTACCGAAAGAACGTGTTCTCGACACGGCCCTGCAGGTGGTAGCCAGACTCTTTCTTCCACTGTCGCCGCCCGATTCTCGTTACCTCCACAATCGTCCGATCACGAGCTGCAGATCGTGGCTCTCGCCGGGCGACTTTGGCGGTCCTGATTGGCGGAACGACTACGGTTGCACCGCGAGCACGCGCCGCTTCGTAGATCGCGATCGTGTCGTAGGCTGCATCAGCCGTCACGCTAGCGATGTGGCCGGCGGTTGCGTCGGTCAACGCTTGCGCGACGACCATACCGTTCCCGTCGACGCCGAGGTGCAGCTTTTTCCAACCGCGCTTGCCACGCTCCCCGTGCTTTGCCGCTGCCCATTCGCCTTCGCCAATGATCGAGAGACCCGTGCTATCGACGACGAGGTGGACGGGAATGTCCTCCCTGGCGACAACCAGTTTGATGTCGAGCCGTTGGCTGCGACGAGACAATGTCGTGTGATCAGGAGCTTCCAGATCAACGCTCATCAAGGAGAGGATCGACTTCAAGAACCCCTCCGCTTGACGAAGCGGTAATTTCAAGGCCAGCCGAAGCGTCAACGCGGTCTCGATCGCGTGATCTGAAAACTTCGGCTGCGCGCCGCGCCGTCCGGTCGGCGTAGGCTTCCAAGCTGCGATGGCGTCGTCCGAGATCCAGAGCGTGATGTTGCCTCGCCGAACGAGAGCGCGGTCGTACTACGCCCAGTTTGTGACGCAATATTTGGTCTTGTAGTTCGGATGCACGCGCGAGTTCATGCCCTGATCATGACACCTCGGTGCGTCGCGTGGGCCTGCGGTCGACGAAACTTCGACTGAAGGAGTACGATTCATGCACCAACGCCCCACCGCGTTGTCGCTCGCGTTTTTGGTCGGCCGAATTTTGGCACCACACGAGGTATGCAGCTTGAACGCCCTATCCTCCAAAGCTTAAGCCGCTTGACGTACTACGTGCAGCGTACTACGTTGTTGCGGTGATCCGGTCATTCCTAGATGGAAAGACGCGACGACTATTTGAGGATGATCGGCGGCGAGGCTTCCGTGGCCTTGATTATGATCGAGCTTTGATGCTCCTGGATTCGCTCCATGCAGCGTCGTCCCTCGATCCTCTCAAAGCCTTACGCGCCGTCCGGCTTCATTCACTCTCGGGCAGTCGCAAGCATCAATGGGCGATGACCGTCAATGATCGGTGGCGGATCACTTTCAAGTTCGAAAATGGCGACGCACATGAAGTCGCCGTCGAAGACTATCATCGAGGTTAGGTCATGGCACGAGTAGCGACACACCCAGGGAAGGTCCTGAAGGCAGAGCTCGAAGAGCGAAACATGAGCGCAAACCAGTTGGCGCTTGCGATTCGAGTGCCTGCAAACCGCATCACCGCCATCGCGCGCGGCGAACGATCGGTCTCTGCGGAGACGGCCGTACGGCTGGGGCGCTATCTCCAGACTGGGGCCGCTTTCTGGATGAACCTTCAGACTGCGCACGACATATCCGTCATAGAAGCGAAGAAGGGGCAGACTATCGCTCTCGAGATCGCCGCAACTGTGTGAACTCTGGGTCCCTGTTCCGCTGCCTTGGTGCATAACTCAGTTAGAGGCCGAGGGTTCGCTTAGGTTCCCCTCTCCTCATCCGATCATCTCGCCATCGGGCATCCCGAGCGCTGTCATGGTGTTCAAAATTTTGCACCCGATCCGTGCCTCGACTCTCTGTGCCGCCAACCCTGACGCCTTCATCGATGAGCCCACGATCACCTTGTAGCGATGGAACGTCGTCTCGACTTTGCTCCGTTGGCTGTAGCCCGATTCGATGTGCCAAGCGCGCTTCCCGACGCGAGCGTCGGCTCGCATGGAG
>JBLFWR010000237.1:0-3683 GCA_047611725.1 Binatia bacterium | reverse complement strand
CCTGCTGCGGCGAGCAGGGCCGCGACCAACGCCCCGAGAGCAACGAAGGAGATGGTCTCGGCGTGCTCGCTTAGATCAATTCGGCGCAAACCGGATACGGACACCAACCGAGGAGCGGTACGCGTAGCGATCCTTCTTGAACCGCATGGTAAAGGATTCGTCGTTTTCGTTGCGTCCGGTCGCAGTCATGACCATGTCGCCCATGAAGCGATATCCACGCGCGCTGGCGAAGACTGAAAGCATGATCGGGCCGGCGCGCTTTCCGTCGAGTTCAAACTCGATGCCAGCACCCAGTCCGTGAAAGCGTTTTGACTCAGACGCATTTAGGACCAGGAAAGTAAATTCATTGAGTTCCCGGGGGTCGACTACAACGGCGAGTGCTCGCTTGATGACCGCCTTGACCTCGACGACCTCGGTCATGTACTCGAACGACGGCTTGACTCGCAGACGCCGTCCCCAAAAATCTGCCGTGAGCGCGATGCCTGCGCCGCCTCCGTAGATCCACTGCTTGATGCGTGACTTCATCAAGCCACCTTGTCCGCCCATCACCTCTTCGCGGTTGATGTTTGCGGTGGGAGGCAGGCCAAGCGTTAGCTTGCCCGGGTCGCCGCGCTTTGCAGTTCGATAGGTCGGGCCGAAGCTAGGGACGATGTCACCGTGGACAAAGAATCGTGGGCGACCGGGGATCTTGATGTCGGGAAAGCCTGGAAGCGTCCGCAGCCCGGGTGTCATTCCCTCAAGCCCGATTGTTGCAATGGGAGTGATGTTGAGGTTTGAGCCGGACGCCGATGGTCGAATGCGTGCGACCGCAGGTGCGTACTGGACCCAGTCGGTATTCTTGATGACGCCTGTTGCAAAGCCGCCCTCCGTCTCTTGTAGCAATAGCCCCATGGCGATTGAAAGCGAAGGAATCCAACGTTCGATCTCGTCCGTGGCTTCGGCGATGAGCTCGTCCGATTCGGCACGGGCCGCAGGAACGTTCGGTGCACTCGGTTCACTTTGAGGCTCAGCCATGGACATCATCGGCGCGAAGGCGACTACGAGATGTACGAATCCAAACAGGCCCAATGCGACCCGGTGTCTCTTGACTGAAATTCGCATCGGGGCGAGGATGGCGCACTGCTGGGGTTGAATGCAATAGCCATTACACCTCTTGGCCAATAGACTTCGAAGTGGGATAACCAAGGAGCCGCCTGTGTGCGTTTCTTGGAAAATGGCGAGCCGATTTTCCGGGCGATGCTTGGTTGTTGAGGGAACAGTGCTGACAAATCATCGAACGATTAAGAGGGCCGCGAATTGGGTCGCTCGCATGGAGTTGCATTTGCAAGCAATGAAGGTGGCATGCGTCGCACTCGTCGTTTTTGTGATGATTGGTGCGCCCACCTACACCGCGTTGGCTCAGGCCGATTTGTCTGGTGTCGACGAGGCAGGGACGTCTGTTGAGGGAAGCGTTGAAAGCACGGTCAACACGATTTCCGACGCCACGACTGAGACCATCGCCGCAGAGGTAAACGACAAGACGACCCGTGATACCGCGTCGCGCATCCCGGCTGCCGTTGTCGAAGAAGTCGAAGAAGACGTGCCGATGGGGCCGCCGCCCGGTGTTGAAGTGATGGCGGTAAAAGGACGAGCGGTGAGTGGCATTGAGACGGATGTCCCAGACTCGGTCACCCAGTTTGATGCCGACACCATTGCTGCACTCGGTGCTGGCAACATCGCCGACCTGGCGAAGGTAACTCCCAACGTCGAGATTCGGACCGCAGGCGCGACAACTGCGACGTTTTTTATTCGCGGCGTAGGCCTTTCGGATTTCAGTTCCAACGCGGCGGGTGCCGTCGCAATTTATCAAGACGATGTTCCTCTGAATGCCCCGGCGATCCAACTCGGCCAGCTTTTCGACACCTTGACGGTAGACGTCAAACGAGGGCCTCAGGGCACTGGTTTGTTCCGCAATGCTTCAGCCGGAGCGATCATGATTTACGGCAACAAGCCGTCGATGGAGTACGAAGCTAAAATCGTAAGCTCGACGAGCAGCTTCTGGACCAACGACGCAAAGAACGCATTCACCCGCGATACTCAAGGCCATGTGAACGTTCCGTTGATTCAAGACTCCCTCGCTGCCCGCGTCGCGTTTCGAGTCAAGAAAACAGACCCGTTTCTGACCAATGGCTGCGGCAACGCGCCTGCGTTTTCAAAGCGTCAGGTCTACATCGCAGGCAGTGACGATTTTACTCTCGAGGGAGCGCAGATCTGTGGCGAAAGCGTCGAGACAAACTCCATCTCAACAATTTCTCCAAACCTGCCAACCCGTGTTGGAGACCGAGGCAATTGGGATCTTCGCGGGGCAATTCGCTGGGCGCCCCCGGGCACAGACATGGACTGGCTTGTCAACGTTCACGGCGGCCGCTTAAAGCAGGATTCGACGCTTGGGCAGGTGGTGGGGACGGGTGATACCGGCACCAACTACGGCTTGGAGACGGGCGACGGATACTTCGAGCCCGACGCCCTCGAAGAGTACAACGATTTTCTCGAGGAGGTTTCTGGGTTTAAAAACGAACGCGCGCTTTCGGTAAGCGGTTTACCCCAGTCGGAGGTGCTTGCGAATCTCGCTGAAGCGCGCGCGCTCTTGGCGGAGAGCCTCACCTCGGGCCGCCCTCTCGACAGAAAGCCCTACCGCGGTGACTACGGTAAGGTGGGGACGACAACGCGCGACACCTTGGGTGGCTATATCCGAGGCGAAATGCCAATTGGTGATCACATCGAGTTCTCGACGATTACGGCTTTTGAGTCGTATACCCGAACGCGGGATTCGGACAGTGACTTCTCTCCTGACGTCCTATTTGAAACGGTTATTCAGGATCGAGCAAAGCAGTTCAGTCAGGACTTCGAGTTTTCGGGCGATCTGCTCGACGGTTCATTGCGCTGGAAGACCGGCGCAGCACTGCTCGAAGAACGGCTTCACAATCTTGCGTACACCGATTTGAATATCTCCAACCTCGCGCCGGTCCGGCGGTCCTTCGTTCAGGACACCACGGCCTATATGGCATTTGCCGAATTCTCGGTGGACTTTCTAGAAGACTTTACTCTCGAAGTAGGCGCGCGCTTCAACTACGAGAAGAAGAGGTTCGCCCTCGCAGAACGCACGATTGCGCTTCTGGGAAACCAAGAGGGCGATTCCAGCGACACGTGGCGAGAGCCGACGGGCAAGATCTCGCTGACATACCACATCAGTGACACGAGCAGCGTTCACGCGAAGTACAGCCGCGGGTACAAAGCGGGACACTTCAATTCGAATAGCCTGGAAGAGTCGAGTACGGCGGCGCGCCCTGAGTTTATTGACTCGTTCGAATGGGGGATCAAGACCAGCTTTTTCGACAGGCGCCTCACCGCGAGCAGCTCATTCTTTTTCTATAAGTACAAGGATTATCAGGTCTTCGTCTTTATCGATAACCCCGGCTTTGCGCCTCCCCAGCTGGTTATTCGCAACGCGGAAGCGGTGCAGCAGTATGGTGCCGAGCTCGAGGTCGAGGCTTATCCTTTGAGGGACTTTGTGCCTGAACCCTTGGATAAGTTGAAGCTGCAGGTTCGCTTCGGCTGGGTCGCGAGCGAGTTTCTCGAGTTTACGAATACGGTCTTCCGCACCAACACAATCGGTCAGAACTTTCCCGTCGTCATTGACTACG
>JBLFWR010000236.1:0-3744 GCA_047611725.1 Binatia bacterium | reverse complement strand
GTGCACGACAACTGTGGAGGGAGAAATTTGGCCGCATCGCAACCCTTGGTCGCACCAGCCTGCGTCACCGTTTCCGAACTCGCCGCTGCGATCGGTGCGCAGTCGACGTTGGATCCCACGGTCTTGAATGGTGTTGTCACCGACAGCCGCGCTTTGGCGTCTGGCTCGGTGTTCTTCGCTTTGGTGGGCGAGCGTTTCGATGGCCACGATTTTGTCGATGCCGCGATTCAAGCCGGAGTAGGGGCGGTGGTCGTGGCTGCCGGTCGCGGAGTTCCGGGTGCCCACGTTCCGGTACTCGAAGTTGCCGATACCCTAACCGCGCTGGGCGATCTCGCGGCAGCATGGCGGCGCCGCTTCACGATGCCGGTGGTTGCGATTACCGGCTCTAACGGCAAGACGACGACCAAGGAGATTGCCCGTTCTATTTTCGCAGCAGCGTTTGGAGCCGAACAAGTGTTGGCCACGGCCGGAAACTTCAACAACCTCATTGGAATGCCGTTAACCGCGTTGCACGTTTCCGAAGCGCATCGGGCCGCGATTTTTGAAATGGGGATGAACGAGCCTGGCGAAATTGCTCGCATGGTTGAAATCGCCGCGCCCACGATCGGCCTGATCACCTGCGTCGCCGAAGCTCATCTTGAAGGCCTGGGAAGTATCGAGGGAGTTGCGCAGGCCAAGGGAGAGCTGTTCGCCGGGCTTCCGGCTTCGGCGGTCGCAGTCGTCAACGACGATGACCCTCACGTCGCTGCGCAGAGCCAGCGCTTTGCGGGACGGGTGCTGCGGTTTGGGACAAAGGCCGAAGTGACGGCTGAGGCCATCGAACTGGACGGCCTTTCGCGTGCGACATTTCGGCTGTGCTGGGATGCGCAGAGCGTTCCTGTGGAACTGTGCCTGGGCGGACGGCACAATGTGTGGAACGCCGTCGGTGCGGCGGCATGTGCGATCGCCGCGGGAATTGACTTGGAGACGATCGCGCGTGGATTGGCTGCAGTGGAACCGCCGCCCATGCGCTTTCAGGCCGAGCGGCTGGCCTGTGGAGTGCATCTTGTCAACGACGCGTACAACGCGAATCCGGGATCCGTTGCTGCTTCGCTCGGTGTTTTGGCCGATGCTTACTCGGGCCGCAATGTTGTCGTACTCGGGGACATGGGAGAGCTCGGACCGCGTGCGGCCGCGCTCCACGAAGACATCGGTCGCAAGGCGGCAGCCGCAAAGCCCCGCTTACTGGCTGCTCTGGGTGAGTTCGCGTCGGATATTCTGCGGGGCGCGCGGAAGGCCGGGATGCCGGAAGAGGCCTTGTTTGAGGGCGCTTCGCATGAAGCGACGGCCAGGGCTGTGGCGAACGTTTGGTGCGAGGGAGATGCCGTGCTGGTCAAGGGATCTCGCGGTTCGGCTATGGAACGAGTAGCCGAAGAACTTGAAAGGTTGGCGAGGCTTACGTGATTTACCATTGGTTGTTTCCTCTCGCATCGGAGTACGGCGTGTTCAACGTGGTCCGCTACATCACGTTCCGAGCGGTTTGCGCGGCCGTGTTGGCGCTGCTGCTCTCTTTCATCTTTGGGCCGCGCTTGATTCGCGTTCTGCGTGCCGGTCAGATTCGGCAGCCCGTTAGCGAGTATGTCCCCGAAGGACATGCGGCCAAGGGTGGCACACCGACGATGGGCGGGGTGCTAATTCTATTCTCGCTACTTTTGTCTTCCGTACTGATGGCCGACATCACGAATCCCTATGTCGTGGTAACCCTGTGCGTCACCATGGGTTTCGGCCTAGTTGGATTTGTTGATGACTATCGGAAGGTAACAGCGGCGAAGAACGCGGGCCTTTCGGCGCGGACCAAGCTCGGAGGTCAGATCGTGTTTGCGGTTGTGGGTATGCTCGCGCTGTATCTACGCTCCGATTTTGACACGCAGCTCACGGTGCCGTTCATGAAAGCTCCGCTTATGGATCTGGGATGGTGGTACGTGCCATTCGGGTCGGTGGTCATCGTCGGTGCGTCGAATGCCGTGAATCTGACCGATGGCCTTGATGGCTTAGCGATTGGCCCGGTGATGACCACCGCAGCCACCTACGCCATCTTGTCGTACTGCGCAGGACACGCCGTGATCGCGGGCTATCTGTTGATCCCCTACATCCCGGGCGCGGGCGAGCTGGCGATCATATGCGCTGCGATATCGACTGCCGGGCTTGGCTTTCTTTGGTTCAATACCTACCCCGCCCAAATGTTCATGGGCGACGTCGGGTCGTTGGCGCTCGGTGCGGCACTCGGAACGATTGCCGTCATCTCCAAGAATGAGCTGATACTGGTTGTGGCTGGCGGGGTGTTCGTGGTCGAGGCACTTTCGGTCATCATTCAGGTCGGCTCAGTGAAACTTCGCGGCGGCAAGCGGGTGTTCCGCATGGCCCCAATTCATCACCACTACGAACTCAAGGGATGGCCAGAGCCGCTCATTATTGTGCGCTGCTGGATCATTTCGATTCTTTGCGCGCTGCTGACGTTGGCAACTTTGAAGTTACGGTGAACCGCGCCGTCTCGGCGAACATCTAAGATCGTCGCGTGAGGGCACGCGACTGGAAGAGCCAATGGAAGATCTAGAAGTATACGGAAAAATTCCCACCGGTTGGTACGTGGTGGCGACCTCGGAAGAGCTGGGCGCCGGCGACGTTTTGCGGCGCCACTACTTCGGGCGCGAACTAGTACTATGGCGAACCGAAGGCGGCGAGCCGGCGTTGGTTGATGCCTATTGCCCTCATATGGGCGCTCATTTTGGCCACGGCGGTCGGGTTGACGGTGATAATCTGCGCTGCCCCTTTCACGGATTTAGCTTTGGCGCATCCGGCCAATGTACGGGCATTCCGTACGAAGGGGACCCCGTGCCGGATCTGCGGGTTCCGGCGATGGTCGTTCAGGAACACAGCGGTCTGATTCTGGCATGGTACGACGCAAAGGGGCGTAGCCCGGAGTGGTCGGTGCCCGAGTTGCCGACCGACGGGTGGACGGGGATGGCACTGGATAGTTTTCACGTTCACTCTCATCCGCAGGAGACAAGCGAGAACAGTGTCGACTTCGGGCACTTCCGGTTCGTGCATGGATTTGATGCACCCCACATTCGCACCGAAGTTGCCCTGGATGGTCCATTGCTCACGGCCGGGTACGGTTTTCGGCGATCGCTGGATCCGGACGGTGACGAGAATCTAATCGTTGACGTCGAAATCGATATTGAAGTGCACGGGCTGGGGTATTCGCTGGTCAACATTCACGTGCCGAGCTACGAGCTGCGCTTTCGGCAGTTCGTTTTGCCGACTCCGATCGATGGCGAACACATCGAGTTGCGATTGGCGACGGCGATTCCTAAGCAGGACGACCCTGAAGCGACGAAGTGGCTGCTGGGAACGACCTTTGATACCCTCAAAGCCGAAGTGGCCGAAGACATCCCGATTTGGGAGAACAAGCGCTACGTGGCGCGGCCAGGCTTGGCGGCCAGCGAGAAACGCATCGCGGTGTATCGCGGCTGGGCCAGACAGTTTTACGAATAGCGCTCCTCTTCGAGCTCTATGCAGAAGCCGTGGCAGTAGTCTCGGCCGGTTCGACCAGAATACAGCTCGTCGGCTTATGCCCGACGCCGCCTACGCAGCGGTTACAGTGGGTGCAAATCGAAGAGTCCCAAGCGTTTTTCGCCAACTGTAGAGCCAGATCTGGTTCGGCAATTAACGCTCGACCCATCGCCACTAACTCGAAGCCGTCTT
>JBLFWR010000235.1:0-3825 GCA_047611725.1 Binatia bacterium | reverse complement strand
CCTGGGCGGTGGCCCGTGATGATCAAGGCCCGGTTCATTTGAACCTCCCGTTTCGTGAACCACTGCTCGCCGCGCAAATGACAACTGATTCCGAAGGCCTTCCCGAAGGCCTTCCCGAAAGCCTTCTTGAAAGCCTTCTTGAAACGGTGACAAAGCCTCACCTGGACGTGCATAGCCAACCGCGCTCGGCGTCGCCGGCGGCACTCAACGAATTCCGTGCACTGGTTGATCAAACACGTGGCGTGATCGTTTGTGGTCCGGACACCGGAGGCCGCGTCGCTGCGAATTCCGTGCGAAGGCTGGCACATCAACTCGGATGGCCGGTGCTTGCTGACCCGCTTTCAGGCCTACGCTCGATTGCCGATGATCACGTAATCGATGCCTACGACGTTCTCTTGCGCGACCAAGGCTTCGTCGCAGCACACCTTCCCGATGTGATCGTGCGGTTCGGGGCCCTTCCGGCTTCCAAACCACTGACCCGTTTTCTGGCCGGCGCTCGGCAGGCCACGAACATCGTGATTGCTGACGGTGACTGGCCCGACCCCAATCACGCGGGGGGAATGTTCGTACGCGCGCACCCTCAGGTTTTTTGCGAGCAAGCCTCGACCGCTCTGGGCGAACATTGGGCTGCACAACGTACCGATGCTCTCGATTGGACGAGGCAGTGGTCATCCGCATCGCAATCGCTACGACAAGAACTCAACGACTTGCTCGCTTCGGCCGATCCGCGCTTTACCGGGCGCGTTGCCGCGACGCTCGCATCATTACTCTCCCCTGATTCCCTGCTAACTGTTGGCAACAGTATGCCGATTCGCGATTTGGATACCTGGGTCGCTACCTTCGACAGCGATGTTGTGGCCAATCGTGGCGCCAACGGGATCGACGGAGTGTTGTCTACTGCTCTAGGCGCGGCTCAAACAGCGACCCGCCCAAATTATCTGTATCTTGGTGACCAGTCGTTGCTGCACGATGCGGGCGCGCTAACATCGTCGCTCGCACGAAACGCCCCCCTGCGCATCGTGGTCGCTAACGACGACGGCGGCGGAATCTTCGAACAACTTCCGCAACAGCGGCTCGGCGAGGTTTTCGAACGGTACTTTGCAGCCCCGCACGGTCACAGCCTGGCAGCGCTCGCGTCCGCAGCGGGTTTGGCAAGCGAAAAATGCGCAAGCTCTGCAGACCTCCCTGCTGCACTTGCCGCCTTGAACAACGTCGCCGGAACGGCGCTCGTTGAAGTGTCCACCGATCGCGACCTCGACCGCCAGCTTCGCGCGGAACTTCCCCAGCAAGCTCTGGCCCGTGTGCTCGGCGGTGCCGCAGTGCCCCATGCCGATCAGTACACGCAAGACCGCAAGGACGTCCCTTCTTGATCGCCGAGTTCGCCGAGCACCGGACGTTGCCGGTGGACGGTGGCAACGTCGCCTACCGATGCGCCGGTCGGGCTCGGGGGCGGGATCGGGGTCACGATCGTGTTCTGGTTCTCGCACACGGTTTTTTGGGATCTTCGCTGTCATGGGCGCACGTTGTCGAGCGACTGTCCCAGACCCGTAGAATCCTGGCGATCGACCTCCCAGGCCACGGCGCAACCTGCCTACAACCCGACCCCAGCTATTACTCGATGGGCGCTGCATCACATGCTCTTGCGCAAATTCTCACCGCAGAAAACGTTAGTTCCTTTGACCTGTGGGGATATTCGATGGGCGGACGCTTCGCCCTAGCTCACAGTTTGGACAGCCCACACAAACCCGACCGTGTCGTCCTGGAGAGCACCAGCGCGGGGATCGAAAACGAAACCCTACGAGCGACACGCTGCGCGCTGGACGAAGAGCGCGCCGTCACCTTGGAACGCGACGGGATTCAAGCCTTCGTAGACAGCTGGGAGACCCTGCCGCTGTTCGCTAGCCAGACACACGCCGCCCCCGCACTTCTTGCCGCCCAGCGCCGTATTCGTCTCGCGACCAAGCCGCAGGGCGCAGCCTCGAGCTTGCGTGCAATGGGAACCGGTACGACTCCAAGTTGTCTCGGACAACTAGCCACTCTTGGCATGCCGACACTTTTGATCTGCGGATCGCTCGATGAAAAATTCAGAGCGGCAGCCGGCGCGATGGCAACAGAATTGCTGAACGGGCAGCAAGTGATCATCGATGAGGCAGGTCACAACGTTCATCTTGAACGACCAGATCACATCGTCGAAGTTGTCGAAGCTTTTTTGCGAAACCCGATCGATCCTTCGAGCGAATCAGGACGGAGAAAAAGCTGATGCCTGCGCACGACAACGCAACGCAATCGCCGTCGAGCCCCCCGGCGAGAAAGCACGCGTCAGCTTCGGCCGACCGTAAAGCGTGGATGGCCGCCACACGACCCGCCACCCTTCCCGCCGCGATCGCACCAATAGTGGTAGGCCTGGCCTTGGCGACACGGCACGCCGAGTTAAACCTGTTGGTAGCCGCAGCGACCGTTTTTTGCGCCCTGCTCATCCAAATCGCGACCAACCTGGCCAACGACTATTTCGACTTCAAAAAAGGAGCCGACACAGCACAGCGCCTGGGGCCAACGCGCGCGGTGGCCGCAGGACTTCTGTCGCCCGACTCGGTGCGCAACGCTGCCTTCGCGGTGTTGGCCTTGGCCGCCGTGATCGGTGCGTTTCTGGTGTGGCACGGTGGCCTGCCGATTCTGGCGATCGGCGTCGCAGCGTTGCTCTGCGCCCCCGGCTATACGGCAGGACCGCTGCCATTGGCCTATATCGGGGCTGGCGATCTGTTCGTGTTTCTCTTCTTTGGGCTGGCTGCGGTAGCCGGAACGGTGTGGCTCCAACTTGGGTTTCTAACCACCGGTGTGTGGCCAGCAGCCTCGGCAATGGGCGCGCTGGCGACCGCTATTCTCGTCGTCAACAATCTTCGTGATCGGCACGGCGACGCAGCAGCCGAGAAACGCACGTTGGCCGTACGCTTCGGGGCGCGCGCTGCTCGCATCGAGTATGTCCTATGCTTCGCAATCGCGTTCGGCGCTGCGGCGTGGCTGGCACTGCAGGTTGCGGGCGGGGCCGCACTAGCGTTGCTAGCGGGGATCCCCGCCGCTGCTGAATGCCGTAGAGTGTTTCGCAATGATGGCGCGGCTCTTAACGCCAGTCTTGCCGGCACCGCCAAAATAGAGTTGCTGTTCGCCGCGCTGTTGGCTGCGGGGTTACTGCTTTGAGTGAAACCGAAAGCGTAACCCAACTTTTCGGTTTGGATGTTTTCGAGGACGTCCTGGCGCGCTACGGCGACGCGACGATTGATCGCGTCGGCATCGAAGAAACCACGTTACATCTTACATCCCCTCTGGCCGATCCCGTTGGCAACGAGCGGGTTGCCTTCCTGGTCACAATCCACTGTGAGAACCTGCAAGGCTGCGGCGAAGCAGCGCCGGCCTGGTGGATTGGCGACAGCGATTTGCCGTCGGTACAGCGCGATCTGCAACGATGGGCCCATGGCGTGGCTGGTTCCAAATTGGCAACCTGGCTCGGTGATGCCGGCGACGTTTGTCTGCGGTCATTGACCGCAACCCCAGCAGCCAGAGCCGCAATCCAATGCGCAGCCATCGATGCGCTCGCCCGCGCTGCCAACGCCAGTGTCGCCCAGTTAATCGCGGGGCCGAATGCGAGCAGTGCTGTTCCCGTGTCCGCCTTGCTCGGAAGCGGCGACGAGGCATTCACCGCACAGGCGGCACGACAAGCCCGCGACGCCGGAGTGACTCGACTCAAGCTCAAAGTTGGCGGCTCTCCGGTTTCGGACCGGGCTCGAATCGACGCCGTCCTTGCAAACGTCGGGCCCGAAACTCGAGTTC
>JBLFWR010000234.1:0-3843 GCA_047611725.1 Binatia bacterium | reverse complement strand
CGAGCTCAAGAGATCGTCGAGTCAATCGTGCAGCGCCTCGACTCTTGCGAGAAACCGAGCCCAGGCCGGATAGTGAATACCAAAACCTGTCAATGAAAAGGAAGGCGCAATAACATGCGTGACTCGGGGAAACGCGCCTTCTCAAAAGTTTCTACGAACGACTGGTGGATGATCTTGACTCCCTGTCTATCACAGACGGGCAACGGCGCACTGGACTTGCCCCTTGCTCTCAAATGGCCATCACAACACTTGGCGGACTGCGTGGTATGGATTCGGTGGAGCTGTTCCAATGGCAGCGGGGCCCATTCGAGGTGTGCGGCTCAGCCGCGATGAGCGGGTAAAGTACGCCGACTCATTGAGAACGGCAAAACGTTCGAACAAGCGGCGATTGCAGCCACGTGTTCAACGACGAGAATTCAGCGCGTGCTCGGTTCCGTTGGATATATGCCAGCACGAGGCACGGGAGGTTTGTCATCCACTTCCTTGGCTGGGCAATGCGGCTGCGTGGAATGATGGCGCCCGTCACCTCGGCTTTCTGGGATCTTCAGCTCACGATTACCTATAGGTCAGCGACCAATAGGCCGCATATCGTGGTAACCTCGAAGTCTATGCCCGGAGAGGATGAATCGAACTCGATCAACTTGACGATTCACCTCCCGCATCTCGGAGCCGAACGCATGACGGAGCATCCCATTCACAGAGTCAGAGTTGTAGAGGCGAACCCGAATTCTTCCCACGAGAATCCGCCCTGTCATTCGGAAGAGCACGCGGTGCATGATCCGCGATCCGTATCGAATCGCTGGCGTTCCCGGATGACCTTGGTACTCCCCCTCATCTCAATACTTGCAATCGCTGGAGTCGGGTTCTCGACATCCACTACGGCTCAAGCCCAAGTCCGGTCGGACGCCGACTTGGAGCAAGACAAGGCACACTGGCAGGGTCTCTATCGAAAGGCGCTGCAGGACGTCGCACGACTGAAGCGCGATGCTGCGCGTCATCGAGAGGCTTACGCGAAGGCCAATCGCAGAAACTATCGGCGCGGGACCGCTCGTCACGATCATCGGCTCAAGGCCGAAGAGGCCGAAAAAGCGCTCGCGCTGGCCGAAAAGAAACTGGCTGACTTTGCCGACGAGGCGCGCAGAGGTGGCGCATTGCCCGGCTGGTTATACGAGGTCGAGGACGAGCCGGTCGAATTGGCCAATCCTCCATCCGACTAAGATTCGCAGATTCGCACGATGAAGAAGTCAGACGACAAGACCGAGTTGGCCTGACGACGTACAGGCCTCGCCGTTGGTCAAATTGGTCTCCCGACCCTCCTCGCACTCTGCCTCCTCGTTGAACTTCAGGAGATTGATTATGTGGCTCGGCCCTGCGGCCACGCCCCCATCTTCAACTTTTCTCGAAGGCGAGTTCGTAGGCCAGGATTGGCGCACGGTCAGTCGACTCCGTCCCAGAGATCTCCATATTGACACTCCGCGTGCCAATATATAGTGTCATCGAGCCTGCAGTTCCGGGCCCAATCTCGATAGACAGACACAGGAGTTCCACGATGAAGGTTCTGCGAACACCGGACGACCGATTCGAGGGGCTCGATCATTACCCCTTCGAGCCTCACTACCTCGAAGTGAGTGATCCCGACGGCGGCACGCTCCGCATGCACTACGTCGACGAAGGTCCGCGGGACGGGAAGCCCGTCATGCTGCTCCACGGTGAGCCCATGTGGTCGTACCTCTATCGAAAAATGATCCCTGGCCTCGTCGCGGCGGGCCACCGCGTGATCGCCCCCGATCAGATCGGCTTTGGAAGAAGTGACAAACCCGCCGAGAAAAGCGACTACACCGTTGCACGTCACGTCGGCTGGGTGCGCGAGTGCATCGTCAAGCTCGACCTTCACGACGCGACCTTTTTTGGTCAGGACTGGGGAAGCCTGATCGGCCTCACCGCAGTACTTCACGAGGAAGACCGCTTCCGCGCAATCGTCGCAGCCAATGCCGCCCTCCCCGACCCTGCCCATTTTGACCGCATGCTCGAAGCGCAGAAGGATTCCATCGACCCCAAAGCCTTCTCTCGGTGGCAGCAATGGGTCGCGGCGCAGGACCGCATGGATATCGGCAAGTCCCTCGCCGAGGGGCTCCCGGGCATTAAGAGCGGAGCGAAGATCGACCTCAGTGCCGCCGAAATTGCAGCCTACGACGCCCCATTCCCGGATGCGCGCTACCAGGCCGGCGTTTTGATCTTCCCGGCACTCGGCGATCCTACGCCCGAGGCGCTCGCGCTCTACCACGCGGCGTGGCGAGTTCTAGAAAAGTGGCAGAAGCCCTTCGTGACCGCATACGGAAAGGCGGACCCGGTACTGGGCTTCTTCGACACCGTCTTTCAAAAGTACGTCCCAGGTGCGCAGGGGCAGCCGCACCGCGAGTTTCCAAACGGCACGCACTTCATCCAAGAGGAAGAACCCGCTGCGCTGGTCGAGGTCATTCTGGCCGCCGCGGTTGCGTAGCTAGCCCTCGAACTCCGCAGGAACTGGAGAGAGGTGCCTACGACTAACTTGGCGATCTAGGTCCCGATCGCTTGCATCGATGCACTCTTCTGCTGTGGGCACACGACGTCCAGCGGCCCGCTTGCGACCCCAAAGATCGAGGCCATGCTCACACAGGGTCGGGAAGCCTGCGGCTCATAGCGGAGCGACGACATAGAGCCAGGCTCCGCGTGTTCGCGGAAACGGACGACGGCCAAGAGTTTTTCATGGTCAACATGATCGAAACCAGAACCGAGAGTGGCCTCAATCCGTCGGGCGAGACGATGGATCCGCGCGAGCGCACCCAAATGACCGTGCGTGGCGTAACGCGTCTCAGTTACGCGATCTCTAGCCAATTCGGACATACCTCGTGTGAATCGGCCGAATGGCAATAGCAACAGCGACCTTGTCGGCCTCAACGTCGTTCACGCCGCCACGTTTGACGCAGCGCACGAGCATTACTCCGAGGGTTTGACGACCGTTGACGAATACAGCTGGAGTATCTCCCTCGAGCTAGCGTTCGTCTCATAGAGTCTTCGCGTTGGACATCTCGACCGCTGTTGCATGTTTCTCGTTGGTGCTCGGAGCCCTAGGCTGGCGGCAAAACCACGAACTGCACGCGAAGTTGGCTCGGAGCGCGACGCGAGGCTCCGCGCGGAAAGCTTGCTGACCCGGTCGCGGCGAGTTCGCTGCTCATGCTCATGGCCTGCGCATGGGCGACGTGAGCGGGGAGTACAGGGCCACTGCAGTGCACTATCATCTGCGGAGTTGGTCGCATTGGTGCGATCGCGATATGTCCGAGTGCCGATCCGTTTCTCGATTGATTTACGTGATCGACGCGAATGGGCACCGAACGTGGAACGCTCGATGCCAAAGATCATCTCCAATCTGCTCAACTGGCTGCTACTAGGAACCGTGCTGCTTTTTGGCATCGGTGGTTCGTACGGATTGTGGGTTTTCAATGTCGCTGCGTCGCAGGAGCTCAGCCAGACGCGCTTCGATGCGGATACGAGCTACGAATTCGCCGTAATTCAATCCTACATGACTCGAATCATCGACGTCGTCGATGACTTTGCGATTTTACAACAGGAGATGATACGCAAGGGCGAAGGGATGTCGGCCAGCGAGTTTGAACGGCTTGCGCAACGCATGCTGGACCGAGAACTCGCGATTCAGGCGTTCGCTTGGAACCCTGTGGTCAGCGACGAAGAGCGCCAGGTGTTCGAAGCGACGGCTCGGAGGGAGGACCCGTCCTTCCGGTTCACCGAGACAGGCGGCGAGGGAGAGATCATCACGGCACCGGAACGCGATTGGTATGTGGTTGT
>JBLFWR010000233.1:0-3871 GCA_047611725.1 Binatia bacterium | reverse complement strand
GTTCGATGAAGCCGCGCGGCGGATCGTACTCAGTGGTTTCCCAGGGGAATTCCGTAGCGTAGCGCCCGATTTTGTAGCCATTGAGAACACCGTTGACCATGCGGTCGGCGGGCATGAGAACGAACACGACGATGCGCAGGCTGGCTCCGCTACCGAGGTCACGCACGACTAGGTGAATCTCGGCTCCGGCACGTTGCGGCGCCCGCCAGGTCCAACGGCGCAAGCCAATGGCCTCGACTTCACCGCCGAACGTACGCAGCACGAAGCGACCACTCCCGCTTCGATCGGCGGCTTCTATCTCAAGGGTTTCGCCGGGCATGACGGTCGCGAAATTGCTGTTGTAGCGACTCAGTTCCCCGGCGTAGCGTACCGCGAAGGGTGTCTTCGTGGCGGTCGCGGACCACTGTTTTTGCCCCAAATAGACAAGCTCATCTTCGGTCCAGGCACCAGCCTGGACTGCGACCAGACCGGTGGCCTGACCGGTGGCCTCGCCAACCACGGCAGTCACACGCGCTGCAGAAGAGGACTCAAGCTGTGTGTTGCCGGACCCAGCCTGTTTCCCAACGCCAGCCGCGACCTCCTGGCTGATATCGACATGCGAATCGCCCAGCTCTGCAGTCGATTGCTGTACGGGATCACAAGACGCCAGGACAAGACTTGCGATCAATGTCGCAAACAAGCGACGCACCGTGGGCAGCACCGTGGGCAGCGACGTGGGCAGCGACGTGGGCAGCGATTGGGGCAGCCAGCGGGCCCAAACAAAGCGGTCTCTTTCAGTAAAAAGTTGCACAGGTTGAACAGGTTTGAATTCGACGGACGCCACGACACCCGCCCTCGAGATCGCGATGCTAACATGTCCTCGTGAAAGCCCGAGCGCGCCCAGTGCGATCGTGGTGTGCTTGACCCCTCGCGACTTCTGGTCTCGATTTAGCCCCTATTACCAAATCGTTCGACGACGCCGCACGCTGCGACGTCGCAAACAGGAGACAATTTCAGATGCGAGAAGCCGTCATCGTCGATGCCGTTCGTACCCCTCTTGGCCGTGGTAAAGCAGGTGGCTCCCTTAGCGGAATCCATGCTGTCGATCTGGCCGCCAAACCGTTGGCCGCACTCATGGAACGCACCGGGATCGACCCCTCGTTGGTTGAAGACGTGATCATGGGCTGTGTCAGTCAGGTTGGTGAGCAGGCGTTCAACGTTGCCCGCAACGCCGCCTTGGCCGCCGGGATGCCGGAGACCGTTTGCGGAACCACCGTCGACCGTCAGTGCGGTTCATCACAACAAGCCGCGCACTTCGCAGCCCAGGGCGTTATTGCTGGCGGGTACGATGTCGTGATCGCCGCGGGCGTCGAATCGATGAGCCGCATTCCGATGGGCACCGCGATGGCCTCGGGCGGTGCACCGATGGGTCCGCAAATGATCGACCGCTATGTCGAAGCGAACCTGTACGATCGCGGCGGCATGGTGAATCAGGGGGTTTCCGCTGAGATCATTGCCAAAAAATGGAACCTTTCGCGCGAAGACCTCGATGGGTTCTCGGCCGAATCGCATCGCCGTGCGGCGCACGCCACAGACGAAGGATGGTTCGAAAACGAGATCGTGCCGGTTGATGTCACCCACGACGACGGTGGGAAAGAGACCATCAACGTTGACGGCGGAATTCGGCGAGGGACGACAGTTGAAAAGCTTGGCGCTCTGAACGCTGCGTTCGAAGAGGGCGGTGTCATCACGGCCGGCAATGCTTCTCAGCTCACCGATGGCGCGGCCGCCATGCTGATCATGGAACGCAAGCGAGCCGAAGAGCTTGGCCTCAAGCCACGTGCCCGTTTTCACACGTTCGCACTTGGCTCCTGCGATCCGATCATCATGCTAACCGCACCAATCCCAGCCACCGCACGCGCATTCGAGCGCTCCGGTCTGAAGATGTCGGACATCGATGCAGTTGAGATCAACGAAGCCTTCGCTCCGGTAGTGCTGGCATGGGCCAAAGAATTTGGCCCCGACATGGCGCTTGTGAATCCTGCCGGTGGTGCGATTGCACTCGGCCACCCGCTCGGCTGCAGCGGTGCACGCCTAATGACGACCCTACTCAATCAGCTCGAGCGCAGCGGCGGCCGCTTCGGTCTACAAACGATGTGTGAAGGCGGCGGCATGGCCAACGCCACCATCATCGAACGCCTGTAACAATCGGGGACGGGTACCTATTTCCGCTTTAGCGGAAATAGGTACCCGTCCCCGATTAATTTTGGGCGGGGTCGGGGCCGTCGCCGGAGCAGACTAGGCGGGTTGTGCCTGGGCCACGACAATCGGGTGCGTCATCGGTTCGATCCACGTCGCCCGCGGCACTCAGCGTAAACCCGAACGGGGTGTCGCCGAAAAGCAGTTCAGGCAACTCCAAATCTCTTACGTTGGCCTTCAAGCGTATTTCGCCTGGACGAATCGGGCGGCAATTTTTTTACCCTCGCCCGCGTCTCCGAAGAACGGCAGCTCACGAACAAACCGTTTCGCCGCAGCAGGCAATCGCTTTCTGGCCAACTGGCCGTGTGCACTTCTGACAGCGAGGTGTCGCCCAAAAGCGTCGCCGAAAAAGTAATGCTGACGCCGCCTTCGGCAATATCCTCGAGAAGCGTGGGGACCAAATCATCGGGGAGAACTGCGGCCGCTGACCAGCGATCTTTGGAAGCGCGTGTCTTGGCGCGGCGCATGAACAGGCGTCGCAGATCCACGCCCTCGATCGAAAAATCACAAACATCGCCGAGACTGTCGCCGTCAAAATCGGCCTGACCGGGATTGGCATCGTTCACACAGTTGTCTACGTCGTCGCAGACACCGTCCGTGTCGGTGTCACCAGGAACCAAACAGGGGGCTATTGCGTGCACATCAGTGCTGGAACCCAGCAAAACGCAGCCAAAAAGCGCGGCAAACACCAAGCCGGGCAAAAACCCGACAGCAAGAACATCCTTTCCAATTTTCATGAGAAACCCCCCGGCCATAATGTTGTCGCATACCCGTGCGATAAGCATCCACCCATGGCAGGCTCACCAAGTGGAAGATAGTCGGAACTGGGTCACTGTCGCTGCCTTCATCGCCCCCTGGATGGCCCACCTGGCCCGCGCCCGTCTGGAAGCCGACGGAATCGAATGTGAGTTGGGAGATGAACACACGGCCAACCTGGATTGGGCCTACGCCAACGCGATCGGCGGCGTAAAGCTGCGGGTCCACCCCAAAGACGCCAGGGCTGCCCACGAAATCCTGGGCACCGCCGCTGAAATTCCAGTTTTCGAAAATGACGGCGACCCCGAGGACGTTGCCCCCCAGGACCGCGCCCCCAAGGACGGCGCATCCCAACCGCATCCAGTGGCTGCGACTCCGGGCAAAAGGCGACCGGCCAATTCGCGGGTTGCGGGCGGAGGGCGCCGCACGCTCGGTGCACAGCGCCTCACACAGCCATTCGAGGGCGGCGACACGAAGGAGCCTGGCTCCGCCGGACCCGCTGGATCGAGCGCCAAGCCCCAAATGTGCCCTGATTGTCACGGCCAGCGGCTGGAACGGGAGGGCTCGAGATTTCGCGACCTCATCGCTGCCTTTATCGGAGCGGGGAAACGGACCTGGCGTTGCCTGAACTGCGGACGTCGGTTCTCTGAGGACTCGTCGCCAGCATAACGACGGTCGATAGCGACGGTCTACACCGGCCCCCCATGCAACCGTCCATAGCAGCCGTCCATAGTGATGGTCCATAGTGACGGTCCATAGTGACGGTCCATAGTGACGGTCATCCCATTTGACCTCGACATCGACGCGAGGGGCAAATGCGGTGCCTTTCTAAAGATTCAATTAGTGGCGAATCGTCGGCGTTCCGGCATTCACGGAC
>JBLFWR010000232.1:0-3877 GCA_047611725.1 Binatia bacterium | reverse complement strand
CACCCCCGCACTGAGCCCGGTTGGACAGCCCGCCGAGGGCCTTATAATGCTCCGCCAATGTCCATTCTTCAGTTCCCGCGTGCGCTGTTGGCAGCAGTCCTCCTTACGGTCTCGGCAGCCGCTTGTGGCGGAGGAGGAACGGCCCCCGCCGTCCCGGCAGCTCCACCAACAACGGCCCCCGCCGGAGACTTGGTTCTGTACGTCGCTTTGGCCGACGCCAATCGTGTAGACGCATACCGCTTGGGAACCGACGGAATTCCGCAGGGAGCCCCTTTTAGTTCGGTCGCTATCACCAACCCCCGACGCCTGGCCTTCGCCGATGGAGTCCTTTTCGTATCCGGTCGTGAACGCGTGATCTCTGCTGCCGTTGGCGCCGACGGTGCGCTCCCCGAAACGCCAACCTCGTCATCATTCTCGTTCAGATTCATGGACAATCTCGAACTGGTCGTGGCCAATGACCATGTCTATGTCGCCACCGCTGGCCTCAATGCAGTCAATGCCTATCCCATCGACGACCAAGGGCGCATCACCGAGAACCCTTCTTCCACCGGCGTTGGTGAACTTCCCAGCGACTACCAATCGCTAGCTCTGGACGGTGACCTTTTGTACGCGGCCACCCGTGACCGCGCGCAGGTTGATGTCTTCCTGATCAGAAGCGACGGCGAACTACCGGAAGAAGCCGAGAATCAAGAACCCGACACGTTCGTTTCGCTCCCCGATGACATCGCCGTGCGCGACGGCGTGCTCTACGTAACGTCAGGCCGAGACGCGAACATTCGGGCTTACACGATCTTTCCCGGCGGCTTGATTGACAATGAGATTGCAGCTGAAACCGACCCGGAAGATTTTTACTCGGACTTGGTTTTGAACGGCGACCTGATCTACGCAGCGGCGTTTAATGGCGGCCAAGTCGCAACCTACGCTTTGGACGCTACCACCGGGTTCCCCTTGGAAACCGGCCCAATCGGTCAGACGAAAAAAGACCCGGAATCGTTCCCTCTTGGCCTGACCCTTGAAGGCGGAATCTTATACGTACCCCTAGGCGGGCACGGCCGAGTTGACGCCTTTGTCCTCAGAGCTGACGGAATCCCTCCGGAGTTCCCGAGCGGCAGCACAATTCCCATCGAAGGCACGTTCCCGGTCGACACTGTCGTCGCACGGATTCGCTAGCCACATGCTCGGTGGTTGGCTCGCGCGATTGCTGCCCGGAAGTCGGGAGCTTCGCGACCGCGCAGTTGCGATCATTGGAGCTGCGGAAGAGCCCGGCATCGCCATCACACTAGCAGCCGCGGCCGAAGGGGCGCGGCTAGCGCTGATCGAAACCAGCCCTGGTCAGCACAACCAACTTCTCGAACAAGCCAAGCACGCCGGTGGGACAGGAATCGCCGCCGCTTCGTTGGCCGAAGCCGCCGAGACTTTGCGCGGCTTGGACATCGTAATCTTCACTACCGGCGATCCTGCTCCTGTGTCGCTTCGCACACTTGAGGCCGAGCGCTTCGAGGCGCTATTGCGCGAACAAGCTGTCGCCGCGTTGGCCTACGTGCAAGAGGCCGTCGCTGTGATGGAAGAACGTGGGCACGGCACCATCGTAGCCGTCGTGGGCGGGCCCGGATGGTCGCGCAGTGCAGGTCTGGGAGCACATGCGGCAGCTCAGGCCGCAACGCTACGCACGCTGGACGCGCTACGCGAAGAAATTGCGGAAGTCGGGATTCATTTGGCAACGGTCGTGCCGTCTGGCTTGGCCGGATGGCAGCCATCGGCCGCACAGATTGCGGACGGAGTGACCACGGTGATTCGCTTGCAACTGCGAGCGCTGACGTTGCCTCCGGGAGCGCAGGCTATCGAGGCGATGGCCTCACTGGCCCCCGAACCGATTGGAAATCTAATCGCTTGGTTTGCAGGGCCACCCCCGCCGTTGATTCCTGAGCCGCGAAACCGCCCAAGCGTACGCGCCGAGGAAACCGAGACCGACGTAAACGGAAAGGTGACAGCCAACGCAGCAGAACCGCAAAGTAACAACAATGCGGTTCGTGCGGCAGCGGCTCGCGCCGCTGATCTCATGGATGGTTTGTCTCGTAAGAGACAGCCGTAGGACTAACTCTCGCTAGTTGACGATCTGCCTAGTCCCAACGCTGGTGCCGTAGTCAGGCCCGCCGCCCTTTCCGAACATCACCACATCGCACTGAATCTCGGCATCATTTTTTTTCTGGCCCGTTGGCTTGATGTTGGTGATGATCGCAGTCGCCACGCCAACAATCTTCAGCCAACCGTGCGGGTTGGCGCAATCGTCCGCTTCGAACACTGGCAAGTAGACCAACCATTTGCCGTCCGCGTCTTTCTGCGCTTGGAAAGCTTTTTCGGCCTTTTTCAGGGAGCTTGCGACGGTACCACCGCTAAAGTTGTAGTAGGTTTCGCCGGTGATCAGCTCCGGGCTTACGAACGTTCCGGATTCGATTTCGGTGGGGATCGCCTTGAGCTTATTGGCGTTGGCCGGTGCATCTTCAAACCTGTGCCAGCCGGCAACGCTGGCTAGCAGCGTGGAAACATTTACGTTCGCATACGCGTCGCGGCGCGCCGACACACCGATCGACGTAACGCCGTAGTCGTCTTCAACCAACTAGCGACTCGCACCGTCCCAAGTTCCAAATTTGAAATCGTTGAGATGAATATAGATGTTTTTTCTGGCTGTCTTGTTCCGCAATGAAAACATGTTGGCAGCTAGCGCGATGCGGGCCTTTTCGGCGCCCGTCAATAGATATTCGCTGATGTTGACGTTGCCCGCTTCTTCGTAAATTCGACCAAGCTCAAGAGTTGGCAAAGGCGGCACTGACGTCGGCTACGTTCTGTAGCTCGGCCTTGGTGACCATCATGTAACCGGCTTCGATGGCCAGGGCCGCCATGCCCATGAGCGCCAGTCCGGCAACCGCGAAAATGATTGTAAATGCGCCTTTCTGTGGCTGTTGATCTCGGTCTTCATCGCCCTAGTTCCTACGACTACTCGAGTTCCGCAGAAATACGCGCCTGCAGGGTCAGCGTACCGGTGATGCTGCTGCTCCCCGTGCCGCCACTACCGTTCGTCCCGTAAACAGTGTTCACAGCTGAGAGCATGCCTGCGATGAAACCAGTGCTCGTCGGGTATGTAGCCTCAATCGTGAGAGGCTGGCCCGAGGCACCGCCGGCGCCAGTTACCGTGACGGCCGAAGTTCCACCATCGAGTCCGGCGTTGTCCAAATAAACAAAGACCTTATCGGCGATCTCGCCCTGCGTGAGGCGCGGCTCGGAAGCCAAGGTCCCCATCCGCGAAGCTTCGCGGACGGCACCAGTCAGAATCTGCTGGCGGTAGAAGCCAGTGCCCAACTCGATGATCGCAGCAACGAGCAGCAAGGCGACAGGAAGGACGAGCGCGAACTCGACTGCTGCCATTCCCTTCTCGTTTCGGTTTCGTTTCTTCAGATTCCAGATCATGTCTTTAACCCTCGTGTGCGGGCGGTTTGTCGGTGGTCGCCAACGGCCCGCAGCCTGTGCCTCCTGTTGTGCACGAGGCGTGCCATGGCTCTGGACCTGGGAAGCCGAGCCTTTTCGGGCATTCGACGAATCGTTGAGCAAAGCGGGATTCTCTAAGCAGAGAACAGGGGCGAGAATCGTCCCACTCAAGGTAGCGACTTTTTGTTTCTACATAAGTTGGAGGGGCTCGCCCCTTACGGCACGCTAAGGCGAGAACCGCGCAAATCGTGCGCAGTTGCCCGTTTTCGCCATTAGGGCCAGGGCCAGGCTAGACCCGTGCGAAAAACGCAACGTGCATTTTCGCAACGCTCCGGCTGCGCAAATCACACATTGTTAACCCGGATGCGTATCAGCTTTCTCAATCGCGGGGACC
>JBLFWR010000231.1:0-3922 GCA_047611725.1 Binatia bacterium | reverse complement strand
AGCAGCCATACTCGGGTTCATAGCCTAGGCAAGCTGCTGTTCAACTTCGAAGATGGTGCGCAGCCAAACGGCTGATCTTGACGGCGCAGGCGCTCGGGCGGGACCACCTCATCCCCACTGATTCACGGCCCCGATTCACGGCCCCGATTCACGGCCACTTTTCGCCCCCCAGAACGACACTTCACATCTGCGCGAAACCACGCCCCAAAAGGCTCCGACGATTGGGAATTTTGGGCGGTTCGGGTCTCGTAGGAAGCCCCGAAGGGGCTGAAAAACCTAGGGTTCTGAGCGGTTCCAAACTACGCGTCGTCTTGCCTGTTCCTTGCTTGTTTCAAAATGTGCTGGCTGCCCAAGCAACTGGCCATCAACAGGGAAGGCAAACGATGGCAACTTCAAAATCAGAATCCGACCGACGCAGCGCTGCCGCAAGGGTGCGCGCGTATCTCCTCTGGGAGGAGATGGGCAGACCCGACGGCAAGGACTTGGAGCTTTGGCTACAGGCCGAAAGAGAAGTATCGATGGTCGAAGATCCGGCCGACATTTTTCGCGGCGGTAGCCGTGCGGTGAGCGAGAATTCTCCGTTTGTAACGGCCGAGGTCCCCTCACCTTCGGCGGTCGCGAACACCATCGCTAAAGCGCTGCCAATCGCCAAAAAGCCGAGACGCGCCGCAAGCAAGCGCGCAAGCAACCCGAAGAGCTCACCAGAGATCCGAGCCTCGCTGTAGCTCGAAACAGGTCACTCTTAGCTACTCGCGCGAGTCACTTGTCGTTGAGCCAGCGGCCCCCGGTAAGCGAGATTCGCGTAGTCGATAACCATACGGTCGGAGTTGTAGCGCCAGCCTAGAGTCCGCAAGGCGCCCGGTTAACTCCGTAACCGCCAAAATTGCGGTAACGTAAAATCGGGGACGGGTACCGATTTTCGCAATGCGAAAATCGGTACCCGTCCCCGATTTTTCCGTCGGCTTCGGGGGAACGGAGACGGCGACTAAATGACGCTGTTTCCGCGGGTTGGCACTGCAGGGTGGATGAACCCCGAAGCCGACGAAAGGTTAGAACTTGGGCTGCACCCCCGCGAAGGTTGCGGACTCGCGGGGGTGCAAGCACAGGCGGATCGGGAGAGAGGCATCGATCCGCCCGTGAGTCTCAAGTTCGATTCAGGTTTGTCCCCTACTCCGTGGTATCGACGTCGCAGACTTCGGCACACTCCTGGAAAGTGGTCTTGCAGGCGGCGTGATTCTCACGGGCGGGCTCGACACAAGCCGCGACACAATCCTCACGCTCTTCGCCTTCTAGTACGCGGCAGCCCGCTTCACCGATGCAGCCGCGAAGCTCAGCCCGACCCGCTTTCGCGCACTCGCGCAGTTCCAAAGCGCATTCGGACTTGCAGGTGCTCGGAGGAGTCGCATCGCCGCGGCAATCCTGGCGGCAAGTGCCCGGGTAGCAAATGGAACGGCACTCTTTGCGAGAAGCGCGGCATTCGGTTCGCACAGGGTTGAGGATCTCGGCGACGCAAGAGTCCCGACATTCGCCGAGCTCTACGCTTTCGGCTTCAAAGTCTTCGCCACAAACAGCGAAACAAGCACGCGTCTCTTCTTTAGCCGGACGGATGCAGTCAATGCTTTCGGCACGACAGCCGCGACCACAGTCGTTGCGTAGGTCTTTGCAGGCGGCCTGGCAGGTGGCACGCTCGCCGGGAGTCGGACGGTTGTTATGCCGGGCGTCGGCGGGGCCGGCCAGCAGGCCAACGAGGCCCAGGGTGAGTGCGGTGATCTGTAGGGCACGCGTTGTTGCGGCACGAGTCGTGTATTGGTTGAGCATTCGAGTTCTCCTTTGCTGGCCGGGCGGTTGTGCCGCTGGCCGGTCTTGTTAGCTGTTGCCAGGCGCAACCCTTTGCGCTATGTTTGGGAAAATAATCCCAATTGACGGGCACGTCAAGCGGTCTTGTGGGAATTTTTTTCGGCGTTAAGGCCAAACACCAATGTCAGGCACCAAAACAGACGATCCCCAGGAGAATCCCGTCCACCGGGCTCTTGCCGCCGCCACTCGCCGTGCATTGCGGCCGCTGGTGCGTCTGTTCCTGACTCACGGCCTGCCGTTCAAGGCTTTCGCGGAAATCGCCAAAGAGGTCTTCACCGAGGCCGCCGACGAAGACTTTGCGATCGACGGGCGCCGTTCGACCGACGCCCGCATCTCGGTACTTACCGGCCTGACCCGCAAAGACGTGCGGCGCCTGCGCAAGGCGCAGACTGACGGCTCACCCGACCCGGTCGTTGCACAGTTCAATCGCGCTGCGCGGGTAACCACAGCTTGGGTTCGCGAACAGGCCTACCATCGTGCCGACGGCTCGCCAGCCGCCCTGCCCTTCGATGGCGCGACTCCGTGCTTCAGCGAACTGGTACGCTCTTACAGCGGGGACATGCCCGCCCGTGCGGTTTTCGACGAGCTGCTGCGCGTCGGCGCGGTCGTCGAAAACCGTGACGGTAGAATCGAATTGGCGGCACGTGGCTACGTGCCGCGAGGCGACGAAATTTCGAAGCTCGGTATCCTCGGAGAAGATCTCCACACTCTCGCCGCAACCATCGAGCACAACATGGACCCGGACGTCGGCGAGCTGTGGTTCCAGCGCAAAGTCGCCTACGACAACCTACCCGCCGAGGCTCTCGAAGGACTTCGGCAAAGTGCGGGTCGACGCGGACAAAAGCTCTTGGAGAAGCTCGACGCGGAGATCAGTCCGCACGATCGCGACATGCATCCGGATCTTGGCGGAAGCGGCCGCAAACAAATTGTCGTCGGCGTCTACTACTGGGAAGGCGACGCGCCCGACGAGGAGAAATCAAAATGACCCCCTGTTTTTCAATCAGAGTTCTTCTTTGTTTTGTGCTGGCCTGCATGCCCGCTGCCTGCGGCGGTGGCGGCCTGGATTCCGGCGGAATCGGCGGTAGCGGCTTCGTAGAAGGCCCGATCGAAGGTTTTGGCTCTGTGATTGTCGCTGGCGTTCACTTCGAGGTGAACGAAGCCACGATTACCGTCAACGGCGAACTTGGTGACGACCAGGACCTCGAAATTGGCATGCGAGTCGGGATATCGGGAACCATTAACGGCGACACCGGCATCGCCACGATCGTGGAGTTCGAGGAAGATCTTCGCGGGCCCGTTGAAAGTGTTAGCCCGTTGGCGGGAACGATGGTCGTTGTCGGACGAACCGTTCACTTCGACGACAATACGTTGCTGGTCGGCGTTGATCCCAATGATCTTCCCCTTGGAACCAGGGTCAGAGTTAGCGGACTGGAAGAAGACGACGAAGAAATTCGCGCCACGCGCATCGATAGCCCCGCCGGCGACCGAATACAGATACGTGGACATGTACGAAACTTGAACTCCGGCGGCGAGAACTTTCGACTACCACCGATCTTCGTTGATTTTTCTAGTGCTACGTTCATCGGAGCACGTGCAGACGATCTCTCAAACGCAACCGTCGTCAGCGTTCGCGGCACACTGTCAGGCAGCCGACGCGTGCTCACAGCAACCCAGGTACGCGTACTCGACCCCGCGGGCGCAGCCGACATCGGCGATCAAGTGCGCGTTGCAGGAATCGTTCGCACGCAGCCCGACGGAGACCAGTTCACCCTGGCTTCAGGGCGAACCGTCGTTCTAGACGCAAACACGGTGATCGAGGACGGAACCCTGGCTGACATTCAAAGGCGTGCTCGTGTTCGGGTCTCGGGGAACATCATCGGAACTCGTACCCGGATTCTAGCGTCGAAAGTTCAGATTCTTCGAAGCGCGCCGTGAACAACAAGCCGTGAACAACGAGCGTTGGCGGGAAATCTAGCCGATTTCCGCGAGCTTCAAGCGGTCGCCCCACCGAACGAGCAGCGCGCGCCGCAGCTCGTCGGATTCGGGTCGGGTTAGATCAGGGTCG
>JBLFWR010000230.1:0-3954 GCA_047611725.1 Binatia bacterium | reverse complement strand
CCGACAGGTTATAGGGCTCTCCCCCCGTCATTCGTCCCCAAAAGTCCAAGCCCCAAAGCAGCCAAACGCCTCCGACCATCGCGAAGGGAAGACCCAACATCACGATCATCGCTTCGGTCAAATTTCCGAAATGCACGAACAGCAGAATGAAAATCACAGCCAAAGCCAGTGGCACCAAAATACGCAACCTCGCGGCGGCCTTTTGCATGTACTCGTACTGCCCCGACCAAACCACGCTGTAGCCTTCGGGAAGCACAACACCGTCGGCCACGGCTTCGCGTGCAGATTTCACGTAGCTTCCCACGTCAATTCCGGCCAAGTCGACATACACCCACGCCGTTCGCCGGGCGTTCTCGCTTTTGATGACAGGCGGCCCCTTGTGCACGCGAATCGTGGCGAGTTGCCCAATTGGCACTTGTGCTCCTGACGGCGTGGCAATCAACGTACGCTCAAGCGCAGCACGGTTGTCACGAAGCTCTCGAGGATAACGCAAATTGACAGGATAACGTTCCAACCCTTCAACCGTGTAGGTCACGTTCATCCCGCCCATCGCGGACATGATCACGTTCTGAACATTCTCGATCGACAGCCCGTAGCGTGCCACTTCAAGTCGATCGATTTCGAAATCGAGATAGTTGCCACCTACCGCTTTCTCGGCATAGGCCGACAAGGTGCCGGGAAGAACACGCACGACCCCTGCCGCTTCTTCGGCAAGCCGGGCGAGCTCCGCCAAATCAGGGCCCATAATCTTAATGCCGACCGGTGTCTTAATGCCGGTCGAGAGCATGTCGATACGAGTCTTGATCGGCATCGTCCACGCATTTGTCAGACCCGGCAGCGCGACCACCTCATTCATGCCGCGCACGCGTTCTCCGTCCGCGCCCTGGTAGCCGTACACCAACTCCGCAACGGTAATCGGACGCGCCAGCGGCCAAACTGCCGCCAACAGGTCTCGCAACGGCGCCGGCCAATCGGAAAAGAATCGATCGGTGCCGATGGTGCGCCAGCGTTCCTTGTCGGGCTCAAGCATTACGGTGGTTTCGACCATCGATAACGGCGCCGGATCGGTGGCGGTTTCCGCCCGGCCGATTTTTCCGAAGACGTGATGGACTTCAGGAAACGTCGCAATGAGTTTATCGGTTTGTTGTAGAATCTCGCGAGCTTTGGTGATGCTGACTCCCGGATCGGTAGTCGGCATGTACAACAGATCGCCCTCATTCAAGGGCGGCATGAACTCACTGCCAAGCCCGGGGAACCAGGCTTGCGCTTGCGACACGATCCATCCACCCGCCGCACCGATGCGCCGCAGCGGCAGTGCTCGCGATGGCTCAACCATCGCCGTCAGAGTTGGCCGAACTCGGGTTGTCAGTGATTGAACGCCGAACAACGGCAACGCGGTCAACACGATTATGGCGACCGCGGTGAGCACTGTTGCCAAGCGGTGCCGCAACGCAAAAATCGCAACAGGTCGGTAAATCGCGATGAACAGGCGCGACAGCGGGTTGCGTTCCTCACTCGGTATCCGCCCGCGCAGTAGGTAGACCATCAACGCAGGGATAACCGTGATGGCGATCACCGCACTCGCGGCAATCGCAAACGTCTTTGTATAGGCCAGTGGACGAAACATTCGTCCCGACTGCCCTTCCAACGCGAACACCGGCATGAAGCTCACCGTGATGATCAGCAAGCTGTAGAACAACGCGGGGCCGACCTCTGTCGCCGCATCCAGAATCGCGTCAACTCGGCTCTTTCCGGATCCAGCGCGGGACAGGTGTTTGTGAGCATTCTCGAGCATCACAACCGATGCATCGACCATGACACCAATCGCAATCGCGATACCGCCAAGGCTCATGATGTTGGCGTTCATGCCCATAAGGTTCATCACCATCAAACTTGCAAGCACGCCCAACGGAAGAACAATCACGGCAACGAAAGCCGACGGCAGGTGAAGCAAGAAGATCGCGCAAACCAGGGCGACCACGATGATTTCTTCGACAAGCTTGTCGCTCAACGACTCCACGGCGCGTTCGATCAAAGACGACCGATCATAAGCGGCCACAACATCAACACCGGGTGGGAGTCCGGCACGCAACTCGCCCAGCCGTTCCTTCACACGACCAATCACCTGGTAGGCGTTCTCGCCGAAACGCATCACCGCGATGCCACCGACGACCTCGCCCTCGCCGTTCCAATCGGCCAATCCACGACGAATATCCGGGCCGATCTCTACACGGCCGACGTCACCCAAAAAGATCGGGGTTCCCGCTTCAGTCGCCCCTAGACTCACCTGTCGAATGTCCTCGAGGTCGCGGATATAGCCAATTCCGCGCACCATGTACTCGGTCTCGCTCGCCTCGATAACGCGCCCACCGACATCACTGTTTGAGCTTTTAATCGCGTTGCGAACTTTCTCTAGCGAAATGCCGTAAGCCAACAAGCGATTGGGATCGACCTGTACTTGGTACTGGCGAACGAAACCGCCCAGACTCGCGATTTCTGAGATCCCGGACACCGCTGTCAATTCGAAGCGAAGGTACCAATCTTGGAGGCTACGTAGATCGGAAAGATCGACGTCGGGTTGTACCAGCGCGCCACCACCAACCGGGCACTGCGCGACAGAACCCGGCAACGCACGCATGAGACGTAAACTATCGCGCAGTTCCTCCGGGGCGTCGTCGCGCTTGGCATACCAATCGAACGACGCAGGGTCGGTGACGGCGCGCGAAGTCTTTTCGGCACCGACCTGTGCCGTGTGTGGGACGCGCAACAAGCGCTCGCCCGGGTCGTCAACAAAAATTCCGCTCGGATAGTCGGCGCAGTACGGACCCGAAACCAGCGCATACATATAGCCCCAACCAACACCGGTAGCGTCGGGACCCAGTTGCGGGGAAACCGTGGCGGGCAACTTGTTGCGGACGAAGTTCAAGTACTCCAAGACCCGCGACCGCGCCCAGTAAAGATCGGTTCCATCTTCGAAAATTACGTAGACGAAACTCAAGCCAAAGAAACTGTATCCGCGCACGACCTTCGCAAACGGGACCGACAACATCGCCGTCGTCAGCGGGTACGTAACTTGATCCTCAACAACCTGCGGGGCCTGTCCCGGGTACTCGGTGAACACAATCACCTGAACGTCGGAAAGATCTGGAATAGCATCCACGCCGATCGTCTTGACGGTATAGAGACCGGCAATGCCGATAAGGGCCGTAGCGAGAAGAACCATTCCGCGATTGCGGACACTCCACGTAATGATCGAAGCAATCATTCGCTAGCCCTCACTTCGCTACTTCGCTGGGGACGATCGCGCTGGGGACTACTTCGCTGGGGACGACCGCACTGAGGTCGACAGAATCGCCGCAGGAGTGCATCGCAAATCCATAGTAGGGGTTCTCCGCACGAACTCCTTCCTGCAACCATTGGGCTCCAGCCATCGGGCAGTCGAACGCATGTAACGGGGGCTGCATGCGCTCGGGGCCAACCAGCGAAACCAGATCAATCAAGGCGGCCGAAATGTCGGTGAATTGCGCTCGCACGACATCGATCTGACGGCCCTGCATGTGCACAAGCGCTTCACGCACACGGTTCAGTATCGGCGCCGGCAACGAGGAATGCCCTGGCTCGGGCGCGACGTTTCCGACGTTTCCGACGTTGGCAACATTGCCAACGACCTTGCCAACGACCTTGCCGACCGCCTCCGCGAAGCGTGCAACAGCGTTTTCAACGTCAACGTAAAGGTCGGCCGCCAACACCCGGTGGAGTTCTAGATAGGCGGGCAAGATAGCTGCCGCCGCTTGCGCCAAATCGGGTCGGCTTCCCGCCTCGGGGCGAGTAGCAAGTGCGTTTTGCACGTCGTCACCAACGTGCGCCGCATGCTCGGGTTGAGCATGTTCGTGGTGGACGTGTTCCTGATCAGCCGAACCACCGCTGCTGCCAGTGTGCACGGGCGCATCGCCA
>JBLFWR010000229.1:0-3960 GCA_047611725.1 Binatia bacterium | reverse complement strand
GACCAGGACGCCAAAATTGCCGACTTCATCGACGACTTGACTGCCGACTCTTGGACGCCTCTCGCGGAGACGCTGTACAACGTCTATCGCTACTTCCAGAGCCGAGATAACCCGGCTTTTGGCAAAGACCTCACGACGGAGTTCCCCGCCTACAACATCACGATTACGGGTTCCGAAACAAGCAATCTTTCCAACACGCCTCCTTCGCCGGTTCAGTACACCTGCCAGAAGAGTTTCGTCATCATCATCACAGACGGCGAGCCGACCAAGGATGATTTCGACTCGATGGATCTGACGGCGTTTCAGGATGATTTGATTGGCGACTACAACACCGACAACCTTTTGCCCGAAGCAGGTGATGAGATCGCCGGCTCTTGCCCAACCTGCAACGAGACGAGTTACTACCTCGATGACATTGCGAAGTTCATGCAGGACAACGACTTCCACCGCGATCTCGCCGGCGTGCAAAACATCGACACCTACACGGTCGGCTTTACCACAGCGTCGGTTGCAAATCAGTTGCTCGGAAAAACCGCATCGGTTGGCAACGGTCTCTTCTTCCACAGCAACAATGCGGAAGAGCTCGCCGCCGCAATCGTGGCTTCCGTATCGGACATCATCGAAAAGACACAGTCCTTTACCTCGGCGACGGTGCCCGCAAGTCGAACGTCGGATGGCGACAACTTCTACACCAGCTTCTTTCTTCCCCAGGCCAACACGGGCTTCTGGGAAGGGCATCTCAAGAACTTCGGTTTCAGCGCCGCTGGCGATATCTTGAACAAAAACGGCAATTGCGCCACGGGTGATAGCGCCAGTTCAACGCCGCCTTGCGATACCAACGGTGCGCTGCGCTTCTTCGACGAAGCGCACTGGGATGCGGCGGATGAAATTCCGGACCCCGACGATCGCAAGTTGTATATCGAGTCCTCCGACACCTCAATGTTCTCGAAGCCGGATACGTTTTCGATCGCGAGCGGCGAAGAAGGCGATTGGGCCGATCTGTTTGGCCTTCAAGTGGGTGTTGATGATCTCGACGTTCCGTATAGCGATCTCGCAGTCAACGGCGAGGAGGAGATGGCGACGGCATTGGTGAACGTTGCTCGCGGTTGCGTCTTCGGCAGTGATCCGTGTGTCGTGCGTGCCAACGAAAGCGGCGGCAAGATCATGCTCGGCGACGTCTTTCACTCAAACCCGGTTGTGATTGGCTCACCCAATGCAGCAGTGAACGATCTCTCCTACAGGATGTTCGCTAGCCAGCATCGGGAGCGCACGCGGGTGATCTACGCCGGTGCAAACGATGGGTTCCTCCACGCGTTCCAGGCTGGCACTTGGCAGACGCATGAAACTGACGTTGGTGGCAACCCGACGAGCGTTCCGTTGCCGCAACCTGCACACGACCGGGGCACCGGCGAAGAGCTTTTTGGTTTTATGCCCTCTGCGATTCGCGACACCATTAAGGAGCTGCCGAAGTCGATCACGTTTCCGCGTACGATGGAAACAGTTGACGGTTCTCCTGTCTCCGCCGACGCGTGGTTCTACCGCGAAGTGTCGGGCGGCGAACTTGCCTCTGTGAACCCGGAACTCACGTCGAGGGACTCCGAGCCCCTGCGGTGGCGAAGTATTGTGATGGGCGGGCTGCGAAATGGCGGCTCCTCCTACTATGCACTCGACGTTACTGAACCTACCAGTTCGGCAAGTGAAGTGAGTTCTGACTACCCACGCTATCTCTGGGGCTTTCCCTGCGATGCTTGCGATGCAGCGGTCAACTCAGATACAGAATACGAAGCTGAATACGTCGGCAACACTTGGTCCGAACCCGTCATCACGAAGGTGCGCGTCAAAGTAAACGACGCGGACAACCCGCACGGCTATGACCGGTGGGTTGCGATCTTTGGAGGTGGCTATGACGAAAGAGGTGATCCCAACAGCTCGGGATACTTGACGCCTGACCAGACGGGCTTCGCGCCGAAGGGCCGCGCGCTTTACATGGTCGACATCACGACGGGTGAAGTATTGGCGAAGAAGCATTTCGACAACAGTGCGTCAGCGTTGAGCGATATCCACTCACCGAAGGTCGGTATCAAAGAAATGCGATACGCGATGCCTTCGGCTCCCGCAGTGTTCGATCTCGACTTCGACGGCTACGCCGACGTCATCTATATCGGCGATCTCGGCGGCAATGTCTGGAAGTGGGTGGTGAGCGAAGTCGGTGACGACCCGATTAATAACAGCGGCTCCGACGATGACATGGCACAGCCGAACTGGCCGTTCCGACTCTTGTTGCGCGGTGGGACGAGCCTTGAACCCATGCTGGCGCCCGAGCAATTGGGTTCGGCCTATGACAACACGGTTCATTACCAGAGCTTCTTCTTCCCGCCGACCGGTGTACTGCGCAAGGGAGATGTCGTACTGGCACTCGGTGCGGGCGAGCGTGCGAAGCCCCAGGGCTCGGCGGCTGCATATGGGGACGGCGACGACGCGAACAACAATCACTACTACGTCGTGAAGGACGAAGACCCGTTCGAGAAGGAAACTACCTCTCCTCCGCATCCCATCACCGGGACCATCGCGGAACTGGATTTGGCCGACTTGTCCGACTCTTCGAGTTTTTCATGCAGTCAGATCAACTTAAAGAAGGGCTACTTTCTGACGGGGCGCGATGCGGAGAAGTTCATCACCAATAGCGTGATCTTCTTTGGCGAAGTGTTCACGGCGAGCTTCCTGCCCGCGGATCCGGCTTCCTCGGATCCATGTCTCTCGAAGGGGGAAGCCTATCTCTATCGCTTCGATCTTGAGTGCGCGGTGGGTTCGTTTTCGACCAACCCGGGAAGCGAGGCGGACAAGCGACGCAAGGCGATCGGCGGCGGGATCCCGACGCGCCCGCGGATCTCGGTGGGTGATTTGAATGGCGGCGGTGGTGGCGGGTGCGCGAACAAAGTTGTCGTGATCACCAGTGACGGTGAGATCGACTCCGATTGCCCCGGCTCGGTGTCCAACAGTGGTGTTCGCCTGCGCTCATGGCGCCAACGCTAGTCGGTTGCTTCGACGCCGCGCCTTGCCGTGGCGTCGAAGCGACATCCTGCTGCGGGCAGCTGCCCTCCTAGGCTTCGGTTCGCTCGATCACGGCCCGTACGATCAGCGGCCACGCGATCGTCGCATCGGCAAAGACCTCGGCGAAGCGTCCGCCCTCGGACTCGGGGACGAACTTCCCCCAGGACACGCCTTCCGTGTAGCTACAGCCTGACAGCCCACCCCAATGCTCGGGCTCAGGGCAAATGCGAACTGCGTACTTGTAGCGTCGCAACGGCTCGTCTCGACCCAGGCGGGTGCGCTGAATTTCGAGATACGGTGCAACCTGTTGAGCCCAGTTGCGCGGCACCCCGCCTCCGATGGTGAAGATGCCGAGTGTCTCGTTGTCGCGAACTCGGTCGGCGAAGTCGTCGAGATCAAGATAGGGGTCAAAGGGAAAGCGCGGCTGTCCGTTTTGTTCGCGTATCTGATTGAGTATGGACAGGTCGAGGCCGAGTTCCGAGTCGGTGAATGCCGGAACATAGACCGGCACCCCGCGTCGGGTGGCGCTCGCGAGGATCGCCCGTCCCGGAATGTTTTCATTGAGATACGCGCCGAGGCGATCCAGCAGGAAGTGACTCGAAAGTGTTGTGCCCGATGGTACGTCGGCCAGAGCAGCGCGCAGCAGCTTCTCGGCATCGTCGAGGTTCTGTTCGAGTTCGATGGTGTCGTAGATTCGGTTGTATCCGCGTTCGAAAAGCGCCTCGTCGTTCATCGATTGACGGTGCTTGAAGTGCTGCATTCCAGCGCCTTCAACAAGGCCGTGGGTCATCAACGCCCCGGTTGTGACGACGGCGTCGACCCAACCGCGGTCGATCATCTCGCACAGGATCAAGCCCTGCTTGGCGATCGTCATCGCGCCGGAAATGGTGACCACGCGAAAGCAATCCT
>JBLFWR010000228.1:0-3993 GCA_047611725.1 Binatia bacterium | reverse complement strand
CGACTTTTGCAACGCGTGCCATCTTCCGGGTGGCGCGGTGCTCCACGCAGAGATCCGGGACGGATTCGATGCACAGGCCCCGCGAAATCTCGCTGGGGTTCACGGTGGTGCCTCAACTACAAAGGGCGGGACGAAGGGCAGCCCCCCTCGCGCGTTTCGTTGTATCGACTGTCATGGGGGCGTCGGCCTGGTTGCTCGGGCCAAGGTGAAGGCGCTGGCGGCAAAGGATGCCCTCGTCTGGCTGGTTGGAGACTTCGACGAGCCCGACCATATGGAGTATCCCCTCGGTGAGGCTGACTGCCGTCAGTGTCACGAGGGGTTTTCCTCTGACGAGGACGAGCAGTTTGGACAGGTGCGATTCCACGCGCGGTCCGTCCACAACGCGGATCTCGGCGTGAACTGCGTGGAATGCCATACTGTCCATGTTGGCGGCGACGATGCCAGTACATTCTATTTAGAGCCGAATCGCGTGCGAGAGAAGTGCGGACGCTGCCATTCGGAATTTCAGGAGGGATCGTGATGAAGTTGAACGTACTTTTGGGAGCCGTGGTTTTTGGCGTTTGCTTGGGGCCACTCGGCGTCGCGGCCTATCCGGGCGGCACTCCTGACTTCCAGACGGACGTCACGCCGTTCTGCGCCGCGTGTCACTCCTCTACGGACGAATCGGCTCTCGAGGGGGCCGGCGATCGCGCGGCCAAGGAGGTTGCCGAGCGCAAGCATCTCGCGCCCATCATCGCAGGCGAGAAGGGGTACGGAAAACTCAACGAGGCCGATCGCCAGACGCTCGTCTCACACATCAAGGCAGTCGACAGCAACTCGACGATTAAGATGGAGTTTCCGCCCTCGGTAAAGAAAGGCGAGACGTTCCAGGTGACCGTCCGCATCACGGGGGGTGCCGGCCCAGTCGTTGGTGTGGCGTTGGTCGATCGTCCCCATCGCTGGTACGCACGTTCGGCCACTCTTGCGGGTTGGGAAGTTGTCGGAGCTCCGACCATTATCGGGCCCGACGGCGCACCGCAGACCGAGTGGATCGAAAAGCGACCAGAGCGGTTTGGGCGCAATCTCACCTACGTAAATATTACCAAGGTCGAGTCGGACGCCGCTGCGGGCACGTGGTCCAAGAGCAAGGTGATTTTCACCCTCAAGGCTCCCGACAAAGTTGGCGATCTGCCGTTGGTCGGCACCTACTTCTATGGCACCGAGAAGGCGACGCCTCTTGGATACGAATCCCATCCCATCTACGGCAAGATGACTCGTGGCACGTACACCGGTAAATCGGGCCGTGTGAAATTTACGCCCGCGCACGTCATCAGCGTTCGATAACTAGACAGATGCGCAAACCCGTGGCCGCAAGGTTTTTTACAAGGGATTGCCTTCGATAGCGTTTGTCTGGCCCCCGGAGCGGTCGAGTGTCGCAACGGAGGCCGCGGAGCTGAAGTCAGACTTGGCCGAACTCGCAAAGCTCGATAACGACGCCCAGGCCAGGGCGCGCGCCAATATCGCGATCACCGCCTCAAGTGGACGATGAAACCAGGCGGAATATCAATCGTCCTCGACGGTCTCGAGGACGCATCAATTCGCTTCGCTGGAGAATACGAATGAGTTCGAATCAAGGCTCGGTAACCCTTTCTGAGCACGCATCCAAAGAGCTGCTGCGCGAGCACGGCATTCCGTTTGCCAAGGAAAGCAACGTGCAGCAGCCAGGCGACGCTGTTGCGGCGGCAAAAGAGATTGGCTTTCCGGTCGTGCTGAAATTGTGTGGTGACACCATCGCACACAAAACCGAGCGCGATCTCGTGCGCCTTGGGCTTGGCGACGCGGCGGCGGTTGAGGCAGCTGCGGAGGAATTGTTGGGCAAGGCCGTGCCCGAAGATGGCGACGTCTCATTGCTGGTCGCCGAAATGGTGCAGGGCAAACGCGAACTGATCCTCGGGTTGGTTCGAGACGAACAGTTTGGCCCCTGTGTGCTGCTTGGAATCGGCGGCATTCTCGCCGAAATTCAGGGCGACGTGGCATTCGCCACTGCCCCGGTTTCCAGGGAAGAGGCGGCGCGTATGATTGCTTCGCTGGGTGCCAGTGATTTAATTTGCAAGCCTTTTCGAGGCGAGCCTGCTGCCGATGAAGCTGCGCTGATCGACATGGTGGTCGCACTCGGAGCGTTGGGGCTCGAGCGGGCCGACATCGCAAGCGTGGATCTCAATCCTGTCATGATCTCGGGCAGCGCGCCGATCGCGGTCGATGCGTTGGTCGAGTTGTGTGAGGACCAGAAGGCCGGAAGTGTGGTTAACCCTTCTGAGATGTTGAGCGATGACGCGATCCTCGAGCGCTTTCGCCCACTTTTCTACCCTCGCGGTGTAGTCGTGGCCGGTGTCTCGGGACACCCCGGAAAGTTTGGTTTCGCAACGCTTCACCACCTCAAACGATTTGGTTATGAGGGCAAGCTTTTCCCCGTCAAACCCGATGGCGCCGAAGTGCTTGGAGAACCAACTCTCAACGATGTCGCCAAGGTGCCCGAGGGCGAAGCCGACCTCGTGTTCGTGTGCACACCGAACAAGGTCAACATCGAGTTGCTGAAAGCCTGTGCTGCAAAAGGGGTTCGGGCCGCGTTTGTGACCAGCGCCGGGTACGGTGAAACCGGCCCTGAAGGCATCGCGTTGCAAGACGAGTTGGTCGCAACCGCCAATGAACTCGGCATCCTGATGATCGGGCCCAACGGTCAGGGTGTTATCTCGACATCGGTCTCGATGTGCGCCCAGATCGTGCCACCGTATCCACCGGCGGGGCGCATTGCGGTGGCGAGTCAGAGCGGCAATTTGGTTTCGTCGTTTCTCAACTACGCCTGCGGGACGGGCATCGGCGTGAGCAAGGCAGTGTCGCTGGGCAATTCGGCGCAAACCAGTTTGTGCGATCTATTGGATTACTTTGCTGTGGACCCCGACACGGATGTGGTTCTTGCATACCTCGAAGGCGTTGCCGACGGCGAACAATTCAAACGCTCGGTGAAGAACTTGACCGCGCGCAAACCTCTTGTGCTTTTGAAGGGCGGCGTTGCGGAGACCGGCAAGCGTGCCGCGGCCAGTCACACGGGCGCGCTCGCAAGCGACACGCGTGTGTTTGATGGCGTCTGCCGACAATTTGGTGTGTTGCGCGCCAGCACGGTTGAAGAAGCCTTTGAGTGGGCTGCCACTCTTGCGACGCAACCGCTGCCGAAGGGAAAGCGAACGGTCGTGTTCAGCACCGTGGGTGGCTGGGGTGTACTCGCCGCCGACGCGTGTTCGGATGCGGGGCTCGAACTCATTGAGTTGCCCGAGTCACTGCGCGCTGCGATCGACGAAATGGTTCCGGCACGCTGGAGCCGCAACAACCCGATCGATCTCGCCGGTGGGGAGGGGCGCGATACGATTTCCCACGTGTTGGAAATGGTTGCGGCGCACCCGGACGTCGACGCACTGATCCACCTGGGCATCGGCATTCAGGGCGCCCAAGGCGCCGCTTACGAGACGGGCCCGTTCTACCCAGACCACGGACTCGAGCGCATCGCGTCGTTCCACGCGCGTCAGGAAGGCATCTACGCAGAAACAGCGCGGAGGGCTTCAGAGCAGAGCAACGTTCCGGTGCTCACGGCTACTGAGCTGGTCCACACGCATCCTGAGAACCCCGGGCCCGCTGGAGTCGGGGCGCAGGGAAGGCTGTGCCACGCCAGTGCGCATCGCGCAGTGAGTGCGCTCGCAGCACTCGTCTCCTACGCGGAGTTCCGTCGCGGCCTTTCGTAGGCCCGAGTAGACGGCGAGGGTAGGGGAGCTGAAGCGCGGAGGGTTCTAGCGCGGACGTGTCTAGACGGCGGGGGCCTGAAGCGGTGCTTCGCTTAAAGTAGAAGCGGCAGGGCCTAGGAGCGGTGCGTACTAGAATCGGTACTGGAGGCCCATACCGAAGGACATGTAGTCGAGAATTTTCAAGTTCGTCGCCGAATAGACGTAGTCGACACTGGTCGTC
>JBLFWR010000227.1:0-4010 GCA_047611725.1 Binatia bacterium | reverse complement strand
TGAGGGTGGCCTTGGTTTTCAGCGAAGCCAGGTCGCTGCCGGAGTCGGGTTCGGAGTAGCCCGTGCACCAGATTGAGGTACAGCCGAGCAAGTCAGGAAGGAAGCGTTGCTTTTGCTCGGGCGTGCCGTGAGTGATCAACGCGGGGCCAACCCACTGCAAGCCCATGAAGTCACTGCCCAGTGCTGGCGCCTTTGCCGCGCCCATCTCTTCTTTCAAGATGAACTGTTGGATGACGCTGCCACCGCAACCGCCTTCTTCGGCGGGCCAGGCAAATCCAACCCACTTCTTTTCGATCAACGCCGCGTGCCAGGCTTTGAGGGTTTCGGGGTCTTCGTGTTTATCCGCAGGCGGGAGGTGCTGTGCCAGAAAATCACGGACCTCTTTGCGAAATGCTTCTTCTTCAGGCGTAAAGTGGAAATCCATCTTAAAGGCCTCCGAGAGTTGCAACGCGTTCGAGGTGGAAGTCCTCGTCGCCGTAGGCCGGCCGCGCAAATTTACTTCGTTTCAAATACAGTTGAATGTCGTATTCCTCGGTGTAACCCACCGCACCGTGGAGCTGGATGGCATCGACACCGATGCGCGTGAACGACTCGGTCGCGTAGGCCTTTGCCGCAGATGCTGCAGCGGGTACAGCTTTCGGGCTTTCTTCAAGTGCCCACGCTGCGTAGTAGAGCAGCGATCGCGTTGATTCGAGCTCGACGTGGATCTCCGCAAGGGGATGCTTCACTCCTTGGAAACGGCCGATCGGGGAGCCGAACTGGGTGCGGTCCTTTGCGTACTGGACTGTGAGGGCGAGGGCGGCTTCGCCCGCACCTAGCATTTCGGCCGTCATCGCGACGGCACCCTGGTCCATAACCCGCGCAATCGCCGGCCAACTTTGACTCGCATCCCCGAGTACGTTGGCTTGAGGTACCTCGACGTTTGAAAACGTGACGTGTCCGACGCGCTTGCTCTGGTCGAGGGCCTCGAGAGCGATGACTTCGACACCCGCTGCATCGCGAGGCACGAGGGCTACGCCCAAGTCACCGGCGTCCGTCTTGAAAGCGACGACGAATACACTCGCGTCCGGTGCGTCGAGTACATGGGCTTTGCGACCGTCGATGACAACCGTGTTGTCCGTGACCTCGCCTCGGGTAAGGATTCCGTGAGGGCCAATGTCCTCGGGGCGATCAAATAGGGCAAGGGTTCCGATTTCGGTTCCGTCTGCAAGCCGCGGCAACCAGGCCTGCTTTTGTTGGTCGCTGCCGATGTCATTCACGAACGACGAGGTGAGCAGCGTCGAGATCAGGGGAGACGGGAACAGGCTACGTCCCGTTTCTTCAAGCAGGACGATCAACTCGATCCAGCCGAGGCCCGCGCCGCCATAGGTGTCGTCCGTGATCAACCCGCTCCAGCCGAGACTGGCAAGGCTTTTCCATGTTTTCGGGGAGTAGCCGACATTTTCTTCGATGAGACGTCGTACTTCGGGAAGGGGGCATTGCTCGTCCAGAAACATCCGTGTTGAGTGGCGCAGATGCTCCTGATCTTCAGTGAGGCCAAAGTTCATGATCTTCCTGTTCCGTTTGGAGGCGCCCCGGACGCGCGGGGTGCGATGTTGTCCGTACGTTAAGCGAATTGCGGGCGGACTTTCACAGATCGAGTTGGAGAGTCGCCAACCGCACGCGAATTGTAGACTTGAATGATCCCTTCTTCTAAAAACCACGCCAGTCCAAACGGGCATACGCGAGTCGAACAGGTCGTGGCCCGCTATCGTGCGGCGGTCGTAGTTCTGGAGATTCGCGGTGCAGTTCGTTCGAATGGGGATCGTGTTCAAATACTTGCGCAGGTTTGTGAGCCACCGAGCATTGCTCGTCGCTTCCGTTCTTGTGTTTTCGTCGACGAAAACGTTCGCAGCGGAAGTCTCGGACGTCGAAGGTCCGCGTGCAGACCAAGGCGCCGATACGGACGCCTATGACCCGTGGGCCGGGATGGACCGAGACGGTCGCATCCCGTCGGTGACGATCCCGCTAGACGTGCCGAACCCATCGCGTTGGCGTTACTACCCCGAAGGCCGGAGCAAGCCCGGTAGCATGATCGACCGGCTGTTCGTGACGAGTTTTATCGCGCCCTACGTGTTTCAAAGCAGCGATGTCGGCACGGGCGGCGGCATCGCAATTACAGACATCGATTTTCGCAACCAACGCCGCCGCGAATTCCTCGGAGTCTTCAGCTCATACACGTCGGAGGGACAGCAGAATTTCACCGCAGTCTGGGAGCGCCGGATGCATCAGCGCGAGCTTCCAGCGGGCGGCGTGTTGGTCGAGGACCGCAGCCATTGGCGCCTGCGCGCGAGCTACAGCAAGACCCTGACCCGCCGCTTCTTCGGCCTTGGCCCCAATACCAAAGAACGCGATGAGGCGAGTTATACCGACGAACTCCTGTGGCTCGAGCTGGGTTTTGAGCGTGCGGTGCCCGAGCCGGGTTCGGATTGGATCGTCGGCCTCTCATTGCGAGGGGAGTTACACGACCTTTCGAAGGGGAAAGTCGGCGGAGCCCTCGATGTTGCAGACCTCGATGCCAGGCTCTATCGAGACGCGCAGCATCATGATCTCGGGCGTCTTGTCGCCATCGTGCGGCACGACACTCGCGATAGTCCGGTCAATCCGTATCGGGGTTGGGTTTTGGGGGCAGATGTCGACGCCGCACCGTTACAAACCGGGGGCGACTCGGGCGCGTTGTTTCGCCTCTATGGTTCAACGGTGCACCCGGTGCCTGCACCGTTTCACGATGGCGGAGACGAAGACGAAGAAAACCCGCCGACAGACACCGTCGCCTTTGGCTTTCGCAGTGAGCTGACGACAGGGTCTCTACCGTTTTTCTCCCTGCCCACACTTGGCGGTCGCAGGGATATGCGTGGCTTTATCGACGGCCGGTTTCGCGGTGACGCGTCATGGTTGATGAGCGCCGAATATCGTTTTTGGTTTGTTCCGCGCGGGTTCCGTGTGCCCTTCACCGATGCGATTCGCATCGAGCGCGTGGGTGCGGCGTTTTTCTACGACACTGGAGCCGTTGCCGGGGAAGCCGCAGATTTGTTCGACGTGAAGGTGCGCCACAGTTACGGCGTTGGATTGCGCTTCATGCTTGAGCGAACCGCACCCTTTCGCGTCGATCTCGGATTCTCCGAGGATGGCTACGAGCTCTCGGCGGGATTCGGCTTTACATTTTAGACGGCTGCTAGGCTGCCGAGCGTCGTCAGTTAAACGAGTCCATAGGCCAACATTGAGTCGGCGACTTTGACGAAGCCAGCGATGTTGGCGCCGGCTACGTAATCGACGGTTCCGTCCGGACGCGTTCCGTAGTCTGTGCAGCGGGTGTGAATGTTCGACATGATCTCCTTGAGGCGATTGTCGACTTCTTCTCGCGGCCACGAAAGCCGCAGCGCGTTCTGACTTTGCTCAAGTCCAGAGACCGCGACGCCCCCGGCGTTGGCCGCTTTACCCGGGCCAAAGAGTACGCCCGCTTCCTGAAAAAGATGCATTGCGCTGGCCTCGGTTGGCATGTTGGCCCCTTCACAGACCGCGGAAACGCCGTTGCTGATCAACTCGCGCGCATCCTCGATGCCGAGTTCGTTCTGCGTTGCACAGGGCAGCGCGACATCACACGGCACGGACCAAGGGCGTTGGCCGGCAGTGAAGGTGGCTTTGGGATACTTGGTTACGTATTCGCTGATGCGTCCACGCTGTACGGTCTTGAGATCGATCACATAGGCGAGCTTGTCGGCGTCGATTCCCTCCGGGTCGTGAATGAAGCCGCCCGAATCGGAAAGCGTCACCACTTTGCCCCCGAGTTCGGTGGCTTTCTCGACCGCATACGTCGCCACATTCCCCGAGCCCGAGACGACGACCGTCTTGGCCTTAATGCTGTTGCCAACGTTTTCCAGCATGTGCTGGCAGAAGTAGACGCAGCCGTATCCCGTTGCTTCGGTGCGCATCAGGCTTCCGCCGAATTGCAGTCCCTTGCCAGTCATGAC
>JBLFWR010000226.1:0-4020 GCA_047611725.1 Binatia bacterium | reverse complement strand
CCGGCAAGATCAGCCAAGGCCAAAGAATTAGGGCCGTCACTGAGCGCCTCGTCGGGGTTCTCGTGCACTTCCATGAACAGGCCGTCTACACCGACCGCAACCGCTGCACGGGACAGCGGTGCCACGAACTGACGTTGCCCAGCCGAAACTGATCCGCCAGCGCCCGGGAGTTGTACCGAGTGGGTGGCGTCGAACACGACTGGAGCACCAAACGCGCGCATGATGTCCAGCGAGCGGAAGTCGTTAACCAAATTGCCATAGCCAAACGTCGTTCCCCGTTCGGTTAAAATCACACGTTCTCCGCCTGCTTCTCGTGCTTTGCCGAGAACATGCTCCATGTCCCAGGGAGCCAGGAACTGACCCTTCTTGATGTTGACGACTTTTCCGGTGCGCGTGGCTGCAGCGATCAGATCGGTTTGTCGGCAAAGAAGCGCGGGGATCTGCAACACGTCCGCAACTTCAGCGGTAGCGGCGCACTGATCGTTTTCATGGACATCGGTGAGGACGGCCATGCCCAGTTCCGTGCGAACTTCGGCGAGAATGCGCAAGCCTTCGTCCGGGCCCGGCCCGCGAAACGACGCGTGCGAGGTGCGGTTGGCCTTGTCGAACGACGACTTGAAAATGATCGGTACGCCGGTTTGCGCCGAAATAGCTTTTAGCTGCTCAGCGTGGCGCAAACTGGAGTCGCGCGATTCGATCACGCAAGGACCAGCGATGAGGAAAAGTTCCCCATCGCCGACCGTGATCCGTGCCCCGTCCGGTCCGAGTTGGAAAGGGTGAATGCTCAAGATTTGGTTTCCGTTCCTCCGGCGACGCGAAGGCCTGCCAGCGTGGGGGTCTTCTGGCCGCGGCGCTTGTAATCAAGGGCCGCGCGCACGAAGCCGCGAAACAGCGGGTGTGGGTCAAGGGGCTTGGATTTGAACTCAGGGTGGAACTGCGCGGCTAGGAACCAGGGGTGGGTCGGGATCTCGACGATCTCGACGAGCTCGCCGTTTGGCGATGTCCCCGACAGCTTCATCCCGGCCTTCTCGATCTGGTCGCGGTAGCTGGTGTTGAACTCGAAGCGGTGGCGGTGCCGTTCCGTAATATTGCGTTTGCCGTAAGTTCGCGCGGCTAGGCTGCCTTCTTCGAGATGGCAGGGGTAGCTGCCTAAGCGCATCGTGCCCCCGAGGTCTTCGAGGCTGCGCTGCGCGATCATGAGGTCGATGACCGGATGAGGGGTGTCGGGATCGGCTTCGATCGTGTGCGCGCCTTCCAGGCCGCAGACGTTGCGGGCGAACTCGACCACCGCCATCTGCATCCCGTAGCAAATGCCGAGGAACGGAACGTTGTTTTCGCGCGCGTACTGAACCGTTTTGATCTTGCCCTCGGTACCGCGGGGGCCGAAGCCCATCGGAACCAGAATGCCATCGGCTGACAACACTTCGGGGGGAAGCTGATCGGAATCCTCGAGCTTTTCCGAGTCGATGTGGAGAATGTTTACGGCGCACTCGCTGGCGATTCCGCCGTGCACCAAAGACTCGTTCAACGATTTGTAGGAGTCGATCAGATCGACGTACTTGCCCACCATCGCGATGGTCACTTTGTCTTTCGGGTTCTCCAACGTGCTGGCAACGCGTTCCCAAGGCACGACTCGCGGCGCTCCGGTCCAAATGTGGAGCTTCTCGCTAATGCGTGCGTGGAGTCCCTGCTCTTCCAGGGCCAACGGCAACCGGTAAATGTTGCTGACGTCGCGAGCTTCGATCACCGATCGCCTGTCCACGTTGCAGAACAACGCGACCTTTTCTTTGACGCCTTGATCCAAAGCTCGATCGCAGCGCAGCAACAATATGTCGGGCTGGATTCCGAGGCCGGTCAGTTCCTTGACCGAGTGCTGCGTCGGTTTGGTCTTCACTTCCCCTGCCGCCGCGATGTACGGCACCAGCGTGAGGTGAACGAAGAGCACGTTTTCCGAGCCGACATCGAAACGGATTTGGCGAATTGCTTCGAGGAACGGAAGGCTCTCAATATCGCCAACCGTGCCGCCAATCTCTCCGATCAATAAGTCGAAGCCTTCGGCTGCGGCGTGAATACGCGACTTAATCTCGTTGGTAATGTGGGGAATCACCTGGACGGTGGCGCCAAGATAGTCGCCTCGCCGTTCGTTGGTGATTACCTCGTTGTAGACCGAGCCGGTGGTGATGTTGTTCAGGCGGGTCATCGGCGTCGAAACGAAACGCTCGTAGTGACCAAGATCCAAATCGGCCTCGTAGCCGTCTTCGGTGACGAAGACTTCTCCGTGCTGAATCGGGCTCATCGTCCCGGGATCGACGTTGAGGTACGGGTCCATCTTGAGCATCGTGACGCGAAGTCCCGAGCTCTCCAGAAGCGCGCCCATCGACGCCGCCGCCAGACCCTTGCCCAGCGCGGATGCCACGCCTCCGGTCACGAATATAAATTTTGTGGGTCTGCTGCCGTCGTCGCTCACACGATCCTCCTAAACCAAGGTCCGGTCCTAGCGCATGTCCTCTGACGAACCCACCGCTCGTTGATCGGCTAGAACAGCTCGTACAGCCGCCAGATCGTGTGGCGTGTCGATTTCCATGGGCGGCCGACCTTGGGCCCGGACCACTCCGATAGCGATGCCCTCTTCAAGGGCTCTGAGTTGTTCGAGCTTTTCGGTCTCTTCCAACGGAGTCGGGGCCAGCGCCGCGAACTGCAAAAGCGTGGCCCGGCGATAGGCGTAGATCCCGACATGGTGGAGCGCGCCGCCCGGGTGGTCTCCATCGCGGTCCCAGGGAATAGGCGCTCGGGAAAAATACAGGGCTCGATCGCGGCGATCGCAGACAACCTTGACCGTGTCTGGCCGACTCAGGCGGGTGGGGTCGGTCAGCGGCACGGCGACGGTCGCCATTCCCAAATCAGGGTCGCTGCGGAGCCGTTCGATGAGGGTATCGACCAGGGTTGGGTCGAGCAGTGGTAGGTCGCCCTGGACGTTGACAATGATGTCGTGGTCCAGGTCGCGGGCGACCTCGGCGATCCGGTCGCTGCCGCTGGTGTGGCGCGCGTCGGTCATCCGGACGGGGCCCACGCCCTCCATTGCTCTGGCGATACGCTCGTCATCGGTTGCCACGATCACGATTTCTGGAAGTTTTGCCAGGGCCGCCCGGCGGTAGACCCTGGCGATCATCGGCGATCCATCGAGATCGGCGAGGGCTTTTGCGGGCAGGCGAGAGGACCCGTAACGCGAAGGGATGATAACGGCGGCAGAGTCGATTGTGGCCATGAAGAAGAAACTTGGTGTGGACCTTAACCTGAGATCAGGAAACCCGCACGGACGACCTATAGCGAGGCGCTTGGTTGCAGGTCAAGCCGGATCGCGGCCGCAGGGTACTCGCCTGCACGGTGGCGAGATCGGGCTTCGTATGCCCCTGCGGATCCACTCGGATTGTTTGTAACTACCTAATAAATAAAGGGTTTATAGTAATTAACGGTCGGTTCGGCTCTCAGGTGATCACTTCCGTTGTTGTGTCTGGGCGTGTGGACACTTCGGTGCCCTCGCGTTGGCTCGTGGCTACACGGTGGCTTCGAGTCTTGGTATTTCGTTCAAAATCAGTGGCTCCCGTTGCCCCGTTGATCTTGACAGGTCCCGTCGGCCGGGGTCTACTTCACGCAGGTTGGGCTCGCAGGGGGCTCCATCAAATATTGAATTGTCGGGTTTGGTAGCACTGCCGCTGCTCGGCAACGTTTTCAGCCTCCAAGGGAGATTGTAGTTCATGAAGAACTTTGAAGTGGCCAAGCGCTGTATCGCTTCCACACTTAGTCTGGGTTTGATCCTCGCCACCGTACCGATGGTCGGCGCTACACAGCCGGTTCGCGGCACCTTAAAGGTGGCAGGGCAGGCTTGGGTATCGGCTGACAGCAGCCAGTGGAGCGAACTTGCTTCGACCCGCCCTTTTCTTGCGGGCGACCGTCTTCGCACCGGCGACACCGGACATCTTCTCGCGGACATGGGTTCTGACGGCACGATCGGCCTTTTCA
>JBLFWR010000225.1:0-4082 GCA_047611725.1 Binatia bacterium | reverse complement strand
CGACGAAGTAAGACAGGCCAGCGTGTTTGGCGACGTTGGCATCGGTACGTACAACGATGATTCCCCAGTCCGCCCACTGTGCACCGGTTGTCCAGATCTTCTGGCCGTTGATTACCCAATCATCACCGTCGCGGACCGCCGTCGTGCGCAGACCCGCAAGGTCTGAACCGGCAGCCGGTTCGCTGAAAAGCTGACACCACACGTTATCGCCGCGCAGCATTCCGGGAATCCACTGTTCTTTTTGCTCAGGCGTTCCATGCGCCATCACTGTCGGACCACACATCCCGTGGGTGATGCCGAAGACGCCGGTCGGGACGTCAAACTTTGCTTCCTCTTGGTTCCAGATGACTTGCTGAATCGAGGCGGCGTCCTGGCCACCGTACTCTTTCGGCCAGCGTAGGCAGGCACGACCAGCGTCGGCTTTCGTGCTCTGCCAGGCCTTGGCGCTGTCAACGTACTCTTGCGTCAGCGCCTCGGAGTCGTGTTCGTTGGTTCCAGATCCGTCAGCGGTTTTCAGCTTGGCGTTGGCCGACAACCAGGTATTCACTTCGGCGCGGTAGCTCGCTTCTTCGGTGGTATCGTTGAAATCCATTTCAAGCAGCCTCTATTTTCTCGTCGGCAGCGACGCGGTCGATCAATCGGTGTTTCCAAACTGGCGCGGTTCCGAGCATTGCCGAAAGCAGTCGGGCGCGACGGTAGAAAAGGTGGCAGTCGAACTCCCAGGTGAAGCCCACGCCACCATGAAGTTGGATCATGTCGATTGTGGTTTGCTCGAAGGCCTGACACGCGCCAACCCGGGCCAGGCATGCGGCCACACCAAGTTCGGGGCTCTCGTTCTCCAAAGCCCACGCGCCGTAGTAGGCATTCGATCGGGCAATTTCGATGTCGCAGTAGCGATCAGCCATGCGATGTTTCAACGATTGAAACGAAGCGATCGGTCGTCCGAACGCGTAGCGCTCCATGGTGTAGGTACGTGTGATCGACAAAGCCCGCGACGCTGCGCCGACTTGTTCGAACGCCAACAACACCGCAGCGCGGTCGAGAAGTTTGAGTGCCAGTTCCGCACCGGCTCCGCGCTCACCCAGCACCGTAGCTTCGACACCGGCGAACTCTATTGTTGCCAGCGAGCGACTGGGATCGAACGATTCGACCTTGTGGCGTGTAACCCCGCCGGCATTCAAGTCGACGACGAGCAGCGTAACGCCAGCGCTATCAGCAGCGCCATCAGCAGCCGCATCAGCAGCCGCGACAATGGCGAAGTCGGCGATGTCGCCATCGAAGACTGGAGTTTTTGTTCCGCTTAGCGTCGCGCCGTCAAAGGTTGCGCTCAGATTTTCGGTTCCGTTTTGGCCCGACCGTTCAGCCAGCGCGAAGGTGCCGATGGCATCGCCGGTGGCGAGGCGCGGGAGCCACGCTTTCTTCTGGTCCTCGCTGCCAGCGGTCACCAAAGCCTCGGTGGCAAAGTACACGCTCGAGGCGAAGGGAATCGGCGCAAGCGACGCGCCGACTTCCTCGGCGATCATGGCAAGCTCAAGTCGCCCAAAACCGACACCGCCGTACTCTTCGGGAATGGCCGTGGCCTGCCAACCTAGTTTGGCAGCCTGCTGCCACAGTTTGGCTGAGTAGGATTCGTCGGATTCAAGGATCGAGCGGCAAAGCTCTAAAGGAGCATTGTCCTTTAGGAACGCCGCAGCCGTTTCCTTGAGCATTTTCTGGTCGTCGGAAAAGTCGAAGTTCATGCGATCTCCATTTTAGTGCGGGCCACGGCGGCGCGCGGCGGGCGATCAGGCACGGAGCCTGGCCCCACTGAAGCCAGCGGCATTGAGTCGCGAATTGCACGAGCTTGCAACCGCGTAGGTGTGTGGCTCAAGGCCACAGCGGGCCGGGGCGCAACCCCCTCGGGCTGAAGAGGCAGAACCTAGTCGACCGAATCGACCGAATCCCCGAAGCGCGTGCTCCACTCGGTTTCGATGCGGCTGATCACGGCCGGATAGACCATCGCGCGTCGGAAGGGGTCGATCACACGCATGTAAGTGGGGGTCCAGGGGCTAATCGCCTTGACGTAGATCGCCCAGAACAGGTGATAGCCGGTCATCGACGGCCGAATCGCCAGGCTGGAAAACGCGTGCACGGTGGCGTTGCGCACTTCGGCCAGCGACTCCTCGGGAAACACGTAGACGACCTTGAACATCCCGTCTGGCGTGCCCGGCTCAACCAGGCTGCGCTCGCGATCCTCGGCGTCCAGACGGCCACTGTATAGTTCTTCCGACCAGCGATCCGTGTCCCCTGCCGTGTCCCAGCCGAACATTCGACCGAGAACAGTACGGATCGAAAACAACGTTTTCACCGCCGCGTTGGCGGTGGTGACTGTATTGGGCGTGAAGCACAGCCGCGCGTCCTCAATCGTCCGATTGGGCCCACCGCCGCGAAGATCAGCACGCCAAACGTCGTGCAATTGCGCGTCGCTGAGGAACGAGTGGGCGTGGAGGTCGAGCTGCCGATAGGCGGAGGGGTCAATTTGCACAGGTTGTTTCCAAGTTCAGCGCTTCCCGAGAACCTAGCAGGCCGGGTAAGCTAGCGGCAACGGCCCCGTAGAATCAGTGACCGGGCCGCTGTTCGCTCGCAACACGGAAATCGCGGAAACTCAGGCGATGCCCCCTCGACGTTCTGCAACCGATCGCGATTCTCGCGCGGCGCCCGCTTCTGGAGCGACCGCAACCAGCTGGACCAAGCGCCTGGCAGGTTTGGTTGCGGCCCTGGTTTTGGCGCTGATCGCCGCAGAAGGTGTGTTGCGTATCGTCGCGCCGATCCCCTACCACGAGTGGATCGTGTACAACGCCGACCCCGCTGTCGGCTATCTTCCCGAGCCGGGCCAGCTGATCGTGAATCGTCATGGCGGGCACGTGCAAATCAATAAACACGGTTTTCGTGGCGGCGAGTGGGCTCTCGATGCCACCCCCGAAACGTTGCGAATCGCGGTTTTCGGAGGCTCGGCCGCGTTTTGCTTCGAAGCGGCGTCTGACCAAGCACCGTGGCCGAACGTGCTTGAGCACGAGTTGACAACACAATTGGGACAACCGGTTGAAGTGCTCAATTTCGGGATTCCCGGATTCACGACCGACCGTTCACTGCGCAATTACAAAGCACACGGACGCGACTTCGCACCAGACTTGGTGCTCGTCTACCACACGTGGAACGACCTTAAGTTGTTCCGTCATCGTGATCCGCAAGACCGAACCATGGGGCCCTACGTTCCCACACTTCCAACATGGCAGAAGATCGTGCGCTCTTTGCAACTGGGACGCTACGCACGCAATGCGGTGTGGGCGGCTGACAACCGGCGCCTAGAGGGGCGCTTCGCTGCCGCGGAGCCTGACGCACCAACGGCAGCGGTCATGCCAATCGACGGTGCGCAATTCGAACGCGAGCGCGAAGATTTCACGGCGTTTGTCCACGCCGTTCAAGCCGATGGAGGTCGTGTGGCTTTGGTTTCTCAAGCCGGGTTGGCCTCACCCGAAAACGTAAACCCGCAGTTCGTTTCGAAACATCTGGGAGATCTCGCTCGTATGACCGACTTCCTCGGCATGAGTGTCGATCAGGTGGTTCGAAGTTGGGTGCGCGTGGGCAACATCATCGAAGAGGTAGCGCGCACCGAAGGCGCCCTGTTCATCGACGGTTGGAACGCCGTGCCGCACGAGCCCGAGTTCTTCAACGACCACGTCCACCTAAGCGACAAAGGCTCCCACCGCCTAGCCAAAGCCATCGCAAAAGAACTAGGAAAAGAATCGGGGACGGGTACCTATTTCGGGCAAAGCCCAAAATAGGTACCCGTCCCCGATTCTTTTTTAATCGGTACCCGTCCCCGATTTACGTTCGTGGATGATTTCGTAGATTACGGGGATTAGGACGAGGGTTAGGATTGTTGAGCTGATTAGGCCACCGACCATGGGGGCGGCGATTCGCTTCATGGCTTCGGCACCGGTTCCGGTACTCCACATGATCGGTAATAGGCCGATCAGCGTGGTCGCAACCGTCATTAGTTTGGGGCGCACGCGTTCTACGGCTCCTTCCAAGACGGCAGC
>JBLFWR010000224.1:0-4105 GCA_047611725.1 Binatia bacterium | reverse complement strand
AATGACGACTCGCGTCGAGAAATTCGATCGACTTTCATGAATGCCTCGTTCATCCCCCGTGTTGGCAACGGGAAATCGGGATTTGGGTGGCCAGAGCTGATTCATCGGCTACCAGCCGACAACACTAGCTGCGGAAACCTGACGTGTATAGCTGCTTAGATGAACTGGGGTCAGGCCAACAATGCGTCCAGACGCCCGGTTCGATCCAGGGCGAAAAGTTCGTCACAGCCCCCGACAAAGTCTTCACCGATGAAGATCTGGGGGAAGGTCCGGTGGCCGGTTCGGCCATGAAGGCCTCGCCGAGCCTCAAAGTCTTGTGACAGGTCGACCTCTTCGAATTCCGTGTTCTTGGACTGCAAGAGCATTCGTGCCCGAACGCAAAACCCGCACCCGGCGATCGTGTAGAGACTTATTTGAATCATCGAAAGAGACTTAAGGCCTGCTCGTCTTCCTTGCAACGCGTGGAGTTACTCCCGCCCACTACCCCGCCCACTACCCCGCCCACTGCCCGGCCCACTGCCCGGAAACTGCCCCCAGTCACACGTCCGGACGACCTGAATCGAGGCTGTTGAGGAACCCGGCCAGCAATTCGAGAAAGACCTGGCGCTTCTCCCAATGGACCCAGTGACCAGCGCCAGCCACGGTGGCGACCTCCAATTGGGGGAACAGCTCGGCCAGCGTTTCGACGTCGGCGTCGCGAACGTAGTCCGAGTTCTCTGAGCGCAACACCAGGGCCGGGCCGTCGTAACGGCCAAAAGACTCATGCCCCGATAGTGCTGGTAATGCCGTGCGCAGCCCATCAAGATCCAGACGCCAAACCAAGCCACCGTCACGCCGCTCTACGTTCGTGGCAAGAAAGTGCGCCAAGGTTTCGTTCCCCAATTTTGCGACAAGCGCGGCGACCACTTCGTTTCGGCGCGAATAATTCGCTGGCTCCAGCTCCAGCATAGCCTCGACCACATCTTGGTTGCCGGGGGGATAGGCTCGGGCGGCGATGTCAACAATCACCAATCCGGCAGCTTGAGCGTGTTCGCGCAGAACGAACTCCATCGCCACCTTGCCACCAAGCGAGTGCCCAACGATCACGGGTGCAGACACTAACAATGCGGCAAGCGTTTCCGCCACATCGGCTGCCATGTTCGGGACGGACGTGAATCCGGCGGCGGCCGAACGGCCGTGACCACGCAAATCCAGAGCCAACACGTCCCAATTGGACGCCAACTCTCGTGCGACCGTCTTCCAATTGGCGGCGGAGCCGAACATCCCATGGAGAAGCACGACCGGCCTGCCACTCCCCCAGCGATCGTGAGCCAACAACATCTCAACAAGACCTAGCGAAAACCTTTGGCGCTTGCAGGCCGCGCCTTGCCCCGGTTGTTCGGACCGTCTTCAATTCGCACCATGGACACTCGCTTCAACCGTGACACGGCCGTCGAACGTATCGACGACACCACTTGGCGTGCTCGTATCGACAAGGGATGGTGGATCATCGCTGGTCCCAATGGAGGATACATCGGCGCGATCATCCTTCGTGCCATGCAGGGCACAATCGCCGACCGAACTCGCGCGGCCCGAAGCCTCACCGTCCATTTCACGGCTCCGCCCGTTGAGGGACAGGTTCAGATTTTCACCAAGGTCGAGCGCAAAGGGGGCCGACTCAGCTCCGTTAGTGCGCGCATGGAGCAAGACGACCGCACGATCGCCGTTGCACTCGGAGCCTTTTCAAGCGCGCGCGAAGAATCGATCAGCTTCGAACACGTTTCAATGCCAGAGGTGCCTGCGGCAGAAAAATTTTCCGTTTCGACGCAGAGCCCAAGTCCTGCCATTCCAATGCACGGCCGCTATGAATTTAGGCCGTGCATCGGCGGACAGCCATTTTCCAAATCCAGCGACGGAGTGACCGGCGGATGGATCCGGTTGGAAGAACCGCAGGCAGTCGATGCCTGCGTGGCTGCTGCACTGGCCGATGCCTGGCCTCCTGCGGTGTTTCCACTACTGGACGCCAACGGCCCGGCTATAGCGGTACCAACCATCGACCTGACCGTACATTTTCGCGAAACCCTACCCGCCGCTGATGTCGGGCCCGATGATTTCCTACTCGTGCAATTTCAGAGTCGAGTTGCCCGCAACGGATTCGTTGAAGAAGACGGCACGATCTGGAGTGCCGATGGACGTTTGCTGGTCCAATCACGGCAACTCGCCGTACTTGTTTGAGCCCTTCTAACTTCGACGACGCGCAGTTGTCGTTCGGCTTGAACGAACATCAACGCGCCCATGAATCGGCAGCGGCGCTATTGGCGTCTGAAGGAGTTCGAGTTGTCCTTGTTCGTAACACCGGCGACGCGGAACTCGCTTTTCGCGACCTCGCTGAGGCTGACGGACCGATCGGCCTGGACTTGGAAACGGCAGCCACGCCCCGCTACCGCAGCGACCCCCGCGCGGGCCTAGATCCGCTTCGCTCGCGCATTCGCCTCGCCCAGTTCTATGGCGGGGCATCGACCTGTTGGGTTTTCGATTTTGATGCCGTCCCGCCAAGCATCCTCGCCCCCGCCATGGAGCTAACCATGGTGGCCCACAATGCAGCCTTCGAGACCGTTCATCTGCTCGCAGCAGGACTTAGACCGCAACGACTCGGGTGCACACTGCTTGCCGAGAACGCGCTCAACGGCGGCCTGGTCAGCCTCGCCAACCTTGCCAAACAACGGCTGCAATGGACGATTTCCAAAGAACTTCAACAATCAGACTGGAGCGCGGTCAAGCTAAGCGACGGTCAACTTGCCTATGCAGCCTTGGACGCCGTTTGTGTGCAGCGTTTGGCCACAGCAATGGCCGACGAACTACGATCATCACCGGCACAACGAACGTACCGGCTCATGCGCGACGCCTTGCCGACAATTGCCCACATGGAGCTGGGCGGCATCGCTTTCGATCTCGAAGGGCACGAGCAACTCGTCGAGCGTTGGCGGCACGCGCTGGGCACTGCAGAAGACGAGCTGCGCCTGTTGCTTGGCGACCGCATCGACTTCGGAAGTTCCACACAACTGGCTGACTGGCTGTCGAGGAACCTGGACAGCGAAACGCTTGCGGCATGGCCCAAAACAAAGACAGGACGCCTGCGTACTGCTGCTGGAACTCTGGCACGCTATCCGGATCATCCACTCGTTGCGCCGCTACTGGCTCACCGTGAAGCTTCGGTAAGACTGTCGAGCTTCGGACCAGGATTCGCGGAGTGGGTTAATCCCGAAACGCGACGCATCCACGCCAACTATAGAGTGGGAGCAACACCGAGCGGGCGTATGGCGTCGATGCGCCCCAACCTTCAGAACCCTCCCCGTGAACACGCGTTCCGTGCGCTGTTTCATGCCCCGCAGGGGCGCTCACTGGTCGTTGCCGACTACAGCCAGATTGAGCTTCGTGTTGCCGCTCTTCTGTCCGGCGATCGACTCATGCTGCAGGCCTACGAGCGCGGGGAAGATCTTCATCGCGCAACAGCTGCAGCGATTACAGGCCTGCCGATCGCCGAAATCGACGCAGAGGCTCGACAACTCGCAAAGGCCGTGAATTTCGGACTGCTGTTCGGACAAGGAGCGCGCGGTCTGGCGGCCTATGCACGCAGTAGTTACGGCGTGGCCATGACCGAAGCGCAAGCCACCATCGCACGCCAGGCTTTCTTCGACACGTGGCCCGAACTGGCCGCCTGGCAACGGAAGGTCGGGCGTGATGCCGAACGTACTGGCACGGTCACAACCCCAGGAGGACGCCCGATCAACCTGCGTCGCGGGGGGCGCGAGGTACACTATACCGAAGCTCTCAATACTCCCGTGCAGGGCGGCGCCGCAGAGATTTTGATGGCCGCACTGGGTCGGCTACGACCGCTACTTGAGCACGGGCGCGCAATGTTGGTCAACGTCGTCCACGATGAACTGGTTCTGGAAGTAGACGATGAAAGCGCAGCCGAGATCGCGGCCGAAGTCGAAGACGCAATGATCAACGGCATGCTCGACATTTTCCCCGCGGCACCAACAGTGGGGCTGGTCGAGGCTGGTATCGGCGCTACGTGGGCCGACGCCAAGTAGGGCGGCAGGCAACGCTGAAAAAGGCGTAG
>JBLFWR010000223.1:0-4113 GCA_047611725.1 Binatia bacterium | reverse complement strand
ACGAATCGTCTTGCTCGTCGCGTTTGCGGTCGCGCATGCGTCCCAGTTTGCGATCAACGTCCCGGTGGCTCGAAGAGGCGGTCGCATCGGCGAATCTTATTGGGATGTGCTCCACGGACCGATGCTTTTTATCTTCGTGGTCGATGCGCTGATGACCGCGCTGAACTTGCTATGTGCGTTGTGGCTAGGTGGTGGAACCTGACCCGAGGCGGTCGCCAAGAATCGTGTGGGCTTGTTCGACCGTGCTGATCGACGAGCTCGAAATCCCGGCGGCGGCGAAGAATCCGCGCAACGGTCGCCCGGGGCCGATTTCGAAAACCGGAAGTGACGACGCACGCAGTATCTCCATGTTGTCGCGCCACAGAACGGTGCCGGCAATTTGCCCGGCCATCGCGTCTACCAGAGCTTGCGACGACCCCTCATGCATTCGCCCGGTCGCGTTGCTGGCCACGATCGTTGCCTTGGATGCATCGTTGGCGCTGCGATCGAGCAGCGTCCGAAACTTGTCGGCGGCGGGCTGCATCATGCGCGAGTGAAACGGAGCCGAGACACGCAAGGGGATTGCTTTGAATCGTCCGAAATCTTCGTTCGCCTTGAGCAGTCGAACGGCTGCGTCGATCTGCTCCTTGGCCCCCGAAATGACGACTTGATCGGGCGCGTTGTCGTTGGCGAGGTCTACGCCTGTAGATGCGGCAATCTGCAGCACTACATCGCGGTTCACGGGTTTTGCGATGATGGCAAGCATCGCTCCTTCCCCGGTAGGCACGGTTTCCTGCATGAGACGTCCGCGTTCGCGGACAAGCGCAAGAGCCTTATCGAAAGCGACCGCGCCGGCAACCACCAGCGCCGCGTATTCGCCTAGACTGTGGCCAGCCAGAACAACCGGCTCCAATCCGAACCGGGCGGCAAGGCTCCGCCACATCGCTACCTCGACACAGAGGATGGCAGGCTGCTGGTACTCGGTTAAAGCCAAGCGTGGGTCGTCTTCAAAGCAAAGGTCGCGCAGGTTGAATCCCAGGGCCTGCGAGGCCTCGTCGAAGGTTTCGCGCGCCTCTTGAAACTGCGCGGCGAAGTCTTGCCCCATGCCTTTTTTCTGAGAGCCTTGGCCTGGAAAGGCGACAGCTACGCGCATCGGTTCGTGTCCTGTTGGCAGGTTGTGGTCGGCGGGTTGCGATCAGAGGTGTTCATAGTCGCGTTTGTTACAAAACCTTGCGCATCAGTTCGACGACATTGCCGCCGAGTACCGCATCACGTTCAGCGGTGTCGAGACCGCGCACCGCCAGTAGGCGATCGACGTCCATGTACTGGCCGTGATGGGTCAGTACCGGTTTGTAGTTCGCGTCAAGGTCGGTGCCGATGGCGACATTGCGCACTGACACGAGGTCGATCAGCCGACAAATCTCGTCAGCAAAATCGTCAAGGGTTTCGTTGACCACACCCGACGGCCACGCACCAACCAAGCCGCCGGTTTCGGCAACCACGCGTGCATGATCGGCCGAAAGCAGTCTTGGGTGGTTCGCTCCCGGCGAGGCGAGATGGCTGTGACTGATCACCACCGGAGCTGTTGAAGCGCGGATGGCATCTAGTGTGGTTTGGAAACTGGCGTGGGCCATGTCGATGAGAATCCCCAAGCGATTCATCTCGTGGACCATTTCGACGCCGAAGCTGGACAATCCACCGTGGCGCGATGGCGAGGTTTGAATATCGCCCGCAAGGTTCTGCGCGTAGTGAACCAGGGTGATCGAACGTACGCCGCGACGATAGGCCTTCTCGAGCCGATCGAGGTCAGTCCCTACAAAATCAGCTCCCTCCGCGGTCAACAGCGCACCGGTGAGGCCCGCGTTGTGGGCATTCAAAATGTCGTCGGCATGTTCGATCACGACTACCTTGTCGCTTGCCGCCAGCGCGTCGAGCACATCAAGTTGTTTGTCGTGTCCGAGCTCGGCCTCGCCGGGTTCGAACTCTCGGGTTTGTACGATGCGGTCGCTTTCGAAGCCGAGTACACCCAAATCGCCGACGGTCGAGAACGAGCTTGCCGCCAACCCAGCCGCGCGCACGGCGGCCGCGGCTTCAAAAACATGGGTTGCACCGAAATAGCACTGGCCGGGGTGGGCGTGCAGGTCGACCCACGGCCCGTGTGGGCGCGCATCCGGCGTGTCGGGCGGCGTCCCAGCGAGTTTGCCAGATGCCGTGCCGGATGGCTTTCCAGAGGGCACGGCGGTGTCAGCGCTCATCGTGCCACAGCGTTAGTCGACCGCGATCACCGGCCAGGTGGCCGTCGGGGTTGGTGGCCCGCTCTGGCCATCGGTTGAGAACGCTCGCACGCGGTAGTCCCAGGTCTGGTCGCCCGCGCTTGGATCAACCCAGCTGAACTTTTCGGTTCGTCGAAAGCGGGCGTTGTCGGTTACCGGAATGCGCGCAACCGTAAACCACTGGTTTGAGTTTTCGGCGGCTCGTTCAACGGCGAAACCTGCAAGATCGAATAGCTCGTCGCCCGCCGCGTTGGTCTTGGCGCGATTCCACACGACGCGCACGCCGGTTTCGGCACTGGACAGAGAAATCTCGCCGGGAACGATGGGCGCCGTGAGCTCGGGAGGTTGCGGCGCCGTTTTGAACCCGCAGCCGCCGCTTCCCAACGTGAACACGCTCAAGGATGCGGCCAAGAATACGGTCAAGCAAATCGCACGCGGTGTCGATGTTCTCATGAGTGAGGAATCTCCAGCCCGTAGGTCTGCGAGAGTTTGCGCAGCCGGCGTCGCACTAGCGTTCCCGATGTTCCTCCGATCGACGTCCGCCGCGCGATAGAACGGTCGAGATCGAGAATGGTAGCAACTTTGTCGGGGTCGAATACCGCGTGTGCGGCGAGCAACTCGCCACTCATGAGTTCGTCCAAGCCTCGATCGGTGTCCACGGCCAACCGAACCAACGACCCGACTGCTTCATGGGCATCGCGAAACGCCACACCTTCAGCCACAAGGAACTCGGCCAGATCGGTGGCCAGCAGCAAGGAGTCAGAGGCGGCGCGCCGCATGGTTTCTTCATCAAAGGTGAGGTGACGTACCATCGCTGCCAGTGTTCGAAGCGATGCGACGGCCGTGTCGGCCGTGTCGAACAGCGACTCCTTGTCTTCTTGAAGGTCGCTATTGTAGGCCAGCGGCAAACCCTTGATCGTGGTGAGCAGTGCGACGAGGTTCCCGATTACGCGGCCGGTCTTACCGCGCACCAGCTCGGCGATGTCGGGATTCTTCTTCTGCGGCATCATCGAACTGCCGGTCGAATAGGCGTCGTGAAGGCGAACGAAGCCGAACTCGGCGCTTGCCCACATGGTGATTTCGCCGGCCAGGCGCGAAATGTGTGAGAACACGATGGCTGCGGCCGACAAGAACTCGAGAATGAAATCGCGATCAGCCACCGCGTCCATGCTGTTCTCAGCAACCTTGGAGAAGCCAAGATCCTGCGCCACCATTTCGCGGTCGATTGGTAGTGTGGTGCCGGCCATCGCACCGGCGCCGAGCGGGAGAATGTCGGTGCGTACCAGGGCTCCCTGCATGCGTTCGTCGTCACGCACGAGCATGTCGTGGTAGGCGAGCAGGTGGTGGGCAAGCAATACAGGCTGCGCCCGTTGGAGGTGGGTATAGCCGGGCAACACCGCGTTCGGGTGGGCCAGTGAAACTTCGATCAGCGCTGACTGTAGCGCGCGAATTTGCGCGCGAACCGATTCAATCGCGTCTTTGGTGAACAGGCGTACGTCTGTGATCACCTGATCGTTGCGACTTCTGGCGGCGTGAACTTTGGCGCCGGTTGGGCCGATGGTTTCGATCAGCCGTCGCTCGATCGCCATGTGAATATCTTCGTCGGCGATGTCGGGTACGAAGGTTCCGGCGGCAAGCTCGCGCTCAATCTTCTTTAGACCGCGCACGATGGTGGCTGCCTCTTTCTCTTTGATGATGCCGCATTTCGCGAGCATGCGGGCGTGGGCGCAGCCGCCGCGTACGTCGTACGGTGCCAGCCGGACATCAAAGCCAATAGAGGCCGTGAACGCCTGTGTTTCCCGATCCGGACCAACCTTGAAGCGTCCACCCCAGGCACGGTTCGAGGCCTTCTTGGTCGCGG
>JBLFWR010000222.1:0-4180 GCA_047611725.1 Binatia bacterium | reverse complement strand
CTTCGAGAAAGTGGCCGGTTTTCTTAACGATGGTCGTCACGGTTCAGCTCCTGAGCAGGGTTTAAGACCGGCCCTTATCGCGCGAGCCCGCAGCGATTTCCAGCGCACTAGCTGGCGCCAAGCCCACGCCGGACCAATGATACGCAGGCGACGAGGTAGCAGCCAGCGGCCCCGACCGACGCTAGGGCGCGAACATGGTTCCAGAAGATCCAGGAAGGCAGGTACGTCGCGTGCCAGTACTGTTGCGTGCTGACCGAGGAGTGATCCATCGCATCGAGGCGTTGGTTCATTGGGACGTTGAAGACGACGGTGACAAGGAAGACGCCCAAAACATAAATGACCCCGCCCGCGGCGATCCAAGTCGATGCTTCTGCTTCGGCATGGATAAAGGCGTAGCCAGCCAGAAGCGGGACAGCCACCAGTATGGCCCAAAGAATCGCTAGAAAGAGCGAACCGTAGACCTTCCTATTGATGATCTGCATCGATTCGATGCCGCCAGCCGGATTCGCCGCACCCAACGATCGCATCACGAAGTCGGAAAAAGTCAGGAACACCCCGCCCACAACTGCGCAGGCCAACACTGCCATTCCACAAACAATCAAGAACCAATTCAATTCCATTTTCGTTCTCCTTTTGGGCCGCTTGACACGGTGTCACTTGACACAATGACAAGTACGCGTCAGTTTACATCATGTCAAGCGAAATCATTTCAACGCAAAACCGCATTCTGAATGCCACCTGGGAGTTGCTGGAGGCAGACCTGGGCAAGCCCGTTCGCATGGCGGACATCGCCAAAAAGGCAGGCATATCCAGACAAGCCCTGTATCTGCATTTCCCGACCAGAGCCGAGCTACTCATCGCCACGACCCTGTACCTAGACGAGATCAAGGGGAGCGAGGCCATGCTCGTGCCCAGTCGTACCGCTGGCACAGGAGTCGAGCGCCTCAACGCCTACATAACGGGCTGGGGTGCCTACGTGCCGGAAATCTATGGAGTCGCCAAAGCACTACTGGCGATGAAAGACACTGATGAGGCGGCAGCGACGGCCTGGGATCTGCGCATGCAGGCGGTGCGGCATGGCTGCGAAGCGGCGATCAATGCGCTTCACAAAGATGGCACCCTGCGCCCCGAATGCACAAAGAAGGCCGCCACCGACATTCTGTGGACGTTGATGTCGGTGCGCAATTGGGAACAGCTAACGATCGAATGCGGCATGTCGCAGAAGAAGTACGTCGAAACGATCTCCAACCTTGCGCAACGCATGTTCGTGATCGACAAACCCAGTAGCGCCAAAACATCACGGACACGCGCTAAGCGCGCCTAATGATTTATGACGGAGATTGCGCGGAAGGACGCGTTCTAAACGACTCCCACCAACGGAGAAGATTGGTCGCTCCCGCATCGATCTCTACCTCACCGATGTTCGCCAACTCGAACGTCGCGAATAGCGTACAATCGGCAATCGACGGAAAGTCCCCCGCAACAAACTCGTTGTTGCCGACCATTGCATCGACCTTAGCTAAAACGCCTGGAAGTTCGCTGCGAGCCTGATCGGCAAGCGCGGGCACTTGCCCGGGTCCCGCGAACATCGGGTGACTGTTGCGGAACACACGTCCCACTCGTGTAAGAATACTCATCTCACACAGGCGCTCCATCGCGCGCACGTGGTAACGCTCCAGGGGACTGCGACCGATCATCGGCGGATCGGGATGCGTTTCCTCAAGATACTCAATGATCGCCAAGGACTCGGCGAGATAGCGTCCGTCTTCGAGTTCCAAAACCGGCAGACTTTCCATGTGATTAATCGCCCGGAACTCCGGCGTACGAAGCGCGCCACCCGGGAGATCCACATGAATGTATTCGTAGGGGATTCCCTTCTCGTTCATGTAGGTAACGAGCTTGCGGGGGTTCGGGGCGAAGGCGAAGCCGTGAAGTTTGAGCATGCGGCATGCTGCATTTACGGCGGAGCCTTGTCCAGTAGCGGCTAGAACTTCATGCGGTCATTGCGGCGAATAGCTAGCAAAGATCTCTCTCTTCACATGTTCGAGTCGATCACGATTCTCGCGACGCCGTACAGTTTTGCGTGCAACCGACGATAGCGCTGCCCGCAACGAATCTACACGTGCCCCTAGTACTCTCCGGGCTGTCGGATCCGCATGGCTGCGTGAAAGGCGCAACGTCAAACCAAGCAGCGCTTGCGGATCAAAGCCCGCGTTGTTCAACAAACCAATGGCAACCTGATCGGCGCTACGTTCATAGTCGCCGTCAATAACCTGAACGAAGTCAGCAACCGCACGTGTCTCGACACCCGCGGCAGGCCTTGGAAGTGGAGCGCAAAAATGACCGGCAATCTCATGCCCCATTTCATGCGCAATCACCGCCGCCAATTCATCTTCACTTTGCGCCGCCAGGATCATCCCCTCGGACAAATACATCTGGCTGCCCCCGATCGAGAAAACATTGGGCGTGCCATCGCGCACAATTCCAATTTTCCAATCCATGCTCGCGGCCTCCGGGTTGGCCGCAGCGATGATCTTGGCCAAGGCAAGAGCATAAGCAGACACGTTGTCCTTACGGCGCAACGGCCACTGTTCGGCGACTTGGCCCGCCTTAGTGATCGCGGCTTCGCGCGACGCCGGGCAAGCCCCCGCCAGTAAATCGGGGACGGGTACCGATACTTTCGGGGGGTCGCCAAGCAACGGTGGCAACACGCTACAGCCGAACGAAAACGGCAGAATGACTCCCAAGAGCACGCTGGCGAACCAAACTCGACAGCGTCTCATCAATCCAAACGGACGGACATCTCCGGCCGAGGTGTTAGGCGGTGTTTGGGTAGGCACACGACGTGCCCTATCGGATCGAGGCGACAATTCCACCGAGGCACAGAAATGGAGTGCTCAAAGAACGAGTACTCATAATCGCAATCACTTGAGGCCGCGACGCTAATCGGACACGTATTCAGAAGAACAGTGCAAAACTGGACTCGCTAGCCACGGCCATTGCCAAGCCACTCTCGGAGCACACCCCTGATGACTCTCCACTACCTCGACTACCGCATCTACGACGCCGACAACCATTACTACGAGCCCGACGACTGTTTCACACGTCACATCGAAGAGCGTTTTCGGAAGCGAACGGTTTGGATCGACCGTCGTGAGACCGGGCCCGCTCGCATGTATGTCGGCGAAGACCGTTGCAACTTCTTTAGTGTTGCTGTCGGCGACCACGTCGGACCGCCGGGAATCATGAAGGCCTTTCTCAAAGGGGGGAGTGAGATCGGCTTCAACCCGAACGTCGAGCCGATTGATGCCCGCCAGGTTCCAGAGTTCGTCGAGCGCTCTGCTCGCCTTGAAAAAATGAACGAGCAAGGTGTCGAAGCCTGCTTGATGCTACCCACGGCTGGTGTTGGCGTTGAGCCACAACTGCACAAAAACCCAGAACTGCTCTACGCAAGCCTGCGCGCGTTCAACCGCTGGTTGGAAGAAGACTGGGGCTATGGAGCAGACGGCAGAATCTTCGGTGCACCGCTGATCTCTTTGGCCGACCTCGACCAAGCTCTCGTAGAAATCGATCGCCTCATTCTTTGCGGAGCGAAGTTCGTCATTCTAACCGCTGGCCCAATCGACGGCCGCTCCCCCGCCGATCCGTATTTCGATCCGTTCTGGGCACGCATCCAGGAGACCGGCCTCAACCTCGTCTACCATATAGGCAGCACGCCGATTGGCGCGATGTACAACGTGCCCTGGGGGCTGCGTGCGAGCCCGCCCTCGCACCGCCACTCAATGATGGAATACGCATTGTCGTTCACCGACCGGCCGATTGCCGACACCCTTACGGCATTGGTGTCAGACAATTTGTTTGGCCGCTTTCCCAATCTGAAAATTTTGAGCATCGAGTACGGCTCGTACTGGGTACGGCCGCTGTTGCGCAAGCTTGACCAGATCTCGAAGTTGATGAGTAAAGACATGTGGCGCTTCGGCGCGCCATCGCTCATGCCAAGCGAAACGTTTCAACAAAACGTTTGGATAGCGCCCTTCTTTGAAGACGACTGCATAGACCTGACGAAACTAATCGGTGTCGGGCATGTGTTAGCCGGATCGGATTACCCGCACCCAGAAGGGTTGGAAAGTCCTATCGAGTTCGCTGACGAACTAGTCGGGCTAGATGACCAAGCCATTCG
>JBLFWR010000221.1:0-4256 GCA_047611725.1 Binatia bacterium | reverse complement strand
CGGTGACCGGCCGGAGTCCTTCCTGCATCTGTTCGATGGATTCCAGGTGCCTGCGCGCGTGATTGCGCCGCGCGCTCCGATGGAGATGGGTTCGGGCGGATCCTGGTATGAGATGAGAACGGCTAGCGGCGAAGAGCTGGACGCCAGCATCGCTGCGATGACCGATCGTTTGATGACCTTGATTCGCCGAGTCGCGCTTGAACGTCCGACGGATGGGCGCGTGATTGTTACTGGGTTTTCCCAGGGCGGGATTTTGTCGTTCGCACTCGCCGCGCGCGACGGTGACTTGTTCACTTTGGCTGCGCCGATTGCAGGGTTTCTTCCAGCCGGACTTGAAACGAAGGCCGGGCCCTCGGCGCCGCGCATCGTTGCGTTTCACGGAGAGGCTGACGAGCGCATTCAAGTCGGACTTGCGGAGCAAACCGTCACACGGTTGCGCGACGCGGGCTACGACGTCGAGCTAAACCGCTACCCAGGGCTTGGACATGCGGTGAGCCCTGACTTGCATCGAGCGCATCGCAAGGTTCTTTCGGAGGCTGCGGCGGTGTTGTCGGCTTCTTCGGGGAAGTAATTGAACGGCCGTGATGGGGCGCCGGGGGCTGGGCTGACATCTAGGGGGTAAGTTTTCAACAGTCTGCGCGGACTGTTGGGGGCGATGGAAACGCAGCCTTGATGACCAGCGATTGTTCTCTGCGAGACGCAATCGGAAGCGAATCGTGGGGTTCTTGCGGGCGCGCAATTCGAATTTAGAAAACTGTTCGCCGTCTCCCGAATCGTCCGAGACAGTACTCGGCAGTCTCCAAGCCCGAGGGGTTCAGATTGACATCGCCTGAGTCGAGGTGTCATGCGCAGCCTCGTGCTCGTGTGGGCACCGACAAGGAGATTTCTGATGACCACTTCACTCCAGCGTAACAGTCAGCCCTTTCGCAGCCGGCCCAGCACCGCTGCAAGGACAGGAGACCCGACCGGCGGCTGCGTGTTCATGTGCCCCGGTGGACCTGCACGGTTCGCAACGACGATCTGCCGGTAGAGCTACTACGGTTCGGCGTGGAGTAGGCTCGCAAAAGAATTTGGTCGAACGCCTCGGCACCTAACGGTGTCGGGGCGTTTCTGCTTTTGGCAGAGAGTCTGGCTTCGACACTTGCCTGCCCAGTTGTCTGCCCGCTAGCAGAGCAGGAAGAGAAGTAGGATCCCGGGAATGATGCCCAGGATGAGGCCGATCACAATGGCGACGATCTCGCCGCCTGTGTAATGGCAATCCGGTGAGTTTACGTCGACCGCTGCGCCGGAAGCACCGGCTAGCATGAGCGGAGCTTCGGCTCCTGCGAACTCGTCGATGGAACTAGCAACCTCTTTAGAAGTGGAGGCCGACGCGACGGCCTGCTCGAAGGCGTCCAAGCGTTGGGCTGCGGAGTTTAAGTCGTCGCTCCAAAAGGCGACGCGGCTGGCACCGGTTAAGGCGGTACGGGCGAGTTGTGTGTCGGCCAGCACGCGGGCACGAGCGGTGTCGACGTCGGGGCTGGAAGCAATCTCGGCCCGCCACGTGGCGAGGGCGGAAGCGTCGAACTCGCAACCTGGGACCGTGGCGTTCGCGCGCGTAGGAGCGGGAACTAACAGGAGAGCGAGCCCGAGGGCGGCGAGAAAGGTGGATGATAGACGCATGAGAACTTCTCCAGAGTTGGTGTCCCGCAGCCCGCTTGGGCTCGTTCGGACAGCTTTCGAAAACTAGCAGTTGTTTCTGGCCGCAGCGAGGCTTCGCGTGATTTTGTTCGCCGGGTTTTGCTGGGGCGCCGGGGACGACGCGATACTGGGCTCGCTTGGTCCTCGCGCTTTGCGCTGCGGAATCGTTTTCCGAGCATCGCCTCGTCCCCGGCACCTTTGTGGGGTGTTTGAATTGCGCAGCGCCGCGCGGGGAGTGGGATGACGGCTGACACCTTTGGAGCCCGGGGAAGTTTTCAACAGTCTGCGCGGACTGTTGGGGGCAGATAGGAATGCAGGCTTGATGATGAGGAACTGTCCCTGCGACACCGTTGCCACCGTCGCCATCGTCGCGGGGTAGCGGGGTAGCAAGCTAGCGGACAAAGCACCGACTGCCGAAATCGTTAGACATTGCCCGGCTTGCCGATAGGTTCCTCAGGTGCCCTCCGAAACGTTCAAGTTCGATGACGACCTGCGCCACCGTATGCGCGTGAACCTTGCGACGTTCGAGCGCCGTGCGTGGCGTCGCGGTGAGCTTACCGCTGCAGCCGTTGCTCTGGTTATCGTTGACGACGAACAGGAGCGGCCCTGCTTCCTGCTAACCCGGCGCGCGGCGAAGCTAAGGCGTCACAGTCGCCAGTGGGCCTTGCCCGGCGGCCGCATGGATCCTGGCGAAACAGCGGAAGTTGCTGCGCTCCGCGAACTCGAGGAAGAGGTTGGTCTGCAACTTTCGCCTGACCGTATCCTTGGCCTTCTCGACGACTATCCCACACGATCCGGATTCGTGATCACGCCGGTCGTTGTTTGGGGTAAACGTGAGGCGCGGTTGCGGCCCAACCCAGGTGAAGTGGACTCGGTGCATCGCGTCCCGCTGGACGAACTCGATCATCCTGATGTTCCAATTTTGCGCGAAATTCCAGAGAGTAACCGGCCGGTGATCTCCATTCCGTTGTTAGGAACCAACGTGCACGCACCGACCGCGGCGTTGCTCTATCAGTTGCGAGAAGTTGCGATGTGCGGTCGCAAAACGCGGGTCGATCACTTCGAGCAACCCGTGTTCGCCTGGCGCTGACATGCACCGTCGCGATTTACTTGGAAAGCTTAGTAGGCATCGCAGCTTTGATGATGCCGAGGAGCAGTCTCGCGGGCGTATTGAGCGTTTTGTTGCTGACTACCCGTTGTGTTTCGGGCGACAGCTGTCGGTTGGCCATGTCACGGGGTCGGCGTGGATCGTGGATGCGGCGCGAACCAAGGCTTTGCTAACCCATCACCGTAAGCTCGGGATGTGGCTACAGTTAGGTGGCCACTGCGATGGTGAATCCGATACGTTGTCTGCGGCCTGGCGCGAGGCAAGAGAAGAATCGGGTTTGCGTTCGGTCGTGCCGGTAACTCCCGAGATATTTGATGTAGACGTGCACGAGATTCCGGCGCGCAAAAGCGAACGCGCGCATTTCCATCACGACGTTCGCTACCTGTTTGAAGCTGATTCGGACGAACCGCTTGTTGTCAGTGCCGAATCGAACGCTTTGGCCTGGGTTTCGGTTGAAGAGCTGGCGGTCAAAGATGTTGACGCGTCGGTGCTGCGAATGCTTGCGAAGATGAACGTGACAACACGCTAAGCGACCGACGTTCCAACAGCTTCAAGAAGTTTCGGTGGGTCGCGTTATGTGGGTCGCGTCGCCAAACCGATAACTTGTGAAGCGCGCGTGTCGGCTGCCGAGATAACGCTCCGTGTAAACCTGCTCTACCTATCGGTCCATGTCGTGCGACCATGATGGTCGCGTTTGAGCAGGCCACCCGCGACGCGGTGTAGATAGACCGTATTCTGCCTTGTGCGCGCCATCCAATTCCTAGTCGGCCATCCACCAGCACAACGTCCCAGTGGTTCTCGATTGAAGGCAGAAGCAATCGGCGTGGCCGCTCCAGCAGCCGACGCCAGTGATGCAGCATCGTCGAGTAGTTCACCACTTTAATGTCGAAGTCGCAGCTGTAGGGCAGCTCGGCAAGGTTCTTCGCGGCCTGGTCAGACCATTCGCGATTGTGCTCGACGAACATCGTGTATCCGCCATGGTTGGCGCGTAGCCAAAGGCCGGAGTCGTTTCCGCAGCCGAAAACCAGCAAGCGGCAGGGTCGCTTGCGCGCGATTTCATCCCAGACGGTACAGTATTCGTCGAAAACCATCTGGCCGGGGTTTCGCTCGACCAGGCTTTCGATGTCCTCGATTGGAGCGGGCTCTACAGTCATGGGCGGACTTTATGAGTGGGGGTGTGCGGGTCGAGCGTTGCCAGCAGCGTTTGTTCAAGCTGTGAAACATACTGCGCAACGCCAAACGTCTCGCGTGCATAGCTTGAGCCCTGCGTCGCGATGCGGAGATAGAGATTCGGCTGCGCAATGAGCGATCGAATGCGCGCGGCCAACGCTTGGGTGTCTCCACTCGGGTAAAGGAGGTCGACAGCGAAGGGGCCGAGGACCTCGGGCGTCGCGCCGCTGTTGGTGCCAACCACAGGCACCCCGGCAGCCAGCGATTCGACGGTGACGCGGCCAAAGGCCTCGCCGAG
>JBLFWR010000220.1:0-4293 GCA_047611725.1 Binatia bacterium | reverse complement strand
CGATAGCTGTCTTCAATCAGCCTGGCCGTAACATCATTGGACCCGACAACCCACAGTCGTTCGATCTGTCGGTTGGAGAACGCGTCACTGGCTTCTTTCAGAGCCTCGTCACTGGCACACGGGTTGAACCAGCGCGGCAAGATGGTCGAAGCCTTGTCGATATCGGCGCGATGCGCCCACCGATAGTGAAACATCGCCTTGGTCAGCCATTCGTCGGCGAAGTCTTCGATCAACGCGTCGAGGAACGCCAAGGCCGGATCCGGAGGGATCACACAGCGCCCCGCGAACGCAGTCTCCAACTCACGAATAAGCGGTGTCGAATCTACCTTGGCCTCCTGCTCGCCCGTTTCGTTTGTGACGATGAGGCGGGGGAGGAGACCGAGCGCATGACGCGGTAGGGCTGCCGCTTCCGGCGAACCATCATGAACCCAAACATGCGGGATGCGGCGGTATCGAAGAACAGCTCGAAGCTTGCGCGAATAGGGCGAGCCGACGGCTCCGATGAGTGACAGGGATGAACCTTTCATACTGGATTGACTCCGTCTTTGATGTCTCTGGTTTAGTTCGGCGAGTTTTAGACGACCCACGCCTCAATGGTCTCGTGGCAGACATTATGCCATAACTATCCATCGGAAAAGCTACGCCGCAGCCCGCTTGCGTACAATAGGATTCCAATGAACCCGACTTCGCGACCGTACCGATTCCTTGCCTTCGACATCTCGCTGTTCTCGGCGAAGGTGCGGCCTGCACTTCGATACAAGCAGCTCTGGTACGAAGAGGAGCGCGCCGATCTTGGCGAGATCCAAAAACGTACTGGCTTGGGATTCATGCCGATTGTCATTACCCCCGACGACGAGACCTGGCAGGACAGCACCGACATCTACGAAAGGCTTGAGGCTCGTCACCCCGAACCGCCATTGTTTCCCCGCACACCGCTGCAACGACTGACCGCCCACTTGATCGAGCTGTACCACGACGAATTCTCGCTTCTGCCGGCCATGCACTATCGATGGGGATCACGGCTCGGCGAGGCCACGGCGCGGGCCCGATTCTCGGCAATGATCGGCAATCGTGAACTCGGTGATTTTGCGGCTGACCGTATGGTCAAGGCACGGCGATTCGTCGGCGCCACTGACGACACCGCTACGGTCACCGAAGCACATACCGAGGATCTTCTGGCGGCCCTTTCAGCACACTTCAGCGCAAACCAGTACCTGCTAGGGGACCGCATGACCTTCGCCGACTGCGCGCTGATGGGCACGTTCTACGGACACCTCTTCAACGACCTCGTACCACGAAGGCTCTTGCTAGAAACTGCGGAACCAGTTGTCGGTTGGATTGAACGATGTAATTTTCCGCGTGCCGAGAAACAGGGCGCACTATTATCGGACGACGCTCTCGCACCGACCTTGATCGATGTTCTGCGGGTCATGGGGCACGACGCTTCGCCGTTGATTGGCGCGATGGCTGACGCGATCGACCAATGGGCCGACGACAACCCGGGCCAGTGGCAACAACCGCCCCGTATGGTGGGCGAGGTGACGGCCGACCTTCGCGGGACCCCGGTAACCCGTGTCGCAATGCCATACACCTTAAAAATGATCGCGAACGCCTGTGACGCCTACCAGTCGATGAGCAGCCACGATCGTACACGAGCCGATCAAGAGCTGGACAACACCGGGTGGGTTCCACTTCTGCAACGTCCGCTTCGCCACCGCATCGTGCGAAAAGGGTTCGAGCTTACACTTGAGTGAACCGTGGATTCTTTGGAGCTCCGAGCTCTCGCCCTTTGGGTTAAAAGTCGCGGCATGTTTACGCGCCCATCACATCGCGTTTCGTTGGATGCCCGCCGGTGCAAGCTCAACTGAAGCATGGCGCTATTCGCTACGGCGTGAACGCCTGGTGCGAGGGTACGACACGCTCACTGCTCCAGTGAAACACGATCTCGACGAGTATCCCCAAGTACCGTTCCTGTTCGGGCCGAACAGCACCAATCTTTACGATTCATCGGCAATCGGCCAGTGGCTTGATGACTATGTTTGCGGTGGCGATGTTTGCGATGGCGATGATCGCGATGAAGATGATCGCGATGACCATATTCGCGATGATGATCGGCAGCGATTGATCCCTGCGCGCGACCGGGCGCTTCGGCTCGCCGTACGGTTAGTCGACGAAGCGTGTGACGAGGTCGGCCTCTATCTCGTTCACCATGGCCGCTGGGTGCGTGCCGCCGCGGATAACAACGCAGGTCTTCGCTTGGCGGGAGAGATGCAACCTCTGCTCGGTCCGGCCGCGCGCGCATTGGCACGTGCCTTTCCGGCTCGTCAGGTTCGCCGTCTGCCCTACCTGTTCAGCGTCGCTGCTGACACCGACCAATGGAATGACTTGCCAAAGCGGCTGCGCCCACCAACCCGCGCCGGCTTCCCGCCCACACACGAGCTTCTGGAAACCGCGACCGACGAACTGTTGGCAGCGACCGAAACAATCCTTTCGCGCCGTCCCAATCTTTTCGGAGAACGATTCACGTTGGCCGATGCCTCGCTATACGGGCAGCTCGACATGAACCGCAGCGACCCTGCAGCCTGGCAACGCATCGAGAACAAGGCTCCGGTCACTGCGGCCTGGATCAAAGGCATCGCGACCACGGAGCCGGTTGACACGCAGCCTATTGAAGAGGCACAAGAGGACGAAGCCACGCTCGACGAAGGAATCGCGCCGCTGCTGGGTTGGGTCGGACGGTGGTTCCTTCCATTGATGCGCCAAAACGCGTCGGCGTGGGCTACCGCACACGCGCGGGGCGAATCAGTCTTCAACGAAAAGGCATTCAACCAGGGACGTGCGCTATACGACGGGCGACTCGGGAAGTTCCCGTTCCGCAGCGTTGTAAAAACGTTTCAGGTGCGAGTTTGGCAGGAGCTATGTCAGGAATTTCAAGCGCTGAACGTCGCTGACAAAGGAAGAATCCGACGCTTCCTGCCTAACGATCATGGGCTCGACGATACGCTCGGGCTTTAGGAAGTACTTTCGCCAATACCCGCCATGACTTGTTCCAAAATCGCAAGAGCGGGCAGTTCATAGTCGAGTTCCAGCGGGGTGCCGTAGCGAACGCTTAAGTCTACGCCCAACTTGCGAATTTTCAGCCCGGTATTGTCGAAGGCACTACGCAACCCCTCAAGCCGGACGGGGATCACGACCGGCCGGAACTGCTTGATGATTTGCGCAACTCCGATGCGACCCGCGGCACCCGGCGTGGTAGTTCCTTGCGGATAGGTTAGTACCCAACCGTCTTCGAGCCCGAGGCGGATGTTTTCGATGTCGGTTGGATCGACCTTTCGCTCGACCATCTTGTCACCGTCTTTCCACGTGCGCTTCACGCAAATCGTTCCGTTGTAGGCCATCAGACGTGGAAGCCAGCCCCGGCTCTTCATCGTTTCCAGGGCGGCCACGATGTACAGGTTCGTGCGCGGCCAGACCAGGTACGGACGACGCAGATAGCTTACCGAATGGAACACTACGATCGAGTCCATGTAGTGAGTCATGTGGTTGGAAACCAACAGCACTCCGCGCGAGGGAAGGCGCTTGAGGTTCTCTGTGCCATGAACGCGGAAACGGTTCAGGACCCTAAGTTGGATGGCGGTAAGGTAACCGCCCAGATTAATCATGGCCCAACGAATGGGGCGCAAATGGCCGAATGCGTCTCTGATCATCGAACCGATAGAATAGCGGACTGGATGGCCAAGGCACAACAGTCACCGTGTCGCGCGCGACTCAAATTCGACGCCGTGCTATCTGCGACAGGATGACCAGACCCATCCGTGCAACGCGCCGCCGATCCAGCGCCGCCGGCCCCGTGGTCCTTATCTTGGTCTCACTGGTCGCATTGGTGGTTGCCGAGGCGGCACTGCGATGGCTTGACGGCCAACCGCTGGGCGCTGTGAAGCTTCACCCCAAGGTCTCCTGGTTTCCCAGGCCGCCCCGCCAACAGCTGGCAAATGTCGCAAAGGCTTTAGTGCCAACCCCGGGACTAGATCCTGGTTGGATCGATGCTCAGATCCCTGAGCTGACCAATCGCAGCGATCGCGACCCTGAGGCCCTCGGCCGAATCGAACGCGCCCAAGGGTGGGGGGGGATGAAGGGCGACTTGGTGCGCGTTTGGAATGCCCGCTGGGCCGAGCAGGACGGTTGTGTACCCGGTGGAGCGCTTACCAGGCTGCCGGTTGAAGCATGGTTGTTCGACCCGGTTGACGACAACATTCGCCCGACCTACCGATTTCCACCCAACCGCACCTTACC
>JBLFWR010000219.1:0-4294 GCA_047611725.1 Binatia bacterium | reverse complement strand
ACGCAATGATCAACGGCATGCTCGACATTTTCCCCGCGGCACCAACAGTGGGGCTGGTCGAGGCTGGTATCGGCGCTACGTGGGCCGACGCCAAGTAGGGCGGCAGGCAACGCTGAAAAAGGCGTAGGACCGCAGGCATCGAGCGCTGCTTAAGAATCGACGTTGGGGGGTCGGTGCTCGACAGAAAGGTCCGCTATTTCCTTGCGTAGACTAGTGACCTCACGTTCGAGCCGAAGAATCCGGGCTTCATCGAAGCGCCCGAGTTCGGTACCGTACTGACTCTGCCACACGTTGATGACAACAACGGGGACGACGAAGCGTTGGCACAGTTCCACAGGCCGAATGCCCGTTTGCCCGAGCATCAGAATGTAGCGAATTTGTTCTTCCGTATATTTTGGCCAAGCCATTTAATCAGCGTCCTTACGCATCAATCGGTGGCTCCGAGTCGGCATCGTGTCAACGACCGTTGCGCAACACTGCGCATATTTCTTTGTATACTCCTCGGTTGCGGGCGCGGGCCGTAAGATACCTTCAACGGACTGCGAAAGACCCAAAGACAGAATTTTTTAAGCGCAAAACCTCAACGGCCGGCTTGCAAGTCTGCAACACGGATGGCTTCGAACGCCCCCGCAAATCGCTTTAGAGGGTCGGTGTTAAATTGTATCGCGCCGACCTTACGGAACGCGCAGACCAGCACCAACGCGGGGGGGGGAAGCCACGCGTCTGGTTCGCCGAAGACGATCAGGTGTCGCGTTCAGGGATGCGCTCTCCACGCACCAGATCTTCGAGTGTTTGCCGACTGCGCACCAGATGCGCCTGTCCACCTTCTATCAACACTTCGGCCGCTAAGGGCTTCGAATTGTAGTTCGATCCCATCGTGGCGCCATACGCGCCCGCGCATCCGATAATTAGGAAATCGCCGATTTTGGCTTCCGGCAACGGTTGAGTTCTCACCATCCCGCCTTCGCCCTGGGTAAAAATGTCGCCGGACTCGCACAACGGACCACCAACGATGACGTCAACAACATCCCTATCCGCTCCATCCCCACGAGCCGGAGTCAATGCCATTGGCTGGTAGGCGCCGTACATGACAGGCCGCGCAAGATTGTTGAACCCCGCATCGACTAGGACGAAACGGTTGTTCCCCATCCCCTTGGTGGCTCTGACTTCAGCAATCAGATTCCCAGCCTCGGCAACAAGGTAGCGACCCGGTTCGATTTCTAAGCGCACCGGGTGACCAAATTTCGCTGCCAGCCGTTGTCGGGTGGCGTCCCACAGCTCGAAATATGCATCAAGGTCCGGGTAAACGTCTTCGGCTTGGTAGGGAATCGGCACCCCACCACCTGCACTGATCGCCGTGACGCTATCTCCAACCTCAAGTGCTAGGCGCTCGACCGCGTCGCAAACTTGCGAGAGATGCTCCATGTCGCTGCCAGAGCCGATGTGAACGTGCACACCGGCAACCACGAGCTCGTGGTGAGCCGCTCGCTCTAGCGCATCAGTGAGATGTTCGTGCCAAATGCCATGCTTGGACTGTTCGCCACCGGTGTTGGTCTTCTTACTGTGGCCGTGCCCGAAGCCAGGATTGAGACGCAACGTAATCTCGCGCCCCGCTGCCAACCGGCCGTACTGATCGATCATGTCGATCGATCCACAGTTCACTGGAATGTCGTGCTCTAGACAGAGTTCCAGCGCGGCTCGATCAAAAATATCCGCCGTGTATACGATTTCCGCAGGGTCGCTTCCCGCCTTGTATCCCGCAACGAGTGCGCGGTGGATTTCACCGGCACTGACGGCGTCTACGACAACCCCATTGCGACGGCAGAGGTCGAGAATCGCGATGTTCGAGCACGCCTTCTGGGCGAAACGCACAACATCAAAACGAGCGAAGTCAACGATGCGCTCTTCAATAGTCGCGGCATCGTACACGTAAACTGGGGTGCCAAATCGTTCGACCAAAGCAGTAACCGACTGCCCGGCGATCGCTGCCCGCAGCAATGGTCGTTCAGGATGGGTACCGGCTCGTCGTTGTGGGCCGCCTGTAGAATCGTCGGACATCGCTTAGGTTGCTCTCTTGGGTGTGTGGAGGACGAGGTCAAAAACTTGGGAAGCCGGGTTGCGCTCCGTACTGGACGGAACAACTGCCCTCTGTCGCCCTTAAGGTGACGAAAACCAACAGAAACGGCCCCCAGTGTAAACTCACCGACAGCCCCCGGCTGGATCTAAAACAGCGACATCTGTGGGTCGTATTCGACGGGCGGACGAAACAGCCCGCAGTCCAGATCAGGAGCGCGCCGATCCAGGCCATGCCGGGCCACCCCCGCACGAAAACGAGACTCGATGAGGTCGGCGTAGGGCCCACTACCACGCATTCGGATGCCAAACTCGCTGCGGTACGCCGAGCCCTCGTGCGCGGATCGCAAGTGGGAAAAAATCTTCTCACGCCGCAAAGGGTAGTGCTCTTGCGTCCACTCGGCGAAAAGCTCTTCGAGCTCTTGTGGCAATCGCAGCAACGAGTAACCCGCCGACTGCGCTCCCACGTCAGCGGCCGCGGCCAACAAATCTTCGAGCTCGTGATCGTTCAACCCAGGAATCATCGGAGATGTGAGAATGGTGACCGGAATACCGGCAGCCGCGAGTTCACGCGCAGCAGCCAACCGCCGTGCCGGGATTGGGGCCCGAGGGTCCATGCGTCGTGCCAGATCGACATCAAGTGTCGCGAGCGAAATGGAAACTGCCATCAGTCGGCGCGCTGCCATCGGTACCAGCAGGTCTAGGTCACGAAGGACAAGGTCAGACTTCGTGGTGATCATTGTCGGATGGTCGCAAGACTGAAGAAGTTCCAGGATCGAGCGCGTAATTCGCATCCGTTTTTCGATCGGCTGATACGGATCCGTATTCGCACCGAGCGCCAACGTTGACGGTCGGTAGCTCTTCTTTTGCAATTCGGCGCGCAGCAGCTCCGCCGCATCGACCTTGGCGAATAGCTTGGTTTCAAAATCCAGGCCCGGTGACAGCCCCAACCACGCGTGGGTCGGGCGCGCGAAACAATAGACACAGCCGTGCTCGCACCCTCGGTAAGGATTCACAGACCGATCGAAGAGAATATCCGGGGAAGTGTTTCGTGAAATGATGGTACGGGCGTGGTCGATCAAAACCTGAGTCACTGGCCGCGGGGGTGACAAAGAATCATCAGGCCACCCGCCTAAACCTTCCGACCCTCCCGATCCTCGCGCTTCGGTTTCCGGCTCCTGCGATGACTCCTCATCAGCCTCAACGACAATGGTCTCGAAGCGACCAGTTCGGTTCGACCTCGCCCCGCGCCGTGGCGCGTAACTCGTCGTTGGTGTTGGAACGGCAGACACAGGGGAATAGAACACGAAAGTGGCTACTCTCGCAAGTTCAAACGGAAACGGGCCAGCTCTGTGAAGAACCGGCCCGTTTCGAATTGTTCGTCCTGAACTAAGCCAAACTTGCAGCAAACTTTCGGACGAAGCGCGCTCAGCCCTTTGCGGCAGCGGCCTGCGTGATCTTATCGACAGACACGGTAGCCGATACGTTGTTAACGAGCTGAATGTTGTAGAAATTGAGCGCCAGCGAGAGCACGCCCATTACTAGAGCGATCGCGACAAGCGTATTGGTGCCGCCTCCCGAGAACTCTACATCTTGTTCTGACATCGTAACCCCTCCTTCGATACTGCGACCCGTAGGTCGGTTGGGAGGCTTCCCCGAACCAACGCAGGCTAAACGGCGGGGCGAAAGTCAGCAAGCACAATCAGAAAGCCCTTCCCGCCTTCATTCGAGCATGCAGAGGATCGCCGTTAGACTGACTTCCATGGCCGGAGAAATCGAATTTTCCCTAGAGTTTGCGAGCACTTACAGCTACCCCGCCGCCGCACGCATTGAGCCAGAAGCAACTAAAGCGGGCGTGACGGTCGCCTGGCGGCCGTTTCTGCTCGGTCCCATTTTCGCCGCCCAAGGGTGGACGGACTCGCCGTTCAACCTATATCCCGCCAAGGGCGCCTATATGTGGCGGGACTTGGAGCGAACCTGTGCTGAAGCGGGGATACCCTGGAAACGGCCTTCAGCCTTCCCGCGCGGAAGTCTTGTCGGCAGCCGATTAGCAGCGATTGCCCGGGGCGAGTCGTGGGTCGCCGACTTCATCCGCGCCGTGTACCACGCTAATTTCGCCCAGGATCGGGCCATCGATCGCGACGAAGTCATCGTCGAGTTGCTCATCGACCTGGGGCGCAACGCGCAAGCGGACCTGGAACGCGCAAAAAGCGACACTGCC
>JBLFWR010000218.1:0-4338 GCA_047611725.1 Binatia bacterium | reverse complement strand
GTTGGCTTTGTGTGCCAATAACAGTGTCACGGCGGCTCGGGCTTTGGCCTGGGCCGGGCCTTCATTGGTTCGCAAGCAAGCACTAGCTAACGAGAGCGTTTGCACCGCATTGAACGGTGCGGCGGGTGACAAGTTGTTGCTCGAGTTCCAGGCCCGCCGCCAGTCAACCGACGTGGCTAGCGTCGTTGCAGAAGCCGAAGCCAACGCTCCGGAACCGAGCTTCGATGAAATTCACGAAATGGCAGAGAACCGTCTAGGCGCGCTCAACGACGCGAATTGGGCGGAGGGGACCGAGCGATTGATGGCACGCAACCGCGAACGAGAGCGCCTGGCGCTCTTCGAACGCCTGCGTGTCGATTTTGCTCCGCAATGTCTGATGACGGCCCCCGAACCGCGCACTGCCACAACTCGCGCAAATACTCTGGTCTACTACGGCGCCGTGGGCTGTCCATTGTGCACGCCTGGGTACGCACTGTTGGCTCGACTGCATAAGCGCCTCGCATCCGACGGGTTAACGCTGCGGTGGTCGCATAACTTCGATCCGGCGTTCGCACCACAATTCGTGGATGCTGTCGCGATCGACTGTGCACGCGAGCAGCGCAGGATGTGGAACTATCTAGATGCCCGTATGGGGCGCGCGTTGAATAGGGAGAGTGCGGCCGCCGATGCTGGCCTCGACACTGACAGCTTTGCTGCCTGTCGCGCCCATCCGGCAAGAGCGATCGCGGTTCTCGAGGAAATCCATCGTGCCGGCCGTCTTGGCTTCAAGGGTGCCGTACCGTCATGGAAAATTGACCAGACACCCCACCGGGGCTGGCAGGGCGAGGAAGTGTTGACAGCAGCGCTTGGCCGATCGATGCCCACCGCGAACGGGCAACCCACAACCCTGAACCCGAAACCATGAGCGAGACAAAATACAGAAACAGTCAGGCGCTTCTCCAACGGGCACAGCGCGTGATTCCGGGGGGAGTCTACGGACACCAAGCCCCACGCTCTTTCGTCGATGGTGACTATCCGATTTTTCTGAAACACGCCGAGGGTTGTCGTGTGGTGGATGTAGACGACAATCGCTACATCGATTTGCTGTGCTCCTTTGGTCCGATGATCGTTGGTTACCGCAACGCTGCGGTCGAAGAAGCGGCTAGCGCGCAACGTGCTCAAATCGATATCGGCAACGTGCCCGCGCCTGTCATGGTTGAACTCGCCGAACGGTTGGTCGCTATGACGCCGGGAACCGACTGGGCAATGTTCGCCAAGAACGGATCGGACGTTTGTACGTGGTCCTTGGCACTGGCTCGCGAGGCCACGGGGCGCGATTTAATCGCGATGGTTGGCGGGACGTACCATGGCGTTCACGGTTGGTGCAACGGTCGCGAACGTGGGTTTCCTGACGGCGACCGTGCGTCGATCGTTCACTTCGAATGGAACGAACTCGAACAGGCCCGTGCCTTGTTCGAGCAGTACCCCGATCGCATTGCAGGCGTGATCGTGACGCCGTTCCGCCATGAGGCATACGCCAACTCTGTTTTGCCAACGCCGGGCTTCTTGTCCGGATTGCGCGAGCTATGCGACACCAACGGTTCCGTTTTTATTCTTGACGACGTGCGCGCAGGGTTTCGTCTACACCTGGGTGGATCGGGGCAATATTTCGGGGTCACCCCCGACTTGTGTTTGTACTCTAAGGCACTCTCCAATGGCCGCGCCTTGGCGGCCATCCTTGGTCGAGACTCGCTGCGAGAAGCCGCGTCAACGGTTTTCTTTACGGGTACCGCGTTCACACAAGCTGTGCCGATGGCCGCAGCCTTGGCGACGATCGACGAGCTTCAACGCGGCGATGCGATTGCTCACATGGAGCGGGTAGGGCGCCGACTTTGTCAGGGCTTGGTCGCTTTGGCAGCGCATGAGGGCCTCGCTGTTACGATCAGTGGGCCACCGGCAATTCCGTTCATGACCTTCGACGGTGACGCGGGAGGCTTTCGACGGGCACGCGCCTTTTCTGCAGCGTGGGCTCGCAACGGCGTGTTTAGTCATCCGCATCATAATTGGTTCGTTTCGGCCGCCCATACCGATGCCGATATCGACGAAGCGCTGGCGGCCGCCAAACCGGCATTTCACGCTGTCATCGAGGCGTTCGGATCCGATAGCGGTGAACTCGATAACGATAAGGAGACTACCTGATGGCCGCACCCGACAAGAAAACAGCTCTGCTTACACATCGAGGCCGAACCTCCGGCAAAGAGTTCATCACACAGGTCTGGTACGTCGACGTGGGTGGGCAAACCTGGATTGGAAGTCGAGACGGCTCGCGCAACTGGGTCCGCAATGTTGTGGCGGCTGGGCGACTTCAGCTGGATACCGGCGCGGGGCCGTGCGATTTCCTCGCTGTATCGGTCGAAGACGAGCAAGGGCGGCAACAGTTCCAGACGGCGATATTGCGGAAATATCCGATCGCCGCACGGATTCTCGCGTTAACGGTACGCGCCAAGAACGTCACCGTCTTTCGCCTCGATTCTTGTGCCTAACGAGCAGTACTTCACTACGGGCACCCCTCGGCCAGTAGTTCACTACTTGCCTGGCGGCGACTGAAACAGTTGACAGTGGCAACCACGTCCTATGTCATTGAAAATCAAACGAGACGCGCCTGCGTCTTCAAACGGGGCAAAATTCATTGAACGTCACCAAACGTCATTTCTTCGTCTGCACACATCGTCGTCAGGCGCTGTCGCCCAAGCCATGCTGCGGCGCGAACAAGTCTGAAGATATCCTGTCCGCCCTTCGTGAAGAACGTGAACGCCGGGGCCTGTCGGCTGACATCTATATTACCGGCAGTGGATGCCTGGGCCCTTGTCCGGCCGAAGGTGCTGCGATCGTCGTGTACCCAGAAGGTGTTTGGTACACAGGTGTTACGCTGGCCGATGTAACCGATTTGGTGGAACAGCACATGATCGATGGTGAGCCTGTGGACCACCTGCGAGAGCCGTTTCACAACTAGCGCGCCCGATTCGCGCATGCGCCAAATAAAAAGGGCGACCCGTATAAACGGGTCGCCCTTTTTTTTGTCGTTGGCTTGTCGCCTAGGCCAGCGTAGCCACCGCGTCGGCTACGAGATCGCCAACTTCGGACGTCGAGTAGCCCATCTTCCCGGCGTTCATCGACTTCAGCTTTTCCGAAGCTACGTAGGCGATGGCCTTGTCGATTTGCTCCGCCGCTGCCGTTTCACCGAGTTCAGCAAGTAGCATCTGGCCGGCTGCGATTGCAGCCATAGGGTTAATGACACCCTGGCCGGTATACTTCGGAGCCGAACCACCAATTGGCTCGAACATCGAAACCTTGCCGGGATGAATGTTGCCGCCCGCCGCGATTCCCATACCACCCTGAATCATCGCACCAAGGTCGGTAATGATGTCGCCGAACATGTTGTCGGTCACGATCACATCGAACCACTCAGGGTTCTTCACCATCCACATGCAGGTCGCATCAACGTGCGCGTAGTCACGTTTGATGTCGCTGTAGTCGGCCGTTCCAACTTCGTTGAAAGCCCGTTCCCACATGTCGAACGCGTAAGTCAGCACGTTGGTCTTGCCGCAAAGGGTAAGCGTTTTCTCTTGATCGCGCTTGCGCGTGTACTCGAAGGCGTAACGCAGGCAGCGCTCAACACCCATACGCGTGTTAATCGACTCTTGCACCGCAACTTCGTGGGGAGTGCCCTTGCGCAAGTTGCCGCCAGCACCAGCGTAGAGGCCTTCGGTGTTCTCACGAACAACCACGAAGTCGATGTGCTCGGGGCCTTTGTCCTTAAGCGGTGTTTCGACGCCAGGGTAAAGCTTTACGGGGCGTAGGTTGATGTACAGATCCAACTCAAAGCGCAGACGAAGCAGAATGCCTTTCTCAAGAATGCCGGGTTTCACATCTGGATGCCCGATGGCACCGAGAAGAATGGCGTCGAAGCCCTGCAGGTCGGAGACGGCCGTGTCGGGCAGTACCTCGCCGGTACGCATGTAGCGCTCGCCGCCGAAGTCGAAATCCGTGGTCTCGTAGGTGAAGCCAAACTTCTTGGCGGCAGCGTCGATGACCTTCAGAGATTCAACGGTAACCTCAGGGCCGGTTCCGTCACCGCCAATGACTGCTATCTTGTGCAAAGCCTCGTCCTCCTCGTCTCGTGTCTAGTTTGCTAGTGGTGGTCGCCATGTTCGCTTTAAGAGCGCCTGGGCGACATGCCTGAATCGCGGAAACTCGCGTGCTCAGGGTGCCTTCCGTGCAGGCCTTAGAGCCTGCAAAACGAGGCATATTTGCAGCAACAGAGTGGGGTCTCAAATGACGCGACCCGTCGAGAAGCGG
>JBLFWR010000217.1:0-4348 GCA_047611725.1 Binatia bacterium | reverse complement strand
GGGTCGTCGCCTTCTTCGATGGCCAAACGCTCCCCCGTATCCGGAGTCTCACTCATAGGCATGAAACCGTGGGGACGCGGAACGTTTGGCCGGGGGCTTCGGTTCCTCGCGTGGCTCCTCGCCCGGAGGTACGCCACCGACGGCGCCGGCATCAGCATCGGCATCAGCATCGGCACCGCCATCGCCGTGGCCGTGGCCGTGCCCAAGCGTTTCGGGGTCAATGATCGGGTTGCCTGCCTCGTCGCAGGCTCCGTCAATATCACAGCGGCGCAGTTCAGCGTCTCGATTTTCGATTTCCTGAAGCATCGCCCCAAACTCAATTCCTGGCAGTGAGATTGGATCCACACGTGCGCCCATCAAGCGGATGGCAAAGTGCAGGTGCGGCTGTGTCGCTCGACCCGATTGGCCGACCTGACCGATCACTTCATCCGAAGCGACGTGCTGGCCGGGTCGAACGAAAATCTCAGCCAAATGCGCGTACACGGAGATAAGTCCCCTGCCATGATCCAGAACGATCACCTTGCCGCTGAACAGCTGTACCCCGGCAACCGCAACCTTGCCGTAGTTCGTAGCGCGCACCGAGGTGCCCGCCTCAGCCGTGATATCCAGGCCGGAGTGCGGACTGTGCCGCTGTCCATCAAACACTCGCCGCAACCCAAACGGTGCCCCGAGTTCACCATCCAACGGCAACACAAAGGAACTACGCCACAATCGCTCCTCGATGACGTTGACCAAAACTCGGTCTAACTGGGCGCGATCCGTTTCGGCACGGTCGAGATCATCCTCACTGAGCGGTAACGTGTGCGGTTCGATCCCCAGATACTCGGTCTCAAATTTGCGTGCGCGCACGGTCACCGTCAGCGCGCCGCGACGATCTCCGAGTTCGTACTCAAGCCGGTGGGGGCCGGCCACGGTATCCATATCCATCGCGAAGTAGATGGTAAGAACACCTTCTTCGAGTTCGCCGCCGAACTCACGATCGCCAACGCGGACCAGCCCGGTACGAACGCCGTCGGGTGCGCTGGCGCTAAAACGAACCACCGCCCCCGGATACACAATCGGCGGATCGAGAACGACGTAGTGCCCCTCGGCGAGCTGCGCCTCGGCCAACGGGGGAGCAAACACCGCGCCCACACTCATCAAGAACGCCGCCGCCAAAACGACGTGTAGCAGGGCATCCAGGCCATCCAGGCCAACGTCCCTAAACTTCAGAACGCGTCGCGCGCCAACCGGGGTCGCAATCTCGTGAGCCTGCTTCATGACTCTTCCTCCGTGGCTACTACCGTTGCCCGAGCACTTCCGCGCCTAAAGCGCAGCTGTAATTCCTCGCCGTTGCTCAGCTCGCGCGCGTCGCGCACAACCACGTCACCCGCGGCCTTGCGAACCAGAGAATAGCCGCGCTCCAGGACTGCCAGCGGACTGAGAGCGGCAAGTTTCGATTCCAACTGCGTGGCCTGGCGCACGGCAAGTTCGCTGCGACGGCGAACACCAAGTTCGTTTCGTCGTTCCAAATCGCGCAACCGAAGCTTCAAATCTTCGCTTCGAACGCGGGCTGCCGACACCAAGCGCGTACGAAGATCTGCCGTCTGGCGCGCTGCGAGTCGGTGTCTTGCCAGCAAGGCACGTTCCAGACGCACCGAAGTTTGATCGAGCCCCTGTCGCGTTCTCACCACATGGTGAGCCGGATCTCGCAGCGCTCGGCCCAAAGCGGTCACACGCTCTCGTGAACGTTCCAACAAGCGCCCGGCCGCAGAATTGAGACGAGAGTGAACAGCTGCCAGCGTTTCTGTTAACTCGGCATGCACCGGCACCGCCGCTTCGGCCGCAGCCGTTGGCGTTGCCGCGCGATGGTCGGCAGCCAAATCGGCTAACGACACGTCCACTTCATGCCCCACTGCGGATATCACCGGCACCGGGAAGTCGCTGATGGCTCTGACCACCGCTTCATCGTTGAACGCCGCAAGATCTTCGGCTGCGCCACCGCCGCGCCCAACAATGACGACATCTGCGCCACCGTAGTCGGCCATTAAACGCAAAGCTTGGATGATCGATCGCGGCGCGTCCGCCCCTTGAACCGTAGCGGGCGCAAGCACCACGTGAGAAGCGGGGAACCGTAGAGCCACAGTCCGCAGGATGTCATGCAGCGCAGCACCGCTGCGCGATGTCACGACACCGATCGTATCAGGCAAGTACGGAAGCGGTCGTTTGTTGGCTTCTTCGAAAAGCCCTTCGGCCGTGAGCTTCTTTTTGAGTTCTTCGAACGCGCGCCCCGCCGCACCGGCGCCGATAGGCTTCATTGCAGTGACATACAACTGCATGCGCCCTTGCCGCTCGTAGATTTTGACAGCCCCGCGACAAACAACTTCGTCGCCGGCCTGAGGCCGGAACGCTAGGCGCGAGGCCGGGCCTCGCCACATCGCACAATCGATGGAAGCCTCGCCGTCAGTCAGGGTGAAGTAGCGGTGGCCACTGCTTGGTTGCGACCAGTTGGTGATTTCGCCCATGACCAGCACAGCCGAAAAGGCCGTGGACAGGGTCTCGGACAGGTAAGAAACGAGCTCACTTACCGCAAGCGGCGCTTCTTCCTCAGTTTCTGGTGACCAGTCGAGCACGCCGGAATCGGCGATGATGTCAGTTGGCTGCCGCCGCAGCGGTAGGTGCTTCTGCCACCAGTGCGGCACTCACTGTGATTCCGAATCCGGCTACGCCACCGATTTCTCGGATGTCGCCCTTCCAACCTCGGAGAAGTTCGACCGCGCGCAGCAGCTGCACGTCGTCTTCAAGAACGAACTCTTCGGCGCGACGCAGCGGGATCGGTGGTTTCGGATCGTCCGGGTCGAACTCAACAACAGGTAACTCCACCTCTACGTCGGGCTGGATTCCCAAGTGGTGAATCGAAATTCCCGAAGGCGTGTAATAGCGCGCGGTGGTCAGGCGCAGAGCCGAGTCCGCGGAGAGCTGGAGGATGGTCTGTACCGACCCTTTGCCAAAGCTCTTCGTTCCCACCAGTACGGCGCGGCCCTGATCTTTGAGAGCACCGGCGACGATCTCAGAAGCGCTGGCCGAGCCCCCGTTGATCAAAACTACCATTGGGACCGGATCTAACGTCCCCTCGCCCTTGGCCAGAAACTTGTGCTTCTGGGTCTCGGTGCGCCCATCGGTGCTCACGATTACGCCGGAGTCTAGGAACAGGTTTGAGATACTTACGGCCTGCGTAAGTAGGCCGCCCGGATTGTAACGCAGGTCGAGAACAATACCGTCGAAACTACCGCCCGCTTCCTTTCTCAGGCGTTCGAAACCTTCCACCAACTCTTCGACCGAGCCTTCCTGGAAATTCGTCAGGCGAAGATAGCCGATCCCTTCGTCCAAAAGACGCTCACCTTTCACGCTGGTGATGTGGATGACCTCGCGGCGAATCTTGATGTCGATCAGCTTCGAAGCGCCCTCGCGGTGCAACCCCAACACGACCGACGAGCCAGGCTTGCCGCGCATCTTGCCAACGGCCTCTTCCAGCGTCAGGTCTTTCGTGAACTCGTCGTCGATCTTGATGATCTGGTCGCCCGGCAAAACTCCTGCTTCGAAAGCCGGGGTGCCATCAATCGGCGTGATGATCGTCAGGGTTTCATCGCGTACGGTAATTTCGATACCGAGCCCGCCGAACTCACCCTGCGTTTCGATCTTCAATTCCTTGAACGCCTCGGGCGTCAGATAGGCAGAGTGTGGATCAAGAGATGAAACCATCCCTTTGATCGCGTCATCGATGAGTTCACGCGCCCCTACCTCATCAACGTAGTGCTTGCGCACGATCGCGATAATGGCGTTGAAGTTTTCAAGGCTCTCGTAGGTCTCCCGATCAGCCGAGGAGACCTCGCGGGGCGAGCCATAGAGTGAAAGAGTGAGCGCCATCGCGAACGTGGCAAGACCAATACCGATCCCCTTGGGGGATATCCGCAGAGAGCGCATCCTCTTGAAGTACATCAAACCCCGGCAGTGAACAACACGGTCGTGCACGGCCCCACTTTCTTCAAGCCTCGAAAAACCGGTGTTTTATCAAACGTTTGCAGCACCCAGCCGCACTTCTAGCGGGCAAATGCAGCGGCCTCGCCTGCAAACCACGGAAGCGGATCGAAAGGTTTGCCCGCCAACCGCATCTCGAAATGCAAATCGCCGTCGTCGTCTGGCATCCGGCCCAGGGGGCTGCCCTGTCCAACACGCACACCAATCGGAAAGCGCACCGTCTCCATACGGGCGTAAACCGTGTGGTACCGATCACCGTGAGCAAGGATCAGCGTTGCGCCTAAGCCGGGAAAATCACCTGAAAAGATCACGTCCCCTTCGGCAGCGGCGC
>JBLFWR010000216.1:0-4448 GCA_047611725.1 Binatia bacterium | reverse complement strand
CGGCGGCAAAAACCGGCGGCAAAAACCGGCGGCAAAAACCGGCGGCAAAAACGATGACCGATTCGGGCGAGCCGCATTGTTCCTGCCGAAGGGCGCGTGTTACGCTCCGACGCTTGTGATGGGGACCTCGGTGGCAAGGTGGAGACTGCTCGGATGCTGCACCCTTGCGCTAAGTTTGGGTGCTGGTGGTTGTGCCGGTTTAATCGCTCAATCGCCCGTTCCCGACGTCGCGCCAGCATCGGACGGCCCTTCCTCTTCGGTGGGGCGCGAACACCAGATCTTGATCGACCTGACCGATTCCGACCGCGCGGCCGGCCACTACGCGGCCGCTTTGTTCGCGGTTGTCGAACGCGATGAAAAAGAGGCGACCCGGCAGATGCTTCGGGCGGTGAGCCTGGACCCCAGCGAATCCCTGTTCCGAGCCCGACTTGCCGAACTCTACATCCGCGACGGATCGCTCGAGCGAGCCCTCGAACACGCCTCAACCCTAAAACGCCTGGAGCCCGACGAGCCGGAGCACCGGTTGCTGATTGCCCGTCTTTTGATGTCGCTGCAGCACTACGACCGCGCTATCGGTGAGTACTCCGATGCGCTTGCGCTGGATCCCGACAATCAGGAAGCGCTCGTGCAGCTCGGCGCCCTCTACAACCGTACCGGTCGTCACGAGAACGCAGTCCAGGTCATGAAGCGGTCGGTCAAGCAGATGCCTGACTCCTTCATCGCCAATTTTTCACTTGGCCGAGCGTTGGCCGGTGCGAGTCGCTATGACGAAGCGCTTGTCGCGTTGAAACAAGCGGCGCGCCTGAACCCTTCTCACGACGAAGTTCAACTTCATTTGGGGTTTGTCTACGCGAAGATCGGCATGCGCGCCAAAGCAGTTGCAGCCTATCAACAGGCGCTGGCGCTGAACCCGCGGTTGGCCGAAGTCCGCCGCCAGTTCAACGATTCGGTGGCCGACCACGATCAAACGGACGCTGTTTTGGGCGAGTATGCGCAGCTGGTTGATTTTCAAGAAGACCCGCTGGCAACCCAATGGAAGCTCGGCCTGGTACATTTTCAGCGCGGCGATTTCGTTCGAGCCATCACCGATTTCAACTTGGTTCTCGGTGCACGGCCGGGCGACGACGATGTCCGCTACTTCCTAGCGTTGACCTACGACAAGATTGGCGACTTCGAAGACGCCGCACGCCAGTTGGCGATGATCGACTCGGATTCACCGCGTTATGTCGAGGCGCGAATCTTCCTCAGCAACCTTTATGGCGAGCAGGGCGATCAGCAGGCCGCCATCGAATCAGTGCGCGAGCTGTTGGCGGCCTATCCGGAGAACCCGGAGGGGCAGCGCCGACTCATCGCTTTGTATCGTCAGGACGAGATGTACGACGAGGCCCTCAGCCTGGCCAGCGCGATGGCATCCAACGACCCTAGCAACGACGGCTACCTGTTCTCGCTGGCCTTCCTCTACGACGAATCCGGCCAGCGCGATCGCGCGATTAACATTCTGCGTCAGGTTCTTCGTTTGAATCCTCAAAATGGCCCAGCCCTGAACCACCTCGGGTATGTGTTTGCCGATCGGGGCATCAACCTAGATGAGGCGGAAGCCTTGATTCGACGCGCACTGTCGATTCACCCCAACGACGGCGCATTCATTGATTCGCTTGGATGGGTTTATTTCCGCCGCGGCGACTACGAATCGGCGGTCAAGGAATTGGAACGGGCCCTGTCGATGGCTGGTCACGATCCGGTGATCGTTGAGCATCTCGGCGATGCCTACCATCGGGTTGGGCGCTTGTATGATGCTGCCCGCACCTATCGCGATGCCGAAGCCCGCACCGACGACGAAGAACAGCGCGAGCGGTTGCTCAAGAAAATAGAAACGCTCCGCAGCCAGCGCGATGAAGCCGCCCGGTCAGCGGTGAACATGATCAGTGCCGCGCTCTAGCGCCTTTTCGGCCTTTTCCGCGTTATCGCGGAGCTCCCTCGTACTCGTTGTACTGGTGGCTTCCTGTACAACGCAGCAGCCAGTGTCGCCGCAGATGTCGCCGCCGCTGCCAACCCCCGCCCAGCTTGGCGCCCATATCGATAGTCTCGATGCTGGGCTCCACACCATGCGTGGCCAGGCCCGCATTCGATACCAAGGGCCGAAAGACAAGTTTCGCTCATCCCAAATGGTCGCGGTGCAGGCACCGAATCTTGTGCGCATTGACGTCATGAATCCCTTCGGGGTCAGCTACAGTTTGGCCAGCGATGGATCTCGGTTAACGGCGTTCGACCGGCGCGAGTCGCGGTTTTACGAAGGCAGCGCTTCGGCACGCAACGTTTCACGGCTGGCTGGGGTTCCGTTGAGTATGGACAGCTTGGCTGCGCTCGTTCGTGGATTGCCACCAAAGCTGGACACGCGTGGCGAGGGGCAGGTGTCGGCGCTTGAAGGCCATACGTTGTGGCGTCGCGACTTGGTCGACGGTGGTGTGCTCGACCTTATTTTTGAAGTCGAATCACTACGCCTGGCGAGTGTCAGCGTTTTGGATTCGACGAAGAGCCAGCGTCTTGCCGCGAAGTTTTCGGATTTTCGAGAAGACAACGACGTCGAAGTGCCGCGTCGCATAGACGTCTCGTTCGAGGACGGCGCAACGATGGAACTCATTTACGAGCGGGTGTGGCCTGGCGTTGCGATGGGCGAAGCTAGCTTCACCGTCAAGGTGCCGGCCAGCGTGGAACGGATCAATCTAGATGACTAGTCAGCGAATATCTCGTTTTTTCCTCGCGTTTTGTGTGACGGCTGTTTCAGTGGCCGCTTGCTCGCAGCCGGAAGACCCACAGTTGCCGGGGCCCGAAGCGGTTGCGTTGGCGCCCGACGCGCCGCCAGTACCGGCGGCGGAACGGGACAATGGCGACGCGATCGTGTTCGGCTCGATTGGCGACGCCTCCAATCTCCTTCCGATGTTGGCCTCGGACAGCGCGAGTCATCAGATCGCCGGTTACCTCTTTGATGGGTTGGTCAGCTACGACAAAACCCTGAGCGTACTGGAACCACGCTTGGCCGAGAGTTGGGAAGTCAGTGAGGATGGTCTGACGATCACCTTCGTGTTGCGCAAGGGCCTCGAGTGGTCAGACGGAGATCCGTTCGATGTCGCCGACATCAAGTTCGGCTTCGACAAAATTCGCGACCCGAAAACCCTGACCTCCTATGCCGAAGATTATAAGCAGGTCTCCAAATTCGAAGTGCTTGATGACTTCAGCTTCCGCGTCACCTACGACAAACCGTTCGCACCGGCGCTGGCGTCTTGGGGCAATATGGTTGTCTTGCCGAGCCATCTGCTGGCCGACGTAGACATCAACGAAACGCCGCTGGCGCGAGAACCGGTGACGATCGGCTCCTACACGCTGGAAAAATGGGAAACCAACACCAGCCTCTCCCTGCGTTCGAATCACGACTACTACCGCGGCCGCCCCCATGTTGAACGTGTGGTGTATCGAGTGATTCCGGATCAGGCCACTCAGTTTCTGGAACTGAAGTCGGGCGGGTTGGATTCGATGGGCCTGACCCCGCTGCAGTATCGTCGCCAAACTTCGACACGGCAGTTCAACGAAGATTTCACCAAGTATCGCTACGTTTCGGGTGGCTACACATACCTTGGTTACAACTTGACGAACCCGCTTTTCGAAGATGTTCGCGTACGTCGGGCATTGACTCACGCGATCGACAAGCAGGAAATCGTCGACACCGTTTTGCTGGGTCTTGGCTCAATCGCCGAGACTCCTTACCGTCCCGGTACTGCCTGGATCAACCAGACACTGGTTGACGAGGCGCCCTTTCCCTACGACCCCGAACGGGCGCGTGCGCTGTTCGCCGAGGCCGGTTGGGAAGACACCAACGGGGACGGGGTTCTCGACAAAGACGGTGAACGTTTCACCTTTCGAATTCTGACCAATAGCGGCAATGACCTGCGCTTGAAGACGGCCACCGTTATCCAGCAGCGGCTAAAAGAAGTCGGCGTTGCGGTAGAGGTTCGCGTGTTGGAGTGGTCGGCGTTCATCAATGATTTCGTGGACAAGCGAAACTTTGATGCGCTGGTGCTCGGATGGAGTCTGTCGCTGGATCCCGATCAGTACGATATCTGGCATTCCTCGAAAACCGAGTTCAAGCAGTTCAACTTTGTAGGGTTCAAGAACGACGAGGTAGACGACCTGCTCGAGAAGGGACGGCGGCTTTTCGATACCGACGAGCGCAAGGCGATCTACGACCGAATCCAGGAAATCATTGCCCAGGAGCAGCCTTACACCTTCCTTTATGTCCCCGATGCGCTTCCCACAGTGCACGCGCGTTTCCGCGGCATCGACGAAGCTCCTGCAGGAATTTCGTGGAACTTTCACGAGTGGTACGTGCCTGAAGGGCAGCAGAAGTACTCACTTGAGCCTTGATCTGAAGAGCTGAGTTCCAACGTGCTCGT
>JBLFWR010000215.1:0-4504 GCA_047611725.1 Binatia bacterium | reverse complement strand
AATGGCTGAGTCTTTCGGTTTCCAAGCGGTCGGCCTCGGGCCACGAGTCTTGCGCACGGAAACCGCCGCTATTGTCGCGGCCGCCATCTGCCAGCACCTGTGGGGCGATTTGGGCCGGACACCGGCCGTGCGCCCAGCGGAGGATCAGTGAAATTTCTGTACCTGATGGATCCTATTGAAGGGATCGACATCACCAAAGACACAACGTTCGCCTTCATTCGAGAGTCGCAAGCTCGTGATCACGAGAACTGGTATTGCCACGCGCAGGACCTTACGTTTCGAGACGGAGCGCTTTGGGTTCACGCCGCGCCCCTGACGGTCGCCGACGTTCAGGGCCAGCATGCCTTGATCGGCAACTACGCATGGATCGCAGCGGAAGAATTCGCGTGCATCTTCATGCGCAAGGACCCGCCCTTCGACAACGATTTTTTCTTTACCACCCAGCTGTTGTCACTGGCCGACCAGTCGCGAACCTTCGTCTTCAACCACCCCACCGGCCTTCGTGAGGCCAGCGAGAAGATGTTCATTCTGCGCTACCCCGAGCTGACCGCGCCGACCATGGTCGCGACATCGCACGCCGCGATTTTAGAGTTTGCCGAAGCCGTGGGCGGCGACGTTGTCGTGAAACCACTTGATGGCTGCGGTGGCGCCGGCATCTTCCGAATCAAGCCGGGTGATCTCAATACGCATTCGATTCTGGAGACACTGACCCTTAACGGACAGCGCGCGATCATGGCGCAGCAGTATCTGCCCGCTTCCCGCGCTGGCGATATGCGCTTGCTGTACCTAGATGGGAAACCGATCGGCGGCATCAACCGAGTCCCACGTTCGGATGACCTGCGTGGGAACATTCATGTCGGCGGCCGGGTTGAAGCGGTAGAAATCGGCGATCGCGAAAATGAGATCTGCGAACGGCTCGCGCCAGACCTTGAAGCCCTCGGCATCTGGTTCGCGGGCCTGGACGTGATCGGTGGTCACCTGACCGAAGTCAACGTAACCAGTCCAACCGGCATCCAGGAAGCCAGTCGCCTGGCTGACAAAAACCTCGCAGCGCCTGTCATCGACCTCGTCGAACGCAAGTGCAGCGAGCGCGGGCGCTAGCGTTCAGTTGACGACCCCGCCATCCGCATGTAAACGCTTCGTTCCGGTGGCGTCACCAACACGTCATCGCTGTCCATCCACAAGCGTGCCCAGGTAGCTCAGTTGGTAGAGCAGGGGACTGAAAATCCCCGTGTCGGCAGTTCAATTCTGTCCCTGGGCACCAGTGAATCACGGTCCATCCAGGACACATTGGTATGGTTTATTCCGGAAACATCGCAGGCAGTTCTGACGGGAATCCGGCCGTATCGGGTTCTAAAGCTTTCTAAGCACTCTGAGCACTCTGAGCACTCTGAGCAGACGTCGCGACTGCTCGCACGACTATCGCACGCAGCTCATCCCAACCTGGCCGGGCTTGCTTACCCGTCCTTCAGCGATTTCTTGAGGAAGCTTTCCGCGGTTCGCCGGTTGCGGCGAGGTTGAGCCAAGATATCGAGCAGATTGCCACGCTGGTCGAGAGCACGCCACAAACAATACTCTTCCCCGCAAATGGTCACATCAGCAGCATCCATCGACCACTTCGTGCCGTAGCGGAGCCGTTTCTTAGCGGTCTTCCCCTGCCCTGACCCAAACTTTTCGCACCACTGGCGAATGGTTTCGTAGGACACGGCGACTCCACGCTCGTCCAGCAGTGCTTCAGCCTCTCGGAAACTGAGCAACTCGCGATCACATAGTGTGACCGCGTGGCTGATCACCTCGGGCGGGTATCGGTAACCATAGTATCGCGACTCGAACTCTTTCATCGGGCAATTCTCCTCAAAGCTGATTCGATTCGAGGGGCAAGGAGCATCCCGACCTGCGACGGCGTCATGCCGGCAGCGTCATCGTGGACGGCCATAGTCGTGGCTTCGCCGCGACATGCGCGGCGACCATTGTAGAGAGCGGTCTCCCGAGACAACTCGGGGAAGAACCGAAGCCAAACCTGCATTGAACCCCCGTTGACCACTAATCCCAGCCCAGCGCCGCCAAGCCGAGGCAGACACTTCAGGATAAGTGGACAGACATCACTATGTATGTGCTGGGGACATCGGTCGTCAACCACAGCGGGCACTTCTCCCAACGCGGACCCACAGGCGCTGATCACGCAGCTCATCAACCACCCCGCGCGGGATACAATATTGGGTCCGTCATCTTGCATTCTCCGCCCCGGTGACCCAGGAAAAGGCCATGCCTACACATCTCAAAGATAAAGTCGTCGTTATCACCGGAGCCGCTGGTGGCTTCGGCCGCCTGGTGGCGCAAAAAAGCGCCGCGCGGGGAGCCCGCGTCGTGGCAGCAGATGTCAACGACAACGAGTTGACGGTCACGGTGCGATCGATTGAAGAGGCCGGCGGAACCGCGCTGGCGGTACACGCAGATGTCACTGACCGGCCAGAAATGGCGTCACTCGCCCAACAGGCCCTAGACGCCTTCGGCACAATTGACGTGATGATCAACAACGCTGGGGTCATGCCGCTGGCGTTGTTCAGCGATCATGCTGAAGCCGCGCAAGCGTGGGACCGCTGCATCGACATCAATTTCAAAGGCGTATTGAACGGAATCTGCGCTGTCCACGACGCGATGATCGCGCAAAAGCGCGGACACGTCGTCAACATCTCGTCGGTATACAGCAACTACCCGGTCGCGGGTGCCGCCGTCTACGGTGCGACCAAAGCGGCGGTCAACGTTCTATCCGAATCGCTTCGCCAGGAATCTCTGGGTCGCATCAAAGTCACCACGATTCGACCAACCGGGGTTCCGACGACAGGGCTCGGAGCTGGCGTGATCAACCCCAAAGCGGTGGGTGGAATTCTCGGCGGCAAATTCAACGAGTTTATGGAGACCTTCGGGAAGGTGCTCTCCGACACACCCCCGCCCGAACTCGTTGATCCGAACAACATTCAGTATTTCGCACTGTCGCCCGAACTACTCGCCGACCAGATCTTGTTTGCGATCGATCAACCCTGGGGCGTTTCCATCAGCGACATCACCGTACGTGCGTCAGGCGACAGCTACATGATCTAGCTCGCCGACGAGAAACTAGTTCCCGTCGCGTGCCGTACGCTTTGCGAACTGTCGAATGGTTCCGTCGTTCACCCCGACCGGTTTGTAGTCGCGTTGTAGCTCTTCAAGGAAGCTCGGCGGGTAGGCCTGGTGACGGGCCAGGACAACCTGCGGGCTCCGATACTTTACGACCAGCTCGCTGAACAAGTCGGGGGAATCGACGTTGATAACACCCATGCGCTTTTTGGAAAACACCGCTAGCTCAGGTAGCGCAAGCAAGCCCGCACGAATCGCGAACATCGGACGATCGGTGAGTACCCAAGGATTTCCTCCATGGTTCGCCCGCAGCGTCGCGACGATAAGGTTGTTGGTATCGCTCTTGCGAACCGAGCGTTCGGCATCGGCAGCACCAATGGATTGGAGCCGTTCGACTTGAACGATCGCGCTTGTAGCCGCGACCACGACCAGTGCTCCCGTCAATAAAGCGCGACTGATCGCGCGAGTGCGTGAAGCGTTTGCCACCGGGCCGCGAAACTCCTCAAGCACTGCACCAGTGAAAATCGCGACTAGCCACGCTGCTGGCACCGTAGAAAGTACAAAGTGGTGAAGAAAAAAGGGCTGGTGAAGGAGGATGACAGCCAACCCATAAGCGAACCAAGCCACAGGAAGCCACTGTCTTCGCAGGAGGGCGACAATGCTGCCTGCGCTTGCCGCGATCAGCAAAAATCGATTCTCCCAAACACCCGCGATTCGTCGCCTCCAATCGTAGCCGGCGTTGTCAAACGCGACGACGTGACTGCGGGTCACTTGCTCAAAGGCTTCGTAGCCCGCACCCGCGCTGACCGTGACAACTACCATGACAACGACCACGGCTAGGCCAGCAAAAAAGCCAAAAGAACGACGCGCATGGTGAGCAACGGCATAAACGCCGAGAAGAACAACAAGAGGCAACGTAAACAGCTTTGCCGCCAAAGACAGACCACAAAGCAAACCGGACACAAGCAGCCACACCCGAGCGCGACTTGGTGATTGGTCTGCCTGCATCAAGCTGCAAACCGCAGCGACGTACAGACTCACGCTAACCAAACCGATCATGAACGACACGCTGAGCGTCACGAAATTTAACGACAGGACCAACGCCCCAACGCCCACAAGCGATGCGATCAGGCCGTAGCGGCGCTTCAACAGAGCAAACAACAAACCAACCAGCAGCGACGCGAAGCCCAGAATCACGCACCGCGCAACCACGATGGACGGCCCGGTAATCCAAAACAGACTTGCAACGAGCCACGTCACCAATGGGGGTTGGTCGCTCCAGATGTCACGAAACAGCGCCAGGCCATTCGCGGCCAGAGCCGCTTTCGCCAGGTTCCCACCTTCGTCGGGATCGAACTCGAATATCGACCAAAACGGCACCAACCAG
>JBLFWR010000214.1:0-4536 GCA_047611725.1 Binatia bacterium | reverse complement strand
CAACAGTTTTGACGCGCACCGGCCTGTGCACGAAGACGAGAACCTGGATGAGATCTTCACATTGCAGGAGCAGCGCAAGGTCACCGAGAACCTAACGCTGCGCCACAAGAGAATTCTCTACATGCTCTAAGACACCGTGGAGAACCGGAAGTTGCGTGGCCACAGGATTGCAGTGAGCGAACGCGAAGATGGAACAATCAGAATTGATCACAAGGGAGAAGCCGTAAGCTTTCGAACGATGCCGAAAGACGAAGCGCGAATATCGCAAGGAGCGGTGGTTGAGAACAAGCGGCTCGGCGCCGCTCTGGGTTGGATCGCCGAGCGGCAACAACAACGTGACGTCGAGCGCCTGGCCAACCCAAAAGCGACCCTCAGGCAGAAGAAAAGAATTAGGGCAAAGGCTGGCCTGACGGCCTAGCCCACGAGACCGAACCTGACATCTCTACTTTGGAGAAAACCTGACATTTCTACTTTGCAGCGACATGGGGTCTAAAGGGGGAGGGTGTTTGAAGTACCTATCCGCACCTTCTACTATTCGGCGCAGAAGGCTGAGTTGGAGGCCACGCTGGCCAAACTCTTAAAGGGCAACACGTCGACTGCCGCCTACGTGTTCCGCCCATGCATTGTGTCCGGCCCCGACGCCCTGTTGTTGTTCGAGAATCTTCTGCCGCTCACGCCGGGGGCCAGTCTCCCCGGTCCGTTGGCTTCGGTGTTCGACGCGGTGCCGTTTCTGGCGCCGGTGACTGCTGACCCGGGCGTGCCGCTGCAGCTTGTGCACCAAGACGATGTCGCCAGTGCCCTTGAGGCGGCGGTGATGGGCAAGGGTGAGCCCGGCGTTTACAACCTCACGGCAGAAGGCGAGTTGTCGTTGGCCCAAGTCGCTGCCGAGGTCGGCTGGTACTCGGTGCCGCTGCCCGCGGTTGCGGTCAGGATTGCTGCAGAGGTCGTCGCCCGCATTCCTTTTGCTCCTGCGGAGGCACGCTGGATCGAGGCCTTCCGTACCCCCGTCACGATGAGTACCGAGAAGGCACGCAAGCAACTGGGCTGGCGCCCACGCTACAACGCGTTGGAGACGCTGCGAGAAGTGATCGTCGCCGCAAGGGCTCAAGGTTTGCTGCGTTAGTTGGTCAACCCCTGATTGAGAAGCTACGGGTGTTCGCCGTAGGCTAGATGGAAATGATGCCTCCAAAAACTAAATACGCCCTCAGCGGTGATATCAGCATTGCCTATCAGGTAATCGGCGATGGCCCCCTGGACCTTGTCGTGGTGCCCGGCTGGATCTCCCACCTTGATATGATGTGGGATGTCGTTGGTTACCCCGAATGGATCGAGGGCCTGACGCGGTTCGCACGAGTTATCGTGTTCGACAAGCGCGGGACGGGCCTTTCAGATCGTGACGTCGGCGACTCGACACTAGAAGATCGTATGGACGACCTGCGCGCCGTTCTCGACGATGTCGGCTCCGAGCGGGCCGCCATCTTTGGGCTGTCTGAAGGTGGGGCGCTGGCCATGCTCTTTGCCGCTGCGTATCCCGAGCGCGTGCACGGCCTGGTCCTGTTCGGGACGTTGGCCCGCGTGCAGCCCGCACCCGACTATCCGGCGGGCGTTGAGCAGCTGGCCCTTTTTCGGCGGATGCAGGATGTGATCGCGAATCACTGGGGCGAAGGCAGGCTACTGGAATGGCTCTCGCCTGAAGTTGCCGACAATCCGATCGCGATCGAGTTTATGGGGCGGTTCGAGCGCGCTGCAGCCAGCCCGCGCGCTGCGACGAAGCATTTGGAGTGGTGCGCTCAACTCGACGTGCGCCCGGTTGCCAAAGCACTGCGAGTACCGACGCTCATCCTGCACCGCGTCGATGACGGCATGGTGGTGGTCGAATGCGGGCGCTGGCTGGCCGAGAACATCGTGGGGGCGCAGTACATCGAACGCCCGGGCAAAGAGCATCAGCCGTGGAGCGGCAACTTCGCGCAGGAAGTAGACGACATGCAGCAGTTCCTGACTGGCTCCAGCGAACCGGTCGAAACCGAGCGCGTACTGGCGACGGTGTTATTCACGGACATCGTGGCTTCAACTGAGCGAGCCTCGGCCATGGGCGACAGAGCCTGGCGTGCGCTACTGGATCGTCACCACGCAATGGTACGCGAAGAAATTCGCCGACACCGCGGCGTGGAACGCAACACGACTGGCGACGGTTTCTTCGCAACGTTTGATGGTCCTGCGCGTGCGGTTCGCTGCGCGGCCGGTCTGCGCGATGCCGTGAAGCGTCTTGAACTAGAAGTTCGCGCCGGCGTGCACACCGGAGAATGCGAACGCGCCGGCGACGATCTGGCCGGTATCGCCGTCAACACCGGTGCACGCGTGATGGCCGCAGCCGGCGCAGGTGAAATCTTCGTGTCCGGCACGGTCAAGGATCTGGTGGTGGGGTCGGGTCTGGAGTTTGGGGAGAGGGGAGTTCATGAGCTCAAGGGCGTCCCCGGAAGCTGGCCTCTGTTCGCTTTAGTCTGATCTTTCGCGCGACGGGGCCATCCCGCCCACTCCGTGTCGTGGCGTATGTCACTGCTGAATCGAACCAAGATGAAAGGGGAGGGGCTTACGGAAGGCTGTGTGTACCAACAGTCCCCGGGGAATGTTGCCTCAGTCTCCGATCGTTCACCGATTGTCCAAGTGCTGCGCAATCAGCACTTTGATGAGTGACTGACGCGGTACTCCGAGTCGCCTCGCTTCTTTGTCGAGCGATTGAACCATCCACTCTGGAAAGTAAGCGCCCGCGCCAACCGGGCAGCATCAACCGTGGACAGCGAAACACGGACGCGGCCCAGGCATTCTAGTTGACGTAAAAGAGGCGGTCTCAACCGGTCATCGCATCACATCGGGTCAACTGACAGAACTCGAGATTGGTGTAAGGAGGCCCCAGGATGAGGGAAAGCAAGGCAACTTGGCGGCGGCTAACTGATACGGACCGAACGGAAATACGACGGCGTGTCGCTGCCGGGGAAGCGTTCACTTCAACGGCAGACGCACTGGGATGTTCAACGAGAACAGTTTATCGGCTCTTTCGTAAGCCCGTGCCAAAGCGAGCGACGAGACCACGGGCATCTCTTCGGTTGTCGTTGGCGGAACGGGAAGAGATATCCCGAGCGGTGGAAGGAACTGACTCATGCCGCTCGATCGCCGCGCGACTGGGGCGTGCTCCATCGACCGTGGCCCGTGACATCGCCGCCAACGGTGGCCGGTCAAACTACCGTGCCTGGCGAGCCGATGTGCGTGCAGTAAAGTTCTCACAGCGCCCGAAAGTTCCAAAGCTCGCAGGGAACCCTGGGTTGCGGCATGAGGTTGAGCGTCGTCTCGAGATGCGCTGGTCTCCTCAACAGATCGCCGCACGACTTGTTCTCGACTATCCAGAGAATCCGGAAATGCGAGTGTCCCACGAGACCATCTACCAGTCACTGTTCGTGCAGGCGCGGGGCGCTCTGCGCGGCGAACTTACCCGGTGCTTGCGTAGCGGACGAACGCTTCGACGAGCACGAAAGAACAGTGCATCACGCCGAGGGCATATCGCCGGGATGGTTCTGATCAGTGATCGACCGGCCCGCGCCAACCGGCCAGTATCAACCGTGGACAGCGAAACACGGACGCGGCCCAGGCATTCTAGTTGACGTAAATTACGTTATCGGACTCTGGGTCTAAAGGGGGAGGGTGTTTGAATGGCTTATCCGCTGATGCTGGCCGGTTGGCGCCGGCCTCCTGCCTCTCCCACTTATCCCTTCTCGTACTGTTGCAAAACTCGGACTAGTCACGAACGCGGAGCCACCCTTCCGATAGCTCGCCCCACACAATACAACCGGCCCTTACCCGAGCAGCCGACGCTGCTCCAACGGAGACCTTTTGATGAAATTAGCAGAAATTGTTCAGCGCGGATGGGATGCGGTTGCAGCCGGCGACATGGATACACTGGTCGGAGACTACACCGAGGACATGATCTTCGTCATGCCCGGCCAGACCGACCTACTAAACGGCATTCCCGATTTCCGTGCTGCGGTTGAGAATCTTGGCGCCGCAGTGCCTGCCGGTTTTGAAGTCACCGGGTTACGGCACATCGAAGGCGATAGTGAGGTTGTCACGATCTGCGACTGGAAGTCCGACAAAGTCGCAGCCTCGCAGCTCGCTGCCCTCTTCCGATTTCGGGGTGAGAAAATCTACGAAGAGCGCTGGTTCGTAGACACGGAACAGTGGAAAGGCGCGTATTGAACCTTGCCATTGAAACAACCTTATCCGCTCACCTGTTTCGATGGGCTGAGCTTTCGCACACTATGCAGAGCCGTTCGGCTGAGTCCTGGCGCCATACGCGGTCTGTTTCGGCTTGATGTCACGCCTCCAGTTACGTACGTAATGTAGTACGTAACTGGAGGCCGGCGCCAACCGGGCAGCATCAACCGTGGACAGCGAAACACGGACGCGGCCCAGGCATTCTTGTTGACGTAAAATACGTTATCGGACTCTGGGTTGTAGCTGCAATATAGAAATGTCCGGTTTCTC
>JBLFWR010000213.1:0-4563 GCA_047611725.1 Binatia bacterium | reverse complement strand
AAGGCTTTCGAACTTCGCTCAGGTGCCCGGAATCAAGCGGAAGCCGAACAGTACCGAGTAGTCGAGGTCCGGCTGCGTGCCATTAGTATCGTCAATAACCGGAAACTGGATTGATGTTTCCAACAGCGCGCGTGCGCCGAGAATCAACTGAAGAAACGGCGAAGCGGTGAGAACTTCGCCTCCAGAGTTGGCGAGGTCGGCACCCTGAAAACGCGTTCGCTCACGATGCTCGAAGCGGGTTTCTAGGCCTGCGTACACTTCGAATCCGAGGGACCGGGTGCGTTTGGGAAACAGGAAAGCTCCGCCGTGCAGATCAAAGGCCGCGACATCACCGCCGCGCAAATCCTTGAACTCCCCGTTGTGTCGCCACGAAAGGTTCGCGAACGCTGCATAGCGGTAGTGTGCGCGTCCCAGCGCAAGCAGCAGCGTTGTATCGAGAGCGCCAGAACCCGGCTGTAGCGCGCGACGCGCGGGTTCGGGCAAAGGCAGATCCACTGCGCGATTGGTTTCGCCGGTGGGCAGCTCCAACACCAAGCGCAGCGCGGCCATATCACGGTAGCCGCGCCCCATTCGGTTGAAGAAACGCCAGTGCCCAATCGCCGAGACGTCGCCGAGTCCGGAAACCGAAGCCTCGCCCATGCCGTCCGTGCTGCGCTTCTTGTCCACGTAGGGAATAGAAAGGCCGAAGAGCAGGCTCGCCTCGGGCGAGTAGAAAAGGGTAGTGCCCGCGCTGCGAACACGAATGTCGGTTCCGTTGCTACTGCGTTCGGTGACGTTGCCACGCGCGACCACGACGTTGCCAAGAAAGACGCCGGTGCCGGGCGATACAACGCGCACCGGCACTGCTTCCGCGAAGCGAACCTGTCCGGGGACAAATAGTAGTGCGCAAATAGCGACTGCCGCGAACAGTTTCTTCACTCGGCAGTCTTTGGTGTCGAGAGTGTTTCTAACTTCACACTTGCGAGTTTGAATCCGCCTGTTTCCAGTGCGGCAGCCAGAGCCTCTTCATTGAATGTTGCGCCGACGCGCAGGGGAATGCTGAGCGTGGCCGCCTCTACATCGAGCAGGATGCTTGCGTGCTCGTCGGTTACGAAATCAAGATCGCTCACGGCGATCACTAGACTGTTTCGTCAAAGGCCGCAGTCAATTCCGTAGACTTCGGCGTGCGCGACTTGGGCCGGTGTCGTACGAGCACCGGCTTCTTCCGCGACCGGATGGGACGCGGCCGTGTCGGACGCGACCGTGTTGGGCGCGGCCATGTTGGACGCGGCCATGTCGGGCGCGGCAATCGCTGCCGTGGCCAAAGCACCTGTTTGAAACAACAGCGCTAGGGCCGTCGCTGCGGGGATGAGGTATCGCCGGTGGCGTAGTTGGTTTCGGCTGCAATTGGTCGTGCGGGGCAACATAGTTCGATGCTTGTAGGTGACGGAAGGCAATGCAGTCAAACCGGCCGCGTTAGGCGTCGCGTTCTGCGCGCTATTTGCACGCCTTCGTTCTTCGCGCGCGGATGGCGTCAAGGCTGACCACTTGGTCGCGGACGTCATCGGAACCCTTGGGAAGTGACGCAGTGTCTCCATCGGTTTCTGGTGTGAACACTTGCGCGTCGCGCGCCGATACTGGGCGCGCCTTGTTGCGCAGCATCACCTCGGCCTCACTTTCATTGATCTTGCGCCCGAACACCGCTCCGACCTGCTCTCCCGCACTGTTCGCCCACTTGCTGAACTCAAGCGGTGTAGGGGAGTGCCCCAGAGCCAAGGTGCAGCGTCGAATCACGAAGCCGAGTGAGATCTTTGGAGGGCGTGAGAATGGCATCGTCGAGGAATTGCTCCGTATTGGGCTCAGGCCCGTCGCGAGGTCGGAGGAAACAATGAACCAAAGTCCCACAATGAACAAGACACTCAATCGCGAGTAGCAGTACGACGACCATCTGTTTTGATGCGTGCTTCGATGCCGAGGATTGTGAGGAAGGGCAGAGCTGCTCTTCCTATGGATGCGGGTTTTGTTGTTTTGATTAGATCTTCACAACGCTCGCCGGGAGCCGCCCCCCCCTTAGGTGGGTGGCCGGCTCCCAGTGCAGGTTGTTACTTCTTGGCAGCTTCTTCGGCAGCCTTTTCTCGCTCTGCCTTGATCAGTTCTTCCTGCTCAAGCTTGGGCAATTGCGCGTACTTCGTGAATTCCATCGTGAAGCCGCCCTTGCCCTGAGTGGCAGAACGCAAGTCGGTAGCGAAGCCGAACATGTTGTTCAACGGTACGTCGGCAACACAGACGAACTCGGCGCCTTCGGTTTTGGTTTCGCTGACCATGCCGCGGCGCTGGTTGATCATGCCGACGACGGTGCCCTGGAACTCGCTTGGAGCTTCCAGCTCAACCTTCATGATCGGTTCTAGAATGCAGGGCTTGCAACGAGAGAAGCCTTCGCGGAACGCCATCAACGCGGCGGTCTTGAACGCCATCTCCGAGGAGTCTACTGCGTGGAACGAGCCGTCGTTGAGTACGCATCGCACACGAACAACCGGGAACCCTGCCAGCGAGCCCTTGCGCGCTGCCTCTTGGAAACCTTTGTTGCAGGCCGGGATGTATTCGCGCGGGATAATGCCGCCGCTGATGTCGTCAACAAACTCGTAGTCTTCGACCGAGTCGTCCGGTAGCGGCTCAATGTAACCGCCCACCTTTGCGAACTGGCCTGAACCACCAGTCTGCTTCTTGTGAGTGTAGTTGAACTCGCCGCGCTGGGTGATGGCTTCACGGTAGGCTACCTGAGGCTTACCGGCGATGACCTCGCAATCGTACTCGCGACGCATGCGTTCCATGTAGATCTCAAGGTGCAACTCGCCCATGCCGCTGATGATGGTCTCGTTGGATTCCTCGTCCTGGTGAACGCGGAATGTTGGATCTTCCTTCGTGAAGCGGTTCAGAGCCTTCGAGAACTTCTGCTCGCCCGAACGGTCGGTCGGGCGCACGGCCAGCGAAATGACTGCCGCAGGAACGTGCATCGAGGTAAGCGTCACATTGAGCTTGCCGTCGGTGAAGGTTTCACCCGAGGAACAATCAACACCGTAGAACGCCACGATGTCGCCCGGGCCTGCGCTCGGAATTTCCTCACGCTCTTCAGAGTGCATGCGGAACATTCGAGGAATCCGCACTTTGCGCTGCTGGTTCGACGTGTTGATCAGCGTATCGCCGGTCTTCACGGTGCCCTGGTAGATGCGGAAGTAGGTGAGCTGGCCGTACTTGTCTTGGGTCAGCTTGAAAGCCAGGCCGACCAAAGGCTGGTCGGGATCCGGGGTCAGGGCGACCATTTTCTCATCGACATCCTGATCGAAGGCTTCGTGCTTGGTCTCCATCGGATTGGGGAGATAGTCACAAACCGCGTCGAGCAGTAGCTGCACGCCCTTGTTGCGGAAAGCCGAACCACACATGACCGGCGTCATCTCGAGGCTGAGCGTGCCGCGACGAATCGCTGCCTTCAGCTCGTCTACCGAAATGTCTTCGCCACCGAGGAACTTGTCGGCGAGTTCGTCGTCAATCTCGGCCACGTCTTCAATGATTTTGTCGTGGATTGCCTTAGTTTTCTCTACGTACTCGGCCGGGACATCTTCCTCGCGGATGATGTCGCCGTCCTCGCCGTCGAAGAAGTAGGCCCGCTGGGTTACGGCATCGATGATGCCGGCGAACTTATCTTCGGCGCCCATCGCAACTTGAATAACAACCGGATGGTGGCCGAGTTTCTCGCGAAGCATTTCAGCGACACGCTCGTAGTCAGCACCGGGGTTGTCCATCTTGTTGACGAAGGCGATGCGCGGAACGCTGTAGCGCTTCATCTGCCGATCAACGGTGATCGACTGCGACTGCACTCCCTTGCCGGAGTCCAACACGAGGATGGCGCCATCAAGGACGCGCAGCGCGCGTTCAACTTCGATGGTGAAATCTACGTGACCGGGTGTGTCGATGATGTTGACGTTGAATTCGTTCAGCTGCTTCTGCGATCCGTTCCACAGGCAGTAGGTTGCCGCGGACTGAATGGTGATGCCTTTTTCACGCTCAAGTTCCATCGAGTCCATCTTCGCGCCGACGCCATCTTTTCCTCGGACTTCATGGATCGCGTGGATGCGGCCCGTATAGAAGAGGATGCGCTCGGTTAGAGTGGTTTTGCCGGAATCAATGTGGGCGGAGATGCCGATATTGCGGATTTGCTCAAGAGATATGTTAGCCATTGCGGGCGAGGACATAGTACGCGCAGGCGGCGGAGGCTAACGCGTGGCGTCACATAGGGCCACACATGGCCTGAGGCCTGCCTGAACGAAGGGTCGAATCGAGCAGAGGCGTAGGAGCCGAGGCGAGCTCGAAATCGGGGGCCAGATCCGCGTGACGAGCTTCCAGAACCGGTTTCTCGGGCAGATCCGGTGGTTTTCGGTGCCCAGGGGGCGAGCGGCGGAGCCAGAACGAACCGAAGGGCAACGGCGAGATAGGGAGGCAAGACGATGACGACTTGGAGAAAGGCCGGAAACACGGCGGTGATCACGGGCGGAGCCAGCGGGATTGGGTTGGCAGCTGCCGAACGGT
>JBLFWR010000212.1:0-4565 GCA_047611725.1 Binatia bacterium | reverse complement strand
GGACAACATGGACGGGACGATAACGACAGTGTTTCTAAATACGCTGAACGATGTTGGCGGCGGTGGAGCCAGTTGTTTCGCTGGGCACTGCGATTGGCGGGTTCCGAACTACAAGGAACTTCCGAGTATCATCGACGCGGAGGTGGTCAACCCGTCGGTCGATTCGGCTTTCCATCAATCCGCGACTTGCACTGGTTGCACGGATGTCACGCTTGGAACATGTAGTTGCACAGCGTCGTCCGGCTATTGGGCGTCTACTGCGGTCGCGACCTTTCCGGTCAACGCGTGGTTCGTGGACTTCTTCATTGGCAACGTCAGCGGCGGCAATAAGACCAGCGTCGCCGGACGACACGTCCGTGCGGTGCGCGGCGGCTTGTGATTGCTGATTTGGTGATTTGAGTGATTTGATAATTTGATTCGGGGGCTCCTGCCCCCGAATCTTTTTTTTGAGGTTAATCATGGCACGCAGCGAAGTAGGAAGATCATAGCGGGCGTTGGGCGATGCTTGGGGAGACCTCTGGGGTCAGACTGCAAGTGGGCCTGAGAGGGCGTGCCGGTTGTAAGGGTTTGGGGAATTCTTCGATAAGTGTTCGAACGGTTTTTGTTAAATCGTAGGGGCAGGGGTTGGCATCGAACCGGCGAGAACCTTTGGTGCCGGTAGGCCAGAGTCGGTTGAGCATCGAACCCCAGCACATCTGACACGACTCCACAGAAAGCGCCGAGACCCCCAAGTCTGCATTCTAACTTTGTAAGTCCTCGTTTACTCGTCGTCATTGTCGTCCTGAGAGTACGAACTCATGATCCCAAGGGCGGTTTCTGGATGCTGTAATCACTAGTGATGCCGCGCAGGGGATGGAACGTAAACCGCAATGCTACCCTTAAGGTGCAAATACCCTCGGGGACGCCACTTCTTTCCTACCGATCAGAGCATCCCGCCGGTGCAATCGGAACTTCTTCGTCCGTGGCTCAGTCGCCGCGAACGCGACGAGCTTCGATGGTCTGTTTCCCGTGGTTCAACAGTCCGCGCAGACTGTTGGCAACTCTGGCGTCCTAAAGGTGCAAAACCCTCGCGGACGCGGCCCAACTCCTACCTCTTTGAAATCACCCAGCATTCGTCGTCGGGGGCACCCAAAATCGGTACCCGTCCCCGTTTTGTTTGCCTCGCGGGGAGTCAGCGTCTACAGACGCGATCATCCATGGGACGTAAAGCTCGCCAGAAACGTGACCGACCTCAGTGGGAGCGACCGCAGCAGGATTCCGATCCGGCTTCCGTGCCACGCACATCTAAGACAACGGTTGCTGCTCCAGAAGCACCTGCCGCTGGCGGCGGTCTGCGCGGCTGGATCGCGTTGGTTCTGCTCGCGGTCTTGGCTTTCGGCGCCTACGCGAACTCGTTCGACGGGATCTTCGTTCTCGATGACGAACCCGAGATCCTGAAGAACTCGGACATCAAGCCGCCGGTGTCCTTTTCCAAACTGCTCGAGGAACCCCGCCCGGTCGTGGCGATGACCACGGCGATGAATTGGGCCTGGAGCGGCAGTGACCCGTGGAGCTTCCACCTGGTTAACATCCTGCTTCACATCGGTTGTGGCTGGGTGTTGTGGGGGCTTTTGCGCGGGACTCTACGGTTGCCGGTTTTTCACGAACGCGTGGGCGGCTCAGGCGATTGGGTGGCGTTGGCGGCGGCGGCGTTCTTTGTCGTGCATCCGCTGCAGACCGAAAGCGTGACGTACATCATTCAGCGCGCCGAGATTATGGCCTCGGCCGCGATGCTTGGTGTGTTGTGGCTGAGTCTTTCCCTGCGCGAACAACGGCGTTGGCCGGAGGCTGTTGTCGCGATCGCGGTGGTCGGCGTGATCGGCGTTGTGAGCAAACAGATCGTTGTTTCGCTACCCGCGCTGCTTTTGCTTTGGGATGTCTGCTTTCTTTCGCGCGGTGACACCGATGCACTTTGGCGGCGACGCTACCACTATTTGGCAGCTTCGATTGTCACGGTGATGGCTGTCTCTCAAACTTTATCGGCAGTGGACGGCGCCAAAACTGCTGGTTTCGAATTGGAGGCGATGTCTGTCACCGAGTACCTCGGGTGGCAGTTCGGCACGGTGGTTCACTACTTTCGATTGTTCTTCTGGCCGAGCGGGCTTTGTTTTGATTGCGGCTACTACGGTTCATGGCCGGTGGTGAATTCGGTTCTTGGCGAATCGGTCGTCGTGCCGTTGTTGATTCTTGCCGCGGCCGTGGGTGCGGCGGTTGCCGCTTGGTGGCGTCGGCCCGAGTGGACCTTCGGTGTTTTGGGCGCGGGAATCGCTCTGGCTCCAACCTCTTCTATCTTTCCGTTGGCTGACGTTTATGTGGAACACCGCATGTACTTGGCGGTCGGTCTGCTGGCGTTCCCGGTTGCCGTGACCGGCTTCGATCTGATTGGTGCCGTGTTGCCCAGCGTACGGTTGCGTTCTGTGATCCGCTGGGGCGCGGCTGGCGCCATCTGTACGGCTTTGTTGTTAACGACCGTCGCGCGCAACGAAGTTTGGGACGACCAAATCGAGTTGTGGCAGGACACGGTCGCGAAGGCGCCACAGCAGCGCCGCACTTGGTACACGCTCGGCAACGAACTCGGACGTGCCGGTCGTGATGAGGAAGCGGTTGCGGCCTATCGCAAGGCATTGGAGCTCAAACCCGACGTGGCGCGCGTTTATGTGAACATGGGCGTGGCGCTGACACGGATGGGGGACAGGGCCGGAGCTGCGGAATCCTACGAGAACGCGATCAAGTACGCGCCAACGCTGGGCATCGCGCACCGCAACCTGTCTCGCACCTATATCAATCTTCGCCGTCACCAAGATGCTGTGCGAATCGGCCGTCGAGCGGTTGAGCTTTCACCGGGCGACCCCCGTGGGTATTCCATTCTTGCCGACGCTCTGCGCGGCGCGGGCGAAACAGCCGAAGCTGCCGAAGTGGCGGCGCAGGCCAAGAAGCTCGGTCGCTGAGCCGGATGTAGATGTAATCGTGGACCTAGACGCCTCTCTTCGCTCGATACACATCGCGGTGGTCATTCCGGCCTACCGCGCCGCCGATAGTTTGCCCGCGGTTGTCGCCGGTATTCCTGACTGGGTGCGTTCCATCGTTGTCGTTGATGACGCCTCGGGAGATGACACGGCCGATGTTGCCGACCGGTTAGCAGGTGCCGACGAGCGCGTGTTCGTGGTGCGGCGTCCTGCAAACGGCGGAGTAGGGGCCGCGATGAAAAGCGGCTACCTGCGTGCTGTAGAAAGCGGTGCCCACATTGTTGTCAAGATGGACAGCGACGGCCAGATGGATCCCGACTATCTCGCCCATTTGGTTCTTCCGCTAGCACTGGGCGAGGCCGACTATGCCAAGGGTAATCGTTTTCTGCGTCCCGACACCCTGACGCGCATGCCGCTTGCGCGCCTTCTGGGAAACGCCGTGCTTTCTTTCGCGAGCAAGCTTTCGTCGGGATATTGGAGCGTCTTTGATCCTACCAACGGCTTCACCGCGGTTTCGCGCGAAGCATTAACCACCATCGACGTGTCGCGCGTAGAAGACGGGTACTTTTTCGAGTCGTCGATGTTGGCGGAACTAGGATTGGCGCGAGCTGTGGTGGTCGACGTGGCGATGCCCTCGCGCTATGGCGATGAGAAATCCCATCTGTCGATTGTATCCGCGTTGCTAACGTTCGGCCCCAAGCACCTGCGGCGTTTCGGGCGACGCGTGTTTCACCGCTACATTCTCACCGACTTTTCTGCAGCCTCGTTGCTGCTGTTTGTGGGCGCGCCGCTGGTTCTTTACGGCGTTTGGTTCGGGGCTACCGCCTGGATTGAGGGGGCAGAACTGGACCGCCCGGCCACCGCAGGAACCGTCATGATTGCGGCCTTCACGACCGCCGGCGGCCTGTACTGTCTGGTGCAAGCAATGGTCTACGACATGCTGAACATGCCCCAGAGACCGCTTACATTCCCCCGTTTGGGACTCCTGACCTCTGCAGAGCTGATCGCGAATCGCACCCGCTAGATTCGACGCAGCGTTCTAATTCCGGGCCAACTCCGTTTGGCACTGCGTAGCGCTGGGACCAGCTCTGCCAATCTGCTTATAGTCCCCGATCTAGATCGACCCAACTGTGGGTCGGAACACCGGCGAGGGACACATGACAAGCTTTAAATATTCAAAACCGTTCTTTTTCTGCGCCTTTTTGGCAACGAGCCTGATGCTCGGCCAGGTTGGCGATGCAAGGGCAGCAGCCGACCCGGTCGTGAAGTGCACGCAAGCAATCGCCAAGACGATGTCGGGCGCCGTCAAGAAAGCAACCAAGATCGGATTGGCGTGCTACAAGAAAACCGAAGGCGCTTGCGCAACCGACGACAAGAAGTTGGTGAAGATCGCGACCTCGGTGGGGAAAAAAATTCGCAAGAAATGCGATACCGAGGAGACCTTGGCGAGTGCTGGCTACGGTCCGGTGACCGTCGGCGGTCTCGGGTCGCACTTCGGAGCGTCTGCCCTGGTGCAAGGCCAGGTTATGGTTGAGCGAGTTCTCGGAGTTTCGGGAAGTC
>JBLFWR010000211.1:0-4582 GCA_047611725.1 Binatia bacterium | reverse complement strand
GACCGGAGCCCCATGGACATTCTCCTCGACGAACAGTCGGAGTACGTCGAGAAGTGATGTGGCGGGACTGACCGAGATGACAGAGTTGGTCATTACGCTAGCGGCGGTTTCATGCATTGGATCTCCAGTTGATTGCATTGCGGACTTGTTGACTTCGCTGAGTTTGGGTGCGGATCGTTCCTTTTCCGCAACAGGAACAAAAGCAGGGATCGTGCCAAGACGGCGCACGCTTCATCGAGCCTTGTGCTCTGTTGGTGTGACAGAACGGGACGGAGCGGGGTTCTTAGCCACACTGGTGTGTTGGATACGGGTTCAACCATTCGCATCCCCGTCTTCTGTGTGTTGCCCTCCGCCAGTCGGGCATGACACAAACTTGCTGGCCGATGGATACGCGCGAACTACTCGTGGAGTTCCGTGGCACATCGTCTCAGGGTGAGACGATCCACCCCGCAGTAGCCTCCCTGCGGCTCATTGCCACGCGCAGAACTGGTACGCGATGTGCATCGTGGATCGCAACGAATGCATGGGTATTCGCAACAGGTTTGATACCGCGCACGAAAGAGAGTGGGTTTCGGCGGGTGAGTAAATAGAGGGTGGCACGATGCGGGAGTCCTCGGGACTAGAACAGCAAGAGCGGCAGAAACCGCCGGAAGCATCTCCGGATGGGTGGCGAAGTAAACTGCCGAATCCATTAAATGGAGGGAATCCCTTTGCTTCGATTAGTCTCGCCTGGTTTGCACTCACGTGGCTCCTCATTATTTCCGTGCAGCTTTGGTATACGAACCAAGAGAGCTTGAAGATTCCCTACAGCCAGTTCCTTTCGTACCAGGAAGAGGGGCGAGTCGGCGATCTGTCGATTACGACGCAGGGAATCTCGGGGACGATCCTCGAGCCTCGAGAAGGTGAACTCGCGAAGTTCCGGACGATCCGTGTCGATCCAGAACTTGCGGATCGACTATTCGAGACGGAGGTCGAGTTCAGCGGGGTTAACGAGGACACATGGTTTTCTCGTGCACTGTCGTGGCTCCTCCCGGTCGCGTTGATCTTGGCGCTCTGGATGTTCGTCTTGCGGCGCTCTGGCGGTGGCCTCGGCGGTGGCTTGATGTCTGTTGGGAAGAGCAAGGCGAAAATTTATGCCGAGGAAGACATCGATATCTCGTTCGAAGATGTTGCCGGCGTCGACGAGGCGAAGGAGGAGCTTAGTGAGATCATTGGGTTCCTCCGCGAGCCCGAACGCTACGGACGGCTTGGCGCTCGGTTGCCAAAAGGAGTGCTGCTTGTCGGTCCGCCCGGGACCGGTAAGACCTTGCTTGCCAGAGCCGTAGCGGGCGAGGCCGGAGTTCCCTTCTTTTCGATCAGCGGCAGCGAGTTCGTAGAGATGTTTGTCGGTGTCGGTGCGGCGCGGGTGCGCGATCTATTCGAGAAAGCGCGAAGCTGCGCGCCTTGCATCATCTTTATCGACGAATTGGATGCGCTAGGGCGCGCGCGTGGAATCGGCCCGATGATGGGTGGCCACGACGAAAAAGAGCAGACGCTGAATCAACTGCTGGCGGAACTCGATGGCTTCGATCCCAGTCACGGGGTGGTGTTGTTGGCGGCAACGAACCGCCCCGAGATACTCGATGCTGCGCTGCTACGCGCGGGGCGATTCGATCGGCAGATCCTCGTGGACCGGCCAGACAAACTGTCGCGCGTGGCGATCCTGAAGGTGCATCTGCGGAAGGTAAAGCTGGCACATGGCGATGTTGCCGAGGAGATCGCCGCGCTAACGCCGGGGTTTACAGGTGCCGACCTCGCGAACTTGGTCAACGAGGCTGCGATCCTTGCCACACGACGCGATGGCGGAGAAGTCACGATGGACGATTTCAGTCGAGCGATTGAGCGGATTATTGCGGGACTGGAGAAGCGCAACCGACTTCTCAACAAACACGAGCGAGCAGTGACTGCGTATCACGAAATGGGTCATGCGCTTGTAGCGCGAGCGATCCCCGGCTCTGACGCGGTCCACAAAGTTTCGATCATTCCTCGTGGCATCGGCGCACTCGGCTACACGATCCAACGACCGACCGAAGATCGGTTCCTGATGTCGAGCCAAGAACTCATGAACAAGATGGCAGTTCTGCTTGGGGGGCGCGCGGCGGAAACGATTGTCTTTGGTGAGATGTCGACCGGCGCAGCCGACGATCTCGTGAAGGTTACGAATATTGCCCGCAGCATGGTCACGCGGTACGGGATGAACGAGAAGCTGGGGCTGGTCTCGCTCGAAACGGATCGGCCTACCTTTTTGGAATCCGGAAACGGGTATGCAGGTCAAATGCGGCGAGAGTTCTCCGAAGAGACGGCGCACCAGGTCGACTGCGCGGTCCGTGAGTTGATCGCGAATGCGTTCGAGCGGGCGGTAGCCCTGCTGGAAAAACATCGTTCGGCGCTGGAAGAGGGCGCACAGCGATTACTTGAGAAGGAAACCTTGAGCGGTGACGAACTCCCGACTCTCTGAGAGGAAAGCATGGCCATCGAAACTTCTCGCGTAGTGATCCTGGGCGCCGCTGGGCGCGATTTCCACAACTTCAACACCTGCTTCCGGGACGACGATTCTGTTCGGGTCGTGGCATTCACGGCCAATCAAATCCCGGGAATCGGAGGTCGACGTTACCCTGCGGAACTCGCGGGGCCCCAGTATCCCGATGGAATCCCAATCTGGGACGAGTCGGAGCTTGAGACGATCTGCCGACGCGAAGACGTCGATCGGGTGGTCTTCGCCTACAGCGACGTATCTCACAATAATGTCATGCATGCGGCATCGCGCGCTCTCGCAGTCGGGGCAGATTTCTCGTTGTTGGGACCGGCCAATACGATGCTTCCCTCGCGCCTTCCCGTGATCGCGGTTTCTGCCGTGCGAACGGGATGTGGGAAATCTCAAATTGCGAGGTGGCTTACGCAGAAACTTGTCGCTCGCGGAATGCGCCCCGCGACGATTCGCCACCCCATGCCTTATGGCGATCTTGCAAAGCAAGCGGTGCAGCGCTTTGCCAATCGCCGAGATCTCGACGAGGCACAATGCACGATCGAAGAACGTGAGGAATACGAACCGTATATCGAAGCTGGAGCGGTGATCTATGCCGGCGTCGACTACGGGCGGATCCTCTCTCACGCAGAATCCGAAGCGAATATCATCGTCTGGGACGGGGGCAACAACGACTTCCCGTTCGTCAAGCCAGACCTACACATCGTGCTTGTCGATGCGCTTCGCCCGAATCAAGTCGGTACCCACTATCCCGGGGAGGCTTGTCTGCGCATGGCCGACGTTATCGTCGTGAACAAGGTCGACGCTGCGTCCAGCGACGATGTGCAGCGAGTAACAGATGCCGCTCGCGAGCTGAACCCAGTCGCGCCGATTATTCGCGCCAAATCGCCCGTGCGTTTAGATGATTCCGACCAAGTGACAGGGAAGCGAGTCCTCGTCTTGGAAGATGGTCCGACGATTACACACGGAGGAATGCCATATGGAGCGGGTTACGTGGCAGCGGTGCAGGCCGGTGCCGCGAGCTTCATTGACCCGAGGCGTTTTGCGCCGCCGGAGATCTCGGCCGTCTTTGACGCATACCCCCATATTGGAGTGGTGTTGCCCGCAATGGGCTACGGACCACTTCAGCTGAAGTCACTGCGGGAGACCATCCTGAAGTCCGATGCCGACGTCGTTGTAGCGGGAACGCCGATTGACTTGGCAGCGCTACTCGATCTCGACCGTCCCGTGGTTCGTGCGCGCTACCAGTTTGAAGAAGCTGGGAGTCCAGGGCTTGGTGATGCTGTCGAGGCATTCCTCGAGACGACGATTGCCAGCCACGGGCGCGACGACGTTCGGCAATGTTGATCGTCGTGGCCCTCGGTGGCAATGCGCTGCTCCGTCGCGGTGAGCCGCTCGATGCTGCGGCGTTGCGCAGAAACGTTCGGATAGCGGCCGAGACTCTCGCCGAGTTGTCACGAGACCACACGCTCGTCGTCACGCATGGGAACGGGCCGCAGGTCGGACTGCTTGCACTGCAGTCGGAAGCCTATGAGGGGGTCGCTCCGTATCCACTTGACGTCCTCGGCGCAGAGAGCGACGGAATGGTGGGCTATCTCTTGGAGCAGGGGCTTCGAGCGGCGCTACCCAGTAAAGAAGTCGCGACTCTGCTCACTCAAGTTGAAGTGAGTCCGAGTGACCCAGCATTCGGTCACCCCGATAAACGGATCGGCCCAATCTACTCAGCAATCGAAGCGGAGTCGATGAGAGTCAGCCGGGGCTGGTCGCTTGCACCCGACGCAGCAGGCGGAGTTCGGCGAGTCGTGGCGTCGCCGGAGCCAACGCGCATCGTTGAGTTGAATACGATTCGTCGACTTGTCGAGGCGGAGGTTCTGCTGATCTGTGCTGGCGGAGGTGGCATCCCTGTGGCCAAGTCTCCCGATGGCACTCTGGGCGGAGTGGAAGCGGTCATCGACAAGGATCTCACGTCAGCGCTCTTGGCTGAATGCCTTGATGCCGAGGCTCTGCTTCTTCTAACAGACCAGCCGGCTGTCTATGCGGATTGGCCCCAGACTCGCC
>JBLFWR010000210.1:0-4681 GCA_047611725.1 Binatia bacterium | reverse complement strand
GGCTTTTCTCGCTTGGCGAAATTCCCATAATTTTCGATTTCTTGCCCATGAACTCTGAGAACCCGTAGGCCCCTTCATTGAAGGTCCACTCGTTGTTCAGGATCTCAGGATGCTTGGCCATGAGGTGATGAACGCCGTGAACACCACCTTCTTCTTCATCGGCAACGGCAACCATGACGATATCGCGATCGGGGTTGAGCTTGTGGCGATGCATAACCAGCATCGTCATCATCTCCATGATGCCCATGCCCTTCATGTCCAGAGCGCCGCGCCCCCAGATAACATCGTCAACAAGGTCGCCGGAAAACGCGCCTCGCTTCCAATGCTCTTGCTCAACCGGAACTACGTCAATGTGGGAAAGAAGCACTAACGGCTTGTTGGCGGCACCACCGCTGCCCGGAAGACGGGCCGACAGCGAGACCCTGGAATTGCCAGCATCGTAGAGCTTGCAGGCAATTCCTTCTCGCTGGAAGACATCGCGCAGAAAAATCGCGCCTGCCTCTTCGCCCCCTGGAGGGTTGGTCGTGTCGATGCGTATGTAGTCGCGGAGCAGTTCGGTGGACTCTTCGAGAACGGCATTCCAATCAACGACTGGGGCGCCCGGCGTGGTTTGAGTGCTCATCCACACGAGTCAATCTCGGGGCCGCTCTTGAGGCAATCCCAATTGAAACCGCTTCGGGCGAACCCAACAACGCTCAGCGTTTAAGGCGGGTCAGAACTTCCTGCGCGACGGTCGCGACATGAACTCCGTCGGTCGTAAACAGATTTCCAAACGCCAGCCCCCGCGACGAGATCATCCCGCGGCTGGTGAAGTCATGAAGTTGCCAATCATTGGCTCGGGCCGGTCTGTGGAACCAGATCGCGTGATCCAGACTCGCCGACCAAAACTTCTCGTAACTCGTACCGGGGCCCCGTTCGGGATGTCGGGCCAAAACAGCATCGGTCGGAAGATCATCAGACATAAAGACCAACGCGCATGCGTTCAGGAAAACGTCGTCGCCAAAGTCATCGGCTAAACGCAACCACGCGCCAACTCGACCGGGCTCGATATCTTCGGGCAACATGCGGCGTTCAAAAACACTCGTCCAGCTATCGCCAACGATCGAATCCGGAGTCGCCACGACCGGCAGAGCTTCGGTCTGAACGTCAAAATCCCCCTCGGGGACCTGGAACGACGCCGACATGTTCAGGATCGCCCCACCGGATTGGCGCGCGACCACACGTCGCGTCAGGAAGCTGCGTCCATTGCGGATCCGATCGACCTCAAGACGAATGGGCTCCGAGGCGTCACCCGAACGAATGAAATATGCGTGTAGTGAGTGCGGTTCGAACTTTGGGTCTACGGTCAAGGTCGCAGCGCGCAGAGCCTGTGCCACAATCTGGCCTCCGTAGAGGCCTCCCCAGGGGTACTGCGGACCTGTTCCAACGAAGGTGTCAGGGCCGTGAGCTTCCAGTGCCATCATCGCGCGAAAATCCATCGGCGGATCCTGTCACAGATGCGCCCACGGTCCACGCCCGCTGTTTGAACGAGGCCAGCACGCTCAGGTTCGGCAGGTTACGAAGAACGTTCGCGCGTAGCCGTGAACTGAATTAACGGCCATTCCTTCGCCGTATAGCCGAGTTCCCAATTGTTGCGGGCAAGGAAAATCGGCGCTTCATCACGATCGTCGGCGATACTGTGAATATTCGCATTGATGAAGCGCTCGAGCTCGACCGGATCCTCTGCATCAATCCACCGAGCGGTCTCGAACGGTGCTTGCTCAAAGGAAACTTCGATCCCGTACTCGGCCTTGACGCGTGCGACCAAGACTTCCAACTGCAAGCGTCCCACGACACCAACAATCCAATCAGCACCCATGCGAGGGCGGAAAACCTGAGTCACCCCTTCTTCTGCAAAGCTCTCCAAGGCGCGACGAATGTGCTTCGTCTTCATCGGATCCGCTAAACGCACGCGCTGCAAAATCTCCGGCGCGAAGTTCGGAATGCCGGTAAAGACCAGATCTTCACCTTCGGTCAGCGTATCTCCCACGCGAATCGTGCCGTGGTTAGGGATGCCGATGATGTCGCCGGGAAAAGCCTCGTCAACGATTTCTCGGTCCTGCGCGAAGAACAAAATCGGGTTGTGGATACCGATCGTCTTTCCACTCGTTGAAAGTCGAAGGCGCATGCCGCGTTTAAACCGACCAGAGCAAAGGCGCATGAAGGCAACACGGTCGCGATGATTCGCATCCATGTTGGCCTGAACCTTAAAAACAAAGCCGCTGACCTTGGGTTCTTCGGGTTCAACGATGCGCGACACTGCGGCCTGTGGACGCGGTGTCGGTGCCAACGCCACTACAGCTTCGAGCAGCTCGCGCACACAAAGTCGCTTCAACGCGCTACCGAAGTACACGGGAGTCAAATGACCTTCGTGGTACTGTTCCAGATCGAAAGCCGGATAGCCCTCACGCGCCAATTCAAGCTCATCGTGAAACGTCTTAAGCTCGGTCGCATCGAGGTAACGAGAAATCGTGCCACCAGCCAGGGGTTCGGGTTCGCGGTCTTCGCCACGACGATTATAGGGAACGAATTGATCTCGCTCCGGATCGAACACCCCGTGCAGCAAGCCACCCATACCCGCAGGCCACAACATGGGAGAGGTGTCGAGCTGCAACTTGTCCGCAACCTCATCCATGAGTTCGAACGGGCTCAATCCTTCGCGGTCAATTTTGTTGATGAAGGTGATGATCGGAACATTGCGCAAGCGACAAACTTCGAACAACTTCAACGTCTGCGCTTCGATGCCCTTCGCGGCATCGATAACCATTATCGCGGAGTCGGCCGCAGTCAGAGTACGATAGGTATCTTCGCTGAAATCCTCGTGGCCTGGCGTGTCGAGGAGGTTACACGTGATGCCCTTGTACTCGAAGGTCATCACAGCCGAGGTCACCGAGATGCCGCGATCCTGCTCGATCTTCATCCAATCCGAGCGCGCCCGACGAGCATCACCGCGAACTTTGACCTGACCGGCCAAACGAATCGCGCCACCCATGTAGAGGAGGTTCTCAGTCAGCGTGGTTTTGCCAGCGTCAGGATGCGAGATGATCGCAAACGTCCGCCGTTTGCGGACGGCAGCCGCGAGAATGCCGTCGCTTTGTGTTTCTGTGGTCTCCAACTGGGGGTCTCCGGGCAACTGGGAATCGCCTAAGCTGGCAGCTTGAGGCGAGAAAGCCCAGCGGGCCGACGCAAAGGGGGTTTCGCCGTGTCGCTATTGCTCGGCTTTCGAGCCACCCAGGCAGGGCGGTGATGCAGCAATCTTGCCGCCCAAGTTCTCCCACTCTTGCGGCGTGCGCGCCTCGATGCTTAGCGCGTGGATTCCCCCCGCGATTTCGTCTTTGAGAATCGCATACACCGACCGATGCCGGGCGACGGGATTCTGGCCAGCGAAGGCGTCACTGACCACGACCACCTTGAAATGGCTTTCGGAACCCGCAGGAACCGAATGCATGTAGCTCTCGTTGACTACGGCCAGTTGAAGGGGCGCGAGCGCGGCATCGAGCTTAACGGCAATCGCCGTTTCAACGGGGCCGGACTGTGGGACGTTGGTGGATGTCATCTCTTTGGCTCCGATGGCTACGTTAGCTTCTATGGCTACGGAAGTGTTGTCGTCGTGATGCCGAGCGGTGCCGACGCCGGCATTGTCGTTGTGCTGGAGAAGACAGGCTCGGTCGCGACCCGATCCGGACAGGTCAGCACTACCGGGTTCTCAACACAGACGTTGAGGACCAACAACGCGTCGGTCGGGGTGACAGTTGCACTGTCGTTGACGTCACAGAAACAAGGTTCGCAAGGGCGAAGGCCGACGGAGCCCTGGAGGATGACCACTGCATTAACGATGCAGCGATCGTTCGAGAATGGGCGTCCGCAAACGCGGCAGGCCTGCTCAGCTTCGCTGCAGGTGTCGAGGCAACCAGCACCCTCGCCGCAAAGAGGCGCTCCGTCGCAAGTTCCTGCGGTGCAAACGTCGTCGGTGGTGCAGAAGAGGCCGTCGTCACAATCCACGCCGTCCGCCAACGGAATCGCTTCGCAATCGCCGGTGCCGGCGTTGCAGGTTCCCGTGCCGCACTCAGCATCGAATGCGGAGCAGTCGGTCGGCGTGCCTAAGCACCCACCCGCGGTGCACACGTCGCCAGTCGTACACAAGCTTGCGTCGTCACAATCGGTATCGTCGGCGATGGGCGTCGCTTCGCAGGCGCCGGTGCCTGGGTTGCAGGCACCTGTGTTGCACTGGTCGGCGGAGCCAGAGCAGTCAACGACAGAACCGGCGCAAACACCGGCCGTGCAAACGTCGGTGCCCGTGCAGAGATCGCCGTCGTCGCAGCCGGTGCCGTCTCCGACCGGAGCGGCTTCGCAAACGCCGGTGCCCGGGTTGCAGACGCCCGCGTTGCACTGGTCGGCAGAGCCCGAGCAATCAATGGCTGAACCGGCACACACGCCGGCCGTACAAACGTCAGTGTCGGTGCACAGATCGCTGTCGTCACAGGGCGGTGGATCTTCCGAGGGCACGGCTTCGCAGACGCCGGTGCCAGGGTCACAAACGCCCGTGTTGCACTGGTCGGCAGAGCCGGAGCAATCCACAGCGGCACCGGTGCACGCGCCATCACCACAAACATCGGAATCGGTACAAAGATCTACATCGTCG
>JBLFWR010000209.1:0-4758 GCA_047611725.1 Binatia bacterium | reverse complement strand
GCCGCGATAACCGCAGGTGTAGGGGGATTCATTGCTCTGCCCTACGCCGCGATGCTAAGCGCGCGCTCGGAGTATCTCGCTGCGCTGGAAGCGTTAGACGAAGACTATCTGTTGCGCACCGAAGCGGCGCTTTCGGTTCCCTTGTTCAGCTCGGTCAGTTTGAAAGCGGCACTACAGCATAACTACGACAACACGCCGGCGCCGGGTACGAAGTCGAGTTCGCTGACTACGAATTTGGGGTTGTCGGTGGGCTTCTGATCGAGGTCCGGCAGGCTCGTGCTCACGTCCAAAAGCCAAGGCGCCGCAACGCACGACCGCCCAGGAGAAGCGCCGAGTACCACGCAACGATCCAGGCGGGGAAATTTTGACGAAGCAGCGTGGGGTAGTCACGCCGGAAATCCTCGTCGGATTGTAGGGAGCTTTGTCCGCTAACGTCGTCGTAGCGGCAGATCGTAAGCGGCACGTGTTCGTTTCGTAGCGACCGGTCGGCGAAACACTGCATGTTCAACACCCAATCGGCGACGGTGCGATATTTCGTATTGTATCGGTAGCGAGAAAAAACACGCCGCGGATAGAAGACGGCCTGGTGGCACACGTTGCTGTTCGCCAATCGAAAGCGCGTGAATTCGCCATTGTAGCAACGACCACTAGAAGCCAGAACTACGTTTCCGTAATACACAGTGTCGGGACTCTTGAGACGTTCGGCAACTAAGGCAAGTACGTTCGCATTGTCCAAAACATCGTCACTGCCGATGAAGTAAAGCCAGCGGCCCTGGGCCAGCGCGGCCCCCTTGTTCATCGCATCGAAAATACCGTTGTCGGGTTCACTGACCCATCGGGTGACCACCGGCGATGACTCAAGTAAGGCGAAGGTGCCATCGCTGGAGCCGCCATCAACGACGATGTGCTCGAAGTCGCGAAACGACTGTTCGTTGATGGACTGTAGGGTTCGCGGCAATACCTCTGCTCGATCGAGTACGACCGTAATGATGCTGATTAAGGGCTGGCCTTCGCGTCGGTTTGGCATGGTTTGCAAGTTCAAGATCGAGTGAAGAACCCATCAACCTGTAACGTGTGCCCGGTGTGTGGGTCTACAAAGCCGGTTTCGAAACTGATCGGTTCAAACCCGACCGACAGCATGAGCTTTAACATTTCCGGGAAAAGCGGCTGCCCGTCGTAGAGCGAGCAGAGCGACATCTCGATCTGCACCAACCTAGTTGCCGCCAGTGACTTGTGTGCGCCATGTAAGACTTCCGCCTCATAGCCTTGGGTGTCGATTTTGAGCAACAATTGCCGTCCGTCGCAGTCGAGGTCATGGAAAACCGAATCCAAAGCCCGAACCTCGATATCTTCCGTGGCGACGTACTTGGACTCGGGCGCGGCCGACTCGTGAGCGGGCAACATTTCAAAAATGGAACTGCTCACAGAGTTTCTAGCGACATGAATTTTTTGAGTCGTGTCGGATCGACCGAGAGCGTAGCGATGAACGTCCCAGAGCGGATCGTGCTGCGAACGCGCCTGGAGCTCGGCGAATGCGTTGGCAAGCGGTTCGAAAGACACGATGCGTTCGCGGTAACCCAACTCTTCACGCAAACCTGACGCGAATTGGCCGATATTCGCCCCAACATCCAAGACCGTGTCGATCTGGTGGTATTGAAGTAGCCGGCGGCGCCGCGCCCCCTCGTGGAAAGCGGGAAGGATGGGAACCAGATCCAGTCCTTGGCGATGCAAGAGCTCTTTCAGAAGTTGTTTCAGACGATCAAGCGGGTTCATTGAACTAGTATCGCACGGCGCTATCACCTTCACCGTATGTGGTCGACGTCGGAGCGTTGTGGAACGCCGAGGCGTTGGGTTTCGATTGTGTCGGTTCCGACGATGGCCGCGGGCAGCACTTAGGCTGTGTGCCCGTACCATTGCCGCGACGCAAACGTTGCGAGGCGCCAGCGCAGGCAATTGGCACCCCTATGTAAGTGCCTCAAGTCACACCGTCGGCTGCGGGTCTTATCGCCGTGGCCACCCGCAGGTGAGTTTGAGATCGACGGTTTCTTCGAGGGCGTTCCCGAACTACAAAGACGGATGTCGTTCTTCGCTCACTTCCTCTCACGACTGAGCAACTCTTCTGTGGCGTTTGTTGCAGCGTTGTTGGTTTTACTCGCCTTAGTCAGCCCGACCTCGGTCTGTGCGCAGCCTGTGCCGACCCCCCGGCCTGCACTCGAACCGCTTCCCCCAGCACCTCGTCTGTCGCCGGCCGCTATCGACGCTCTGACGCGCGACACTAAAGTTCGCTCGGCCTCCAATCGACGGGGACTACCCGCGGTGGTCGTTGATCACGAAGATCGGTTGTCTGTCGTCGAAACTTGGGCGCGCCAGTACCTCCCCTCTGAAGATCACGCCGATCACATGGGGTGGAACGGGAACAGTGGCTCCTGCGACGAAGACTCCGTTTCTCCGGAATACGCCGACGACGTGCTGCGCCGCATCAACTATTATCGTTCGCAGGCGGGCGTGGCTGCCGATCTCTTTGCCGACCCGGTCAAGGATGCCAAGTGTGCCGAAGCGGCGTTAGTCATGTCGCGCGAGGGCAGGCTGTCGCACACACCGAACGAAACCTTTCCCGCTAACCCCTGCCTTAGCGACGATGCCGATGAAGCCGCCGGTGCTTCGAACCTCGCTTTGGGCAATGCAGGCCCCGATGCGGTCGATCGTTTGATGCTCGACGAAGGTACAAACAACGCGGGTGTTGGCCATCGACGTTGGATCCTTTATCCGCGACTCGAGTCCACGGGTAACGGATCGGTTCCCGAACACGGCGACTATCGGGCAGCCCATGCGCAGTGGGTGATCGGCGATTTTCGCCCGTCGCCTCCGTTCGAACCCGTACCCTGGCCCAACGCCGGGTTTGTCCCCTGGTCAATCGTTCCCAATGATGAGTCTTCGCACCCGCGTTGGTCGTTTACCTATCCGGGCGCAAATTTTTCTGGGTCCAATGCGACGGTGACGTTACTAGGTCCGGGAGGCAAAGAACTCACGGTGATTCGCGACAGCACCTCGGCTGGGTTTGGCGACAGTACACTCGTGTTTCGAGTTCTAGGGGTGCCCGCCACGCGGCCACTCGTCGATACGACTTACCGCGTGTCGATTACCGGCATCGCGTCAGCTCCTTGGGATTCCTACGGCTACGATGTCACGTTAATCGATGCCTCGGATTTGGGCGTAGACTTCGTTCCCGAGGGTCCAACCCTAATCTCGACCGACCGCCCCTGGACCTACCAGTTTGACGGTATCGACACTGTTGATGGCTATGATGTTCGCAGCTCGTTGATCAGTGAAGAAGCTTGGGTTGAAGGCGCTGAGGATGGGACCTTCATCGACGACAAAACTAGCAACGACTACAGCCTGCGCACCACCGATCTCCATGCCAGCGGTTCCCGTTCTTTTCATCTGGCGATTCCCAGCTTCGACGAAGGTGTTCAGAGTTTCGTTGTCACGCGCGCAGTCGTCCCGGCTCAAACGAGCGAGCTACGCTTCAAGCAACGGCTTCGCTTTGTTAGCACGGCCTCGTTTCTGGTTGCACAGGTGGCGGTGGACGGCAGTGCGTCTTGGCAAACCCTGTGGACCCGCTTCGGCAACAACAGTGGCAGTTCCGAACAATGGGACAGCGACTGGAACGAAGAGGCCGTTGCGATTCCCGAAAGCTTCGCAGGGCAGGCCATTCAGATTCGCTTTCTCATGGATTCGGGCAGCAGCGCGTTCTTGGATACGAGCGAGAACTCCGGGTTCTTTATCGACGATATTGAACTCACTGACAGTCATGAACTGATTTTGGTAGGCGAGGAAATTCTTGCCGGGAGTGCTCGCAGCTTCGAGTTCGAGGCCGCCGAGGCGGGCGACTACAACTTGCAGATTCAAGCAACGATCGCCGAACTTTCGTATGGCTACGATGCGCCGTTCGCCGTGACGGCGATTGTCGGTGAAGTGACCACAACCACCTCTACAACAACTTCAACGCTGCCGCCGCAGATTTGTGGCGATGCTGACGGCAACGGACGGGTTTCGGCGAGCGATGCGTTGGCCGCGCTCAAAACAGCGGTCGGCATTGGAGATTGTCCTGCTGAGATCTGTGATGTCGTTTCACCCGCTGGAGTTTCGGCCAGTGATGCGCTGACGATCCTGCGCCACGCGGTAGGTGTGATCGAAAGCCTTTCTTGCTCGGGGTGAGATGGGTTGGGCATCGTTCGGGTACGAGACAACCTTCTTGGTCTAGGTGCGAACGTGCAGCTTGGCCACGGCATTGCCGTCGAAGTGGAAGCGGGCGCATCGATCGAAAGCAAAATCGATATCCGCGCGGGGGACGGTCTGATTCCAGATGCGGTGGATGGTGAAGACTTTGCGACCCTTGCAAGAACCGACGAAACACAGTCGTCCGCGTATGCCGATCGCATAGAGATCGCTGCAGCGTACTTGTTTTATCTTTGTCGCAATCACGCGTTCGTTGATGGAAACAAACGAGTTGCGCTTGGTTCCTGCCTTGTTTTTCTTCGGCTAAACGGTATCGAGCCGCCACCCGACGATTCTCAATGGGAAAAGTTGACACTCGCCGTTGCCGCCAGCGAGTTGGATCGGGAACAGACAACGGTTCGGCTGCGCGCGCTGATGGATTCAAAATAAGAACGCTGCGGTGATGCGACGAATGATTTTTGAATCGAACCTGACGAAGCTCTCCTAAGTTGGTTCACCTAGGAGGCGTGAATTTTTGCG
>JBLFWR010000208.1:0-4804 GCA_047611725.1 Binatia bacterium | reverse complement strand
TGTCCACGTTTTCTTTTGCCAATTGCTCGGCGATGTATTGATCGCTGAACGGTTTCTTACTGTTCTCGGCGTCAATGATGATCTGAATTCGCTGCTTGACGCTCTCTGAAGAGACGTCGCCCCCTGCTGTGCTTTTTAGCGCACTAGTAAAGAACCATTTCAGCTCGAACAGACCTTGAGGGGTGTGGACATACTTGCTGGACGTGGCGCGTGAGACCGTTGACTCGTGCATGCCGATGTCGGCGGCGACATCTTTGAGCACCATCGGCTTGAGGTGCTCGATGCCCTCGCGCAGAAACTGGTGCTGATGACGCACGATGCTTTCGGTGACTTTACGCAATGTCCGTTGTCGCTGTTCGACAGAACGAATCAGCCAGTTGGCTGATCTCATTTTGTCGACCAGGTAGGTTTTGGCTTCGCCGACATGCCCGCCGTCCTTGAGCATGCCCAGGTACAGGGGGCTGATGTGAAGTTGTGGTAGGCCGTCGTCGTTTAGCACCACTTCGAAATCATCAGCCACGCGAACGATGTAGACATCGGGCGAGATGTAGCGGGCTTCGGTTTCGCCAACAGAAAGGCCGGGCTTCGGATCTAGGCCACGAATGATTTTGTGGCATTCAAGAATTTCGTCGGTCTTGGTCCCGAGCGCGCGCGCGATTCGATTGTAGCGCTGGCTTTCGATGTCGGGCATGTGCCCGTCCACGACCGCCACGACGTAGTCATCGGCTTCGTAGCCGATCATTCGCAGCTGTACGAGTAGGCAGTCGCGTAGGTCGACCGAACCGCAACCGGGCGGTTCCAGTTCTTGTACGATCTCTCTCGCGTCTTCGACCGTCTCGACTGTGACATCGGACATAAAAGCCATCTCGTCGATGGTGCATGCCAGATAGCCGTCGTCGTCGAGGTTGTGGCAGATCAGGGTTGCCGTGCGGCGCTCGTCTTCGTTCATCGCCAGCAGCCCGAGTTGGTCCACCAGCGATTCCGGCAAACCACCTTCGGGTGCGCGTGCGTTTTCGAACAGGCGGTCGCGGGCCTCCTGGGCTTCGGCGCCGCTGCCCGTGGGAGGCGACGAAATATTGTCGCTGTTTCGCTCTAGGTACTGATCCCAGTCGGTCTGGTCGACTTCGCTGACATCTTTCGCGTCGTTGTCGTGATCCGCTTTTTGGGTCTCGGCAACGGTAACTTCGGTTTCGTTGGTTTCGACGTCACCGGTGCGCGAGTCGGGCTCGCGCTCGGTAGCACCGATGGCCTCGGTTTCTTCCAGAACTGGATTTTGGGCGAGCTCGTCGGCGATCATACTCTCGAGTTCGATTCGAGAGAGCTGCAGAATTTTAATCGCCTGGCGCAACTGCGGCGTCATGCGCAGTTGCAGCGATTGTCTGAGCTGAAGCCGTTGTTCGAGTGCCATGGTGTTTTTCGTCAATCCTGTGAGGTCTTCGACTCGTCAGAGCTTAAAGCGTTCTCCTAAGTAAATTTCTCGCGCGCGCTTGGACGACGCGATGTATTCGGGTGATCCCTCCTCAAGAATTCTACCCGCTGCAAGAATATAGGCGCGGTCACAAATTCCCAACGTTTCGCGAACGTTGTGGTCGGTTATCAGAACTCCAATCCCGCGATCTCGCAATTGGGCGACGATGGTCTGGATGTCGATGACCGCGATCGGGTCAACCCCGGCGAAAGGCTCGTCCAGGAGCATGAAGGTTGGCTCGATCACCAACGCCCGGGCGATTTCGGCGCGGCGTCGTTCTCCGCCTGACAGGGCGATGGCGGCCGTCGCGCGCACATGGGTGATACCCAAATCTTCCAAAAGCATTTCAAGGCGTTCGGACTGCGCGGCCGCCGATATTGGAAGTGTTTCGAGGATGGCGCGCAAATTTTGTTCGACCGTCATGCGGCGAAAAACCGAGGATTCCTGAGGCAGATAGCCGATCCCTGCCCGTGCGCGAAGATACATCGGTAGTTTGGCCAGCGGTTTCTCGCCTAAGCAGATTTCACCCGAATCGGGTCGCTCGAAGCCGACGATCATATGAAAGGTGGTGGATTTCCCGGCGCCGTTTGGTCCAAGCAGACCGACGACTTCGCCCTGTCCAACGTGAAGTGACAGGTGATCGACGACCGTGCGGCGATCATACTTTTTGACGAGGCCGCGCGCCGACAACACCAGGCCTTCGCCTGTATTCCTTGCCCGACTTGCGTCGCCTGGGTCGTTGATCTCTTCAGGCAGGTTTTCGCGCGTGGTTTTAGTCTTATTCATCGATCGTTTGCCCGGCCCCGGCGTTGCCACGGTGTTGCAACCGGTGCTGCAACAGGATCGGGACGCTCGCCGGTTGCTTCCGGCGGCGATGGGACCGCACCGGGTTCGACAGCGGGTTCAGGAGCGGGTTCAGGAGCGGGAGCGACCGGAGCCTGTAGCTCTTCGATGCCCTGCGATCTCAGGCCGCCGATACTATCGGGGGTGATCACGACACGTACTCTGCCGGAATCGCCTCCCGCCTCACCGGTGGATGCAGAGCCGTTCGCGGCCGGCGCGCTTTCTACAACTGCACGGCGACTATCCAGATGGACGATGACTCGCTCGCCCTCAACTGTATTGGAACCTGAACCGAGCTTGGCGTTGTCGGAAAGTGTCACGGTAGCTTTCGCCGGATCATAGACGGCGCGACCACCGGAGGCGCGTTCTTGGCCGCGCGCAATATGGACGTCACCATTTGCGGTGATGCGACGTAGCGATCGTTTCGCACCGGGCGCGAATTCGATGGCGATCTCGCGAGCCCGAAGCACCATGCCTGCGTGTTTAACAACCACGCTTCCGGAGTAGGCCAAGCGACCACCAGTGTAGTCGAGTTCCATGCGATCGGCGCTGACCTCGATCGCCGATGAGACGCCAGACAAACTCAAATTTTCTGCGGCGTCGGTGATCGAACCTAGGAAGCTACCACTATCGGTGGGGTCAGCGGCACGGGTCTGGCCAATTGGCATGGCGACAAAAATCGCGAGTGCAAGGGTCGCGAGTGCAAGCGTCGCGATTGAAAATCGACTGGCGTTCATCCTTGCCCGCCTTCGATGCGCATGCTCACGTCGGATTCCATAACCAGCTTGCGTTCTAGCACGTCGATGACGAGGTCCCTACCCGCCAAAGTCAGCTTCGGCGACCGAATTTCGACCGCGCCATTCACCATGAATCGCTCTTTGGTGCGCTCGTAAACCACGTCCTCTGCGTACAATTTGAAATCGGAAAGTTCGAGGATGACCGTGCCGACCAGCGCGACGCGCTCGACCTCTCCATCGGTCATGGTCAGTCGGCCTTCAGTTCCTGAAATCTCACCGGCGCGCACACCGCCGTCGTAGAACACGATGCGAGGTGCAACGATTAATACGGTGCGATCGTCTTTGAAGTAGTCAGCCCTGGAGGCCGAGATCTCCAAAATCCGTTTCCCGTCGCGGGTGATGATGCGGTGGAAGTTGCTGATGCGCTGAAGCAGTTCGGGCAGGGCGTTGTCGGCCAATCGACCCAGGTCGAACACCGAAATCAGCGTTCTAGGGTCGCGCACGCCCAGGAAAAGAAGCGCGACGAGGGCGATTGCCCCGGCCCCAAGTAGCCAGCGTAGAAGCCTACGGCGTCGCATCGAACGCGGGACTTCAGGCGATTCCCGCACGAAGCAGGTCGTGAAAATGGAGAATGCCGATCGGCTGGCTGTCGTCTTCGCTCAAGATGAACAGGGCCGTGATCGAGTGGCGCTCCATGAGTTCGAGCGCTTCGGCTGCCAGGGCTGCGGCCGAAATGGTTTTGGGGTTCGCGGTCATGATGCCGGCCGCATCGAGCGTTGTCGCGTTGGGCTTGTCCAGCAGGGCGCGACGAATATCGCCGTCGGTGACGACGCCGATTAGAATCCCGGCAGAGTCTACAACTCCCACCGTTCCAAGTTTTCCGGCCGTCATGCGTTCTAGCGTGTCACGGAAATTGGTATCCGCCGCGACGGTGGGAACCTCGCTGCCTGCATGCATGAGTTCACGGACTCTGACCAAGCTGTTTCCAAGAGCGCCGCCGGGATGCAGCAGCGCAAAGTCTTCGGAGCGAAAACCTTTCGCTTCTAGCACCGCTACGGCCAGTGCGTCGCCAGCGGCTAGGGTGGCAGTGGTGCTGGCGGTCGGGGCCAGACCAAGCGGGCAAGCTTCGCTTTTAACGCGAACGTCGAGCCAGGCGTCGGCGTCGGTGGCCAACGGCGAATCGGCGCCGCCTGTAATCGCGATCAACGGGATACCGAGGCGTTTGATCGAGGGCAGCAACGCGACGACTTCCTGGGTCGTTCCGCTGTAGGAGATCGCGATGCACACGTCGCCACGTGCGAACATTCCAAGGTCGCCATGAGCAGCTTCGGCAGCGTGCAGGAAGAACGACGAAGTCCCGGTTGAAGAAAGGGTTGCGGCAATTTTTCGGCAGATCTGGCCTGATTTGCCCATGCCTGCGACGACAACCCGTCCTTTGCACGCGAGCATGATTTCGACTGCGCGTACGAAGTCGTCACCCAACCGACCGCGAAGATCTTCCAGCGCTTCAATCTCGATATCGAGAGTGCGGGCGGCAGAGGCCAGCGCCGTTGACGCGAGGTTTTCCGCCGAGGTGGTCACAGAGATTCGCGGCGTGCGTTGTGTATGGCCAGGAGGCTACCGAGGAGCCCGGCAAGATCAGCCAAGGCCAAAGAATTAGGGCCGTCACTGAGCGCCTCGTCGGGGTTCTCGTGCACTTCCATGAACAGGCCGTCTACACCGACCGCAACCGCTGCACGGGACAGCGGTGCCACGA
>JBLFWR010000207.1:0-4861 GCA_047611725.1 Binatia bacterium | reverse complement strand
GTATACATTCGAATGCCCCAAAAATGCGCGGTGTGCCCAGACCGCAATGCCATCATTCGAATACCTGGCGCGACCTCGTCCCAGCTTCCCTCATGGTGGCGATCGCCCGTTTGATCGTCGAGGACAACGAAGCGATCAGCGACCACCACCGCCATGTCTGGATCACCGGCGAGGATGTTGCGCGCGGTCAAGCTACCGAAGACACGAGCCCGATCTCCAACCACATAGCGCACCCGAGGGACGTCCATCAAATGATCGTATGCGCGTGGCCGATCAGCATTGCATCGAGGTAGAGGTTCTCGGGAAGGCCAGCATCGATACGATCGTCGCGAACCGGGAGGCGCAGGCCCAACCCCACCCGAGCAAAGGACGGGTTGGAAAAAAACGGTGCCGTCATCACCGAATGCCCTCGCCACCGGATGAGAATCCCGCCGCTTCCGAGATAGCGCAACACCACGGATTCACCACTGGGCTCATCATTCGGGCACAGACGCACGCTGACGTCGTCAACGGTCTCCAACCCGGGTGACACTGCGGTCGAACAACCAAACGCGAACAGCAGTGCGAAGACCGCTGTACGAGGAAGGCCCCGGAAGAGACGCGTCGCGATTAGACGTCCTCGACTCAGGGTTAGCCCTTCATGCTCTCAAGCATTTTAGCCATCTGGCCGTGCATCAGGCTAATCGCTTTCATCGGCCGCACCATGACTTTGAAATCGACAATAAGCCCATCGTCGTCAAAGCGAATCATGTCTACACCGTTGACAACGACGCCATCAATCGTGGCTTGAAATTCCAAGAACGCGTCGCGCTCACCGACAACCTCACGCACATAGTGGAAGTCGTTGTCGAGCAACACATGAAACGCCGCATTCAGGTAAAACAGGGTGAGTTCCTTGCCTCGCTGCGGAGTGTGAACAATCGGTGAGTGAAAAACGGCGTCATCGTGAATGAGCGCACCGAGCCCATCCAGATCGCGCTCGTCAAGAACTCGATGCCATTCGCTGATCGTGTCAATCGCCATACAAAGATCATATCGGTCCGTAGATTTTGCGCGAGCGTCGCTCGCCGGTGCCGGTGTGCAATCAACTCGTCACGGCAGCGACGCTTTCATCCCACCTAAAAACAGACGCAACGTCGCGACCACTTGAGTACGAGAAGCCGCGAAGGAATCACCACACTGAATCAGCGCAAGTTCCGCCAACACGGCGTTCAGGACCGACGCGATAACCGCTACGTCTTCAGCCGCAAACTCTCTTCCTTCCGCCGCCGCCCCGACCGCGGCCTTCATCACGCATAGACTCGAACGGTTTTCGATCTCACGAGCGCCCTGCCAACCCAGCACCGCCGGTCCTTGGTCTAGAAGGATGGTCGCCACCTCTGGGCGTTGGGCCTCGTCGAGCCAGGCCAGGCAGCCAGCTTCCAGGCGATCCATGGCGGTGCCCACACCGGAAGTGCGCGAGATGGCTCGTTGGATGGCCCGCGCAGAGACCAACTCGAAAACGGCGGCGAAAAGCTCCTGCTTGGTCGCAAAATGGTGATAGAGCGCGCCACGGCTCACCCCGGCAGCCGCCAGAATCTCGGAAGTCGAAGTTGAGGCGAAGCCGCGCGCCGTGAAAAGGGCCTCTGCGGCTGCCACCAGCTGACCTCGGGTGTTTTCGCGCCTCTGGAGTTGGGTTGCCATCGGGGTACTTTACAGACTGCGAGTCGGTATGTTAAGAACCGGCAAGCTTTCGCCAATCAGGGCGAGGTCACTGCAACGAGGCCCACGATGACCCAAGAAAACGACGACTCCCTTGCCAACGGCCCGCTCAAACACATGCTTGCCGCCTGGAATGAGCGCGATCCCGAAAAAATCCGAGGCCATTTGGAACTAGCCTTGGCGCCCGAAGTCGAGTTCTGCGACCCGCAACACCACGTAACCGGACTCGACCGCTTTGAAACAATGGTCCGAGAGTTTCGCGCCGGGATCCCGGATGCCCGCTGCGCCCACACCAGCGAACTCGACGCTCACCACAACCGCGTTCGCTACTCATGGGGCGTTTACGATGGCGAGAATCTTTTGGTTCCGGGCTTCGACGTTGTCACCTTTGCCGATGACGGCCGGGTGCTTCGTATAGATGGGTTTTTCGGGCCACTGTCCGACTTGGCCTAGACGCCACTTCCATCACCCGTGGGTTCCCCTTACCTCTCCTGCCCATGACTGCAGCGCTCTGGCCGACCCTAATCTACGCGTTCGTTCTTCTGGCCCATCTCATCGTCCCCGCACGCTGGGTTGATGGTTACGTCCGCGATCGCACAACCGGCCGGAAACTTCGCTACCGGCTCAATGGCCTGCGCGTGCTCACGCTTACGGTCGCAGTGTGGGTTGCAGTTTGCGTAAGCGGGCTGTTCCCGTGGAACGCATTTTACATTCACCGCTGGGAAATGGCGGCAGGTGCGTGCGCACTTGGCTTTGTGTTCACCCTGGCAATCGTCTTACCAGCACCAGCTCAGCCCGGGAAAAGTTTCTTCGAGGATCTTTATCTAGGTCGGTGGGACAATCCGCAGTTTGGAGGCGGCCGGCTTGACGCGAAGATGGTTCTTTATCTGGTCGGCGCGGTGATGCTCGAACTCAACGTGCTCTCATTCGCAGCTCATCACTTAGAACTGCACCCAGAAGATCCATCACCCGGTGTGTTCCTTTACGCGGCAATGTTCTCGTTTTTCGTTTGCGAGTATTTGAACTTCGAACAGGTGCATCTCTACACCTACGATTTCATGGCGGAGCGAGTCGGTTTCAAACTCGGGTGGGGTTGCTTGGTGTTCTACCCGTTCTTCTACCCAGTGGGATTGTGGGCCACAGCCGAAGCACCTAACCCCCACACCCCAACCGCACTGCTGGCATTTTACTGCGCCGTGTTCTTCTCTGGATGGGCGTTGGCACGTGGCGCCAATCTTCAAAAGTACCAATTCAAGCTCGACCCCGATGCCAAAGCGTTTGGCATTCTCGACCCACGCAAACTCACCGATGGAAAACGGAACGTGCTAACGGGTGGGTTCTGGGGACTCTCACGTCACATCAATTATCTCGGCGAAATCCTGATGGCGTCGGGGTTAGCGTTGGTTTTGGGGAACCCGCTGGCGATCGGGCCATGGCTGTACCCACTGTACTACGTGGCGTTACTCGTACCGCGGCAACTCGATGACGATCGGCGTTGCGCCGAACGCTACGGTCATTTGTGGACGCAGTACTGCGAGCGCGTACCGTGGAGAATCATTCCGTTCGTGTACTGACACGCCTGCCAAACACCTGACAAACGCAGGCGCAAGCGATGTTATCGTCGCCGTCCAAGCACTTTGCGACGAAATTCTCGCACAACAGGAAGAGCGTCTAACCAAGCGGCGGTTGAAGCACGATCGGCACTGTAGTGACTAGGTTCGCCCGCATAACCAGACGGGATCTGACTGTACAGTTCAGGAGGGTCTACGCTGTCGTCCACGTAGTGATACTCGTAGCCCGGCACGAACAGGTCGTCGTCAGCCACGACATCGATCGTACGAACGGCGAACGGCGAAAGCTCCGTGGTCAATGCCTGAGGTGGGATAAGCCACGTATGATTCGGTGCCGACATAAACAGATATTGGATGCGGCGATTTGCAGACAGGACACGAACTCGCTCGATCAATCCACCATACATACCGCTCGTCGATGACGACCGATCGATGACACCACCGCGTGAGAAATCTGGTTCGTAGCCGCGTACGAACGTCAATGACTCCGGATCACCGGCTTTGCGAAAACGCGCAACGCGTCGGCCACCGTTGATAAGATTGCGGGGATCGGCCGCAGCAAGGCGTCGAGAGCGAGTGAAATCACTGTAGGGCTCAATTCGAGACGCAGGAGCGTTTCTAAGCACTAGGCCCAAGACCCGCTCGTCGCGACAAATCTTAGTGGCACGCGACATCAGGCCTTCCAACGCGTCTTGAATCTCAAGCGGAAGATCGGTGGTCGACTCCACCGACTCGATCAACTCGTCGTCTCCGACGCGACGAACGGTGACATCTCCCTTGCCAATCCAAAACTCACCGTCGCGATCAACGAAATGCGATGCCGCACGCCAAATCAGGGAAAGGTCCTTATAAAAGATACGTGGCCAAATGGTGCGACCGCCGTTCCACACGTAGGCCGGGTAGTAGCGCAGCTCCGGATTCTGACACAGATCCGCCAGGAAAATCGTCGTACCGAAAACCTCGAGGCAATAGCGCGGCTGGTAGGCCCTGGAGAGCAGCGCCGCTGGATCCCCCTTGGCAAGACCGGCTGGGCGCAATTGCACACCATCGGCCAAGAGCTTCCGAAACATACGTCCAACTGCACGCGGCTCCAGGTCGGACGGCGCAACGTTCTTTTCGATCGCGGTAGGGATTGGGTCTGACATGGGCGCACAGTGTCCCATGCCCGCACAGTGGCGAAAAGCGCTAGAGCCGCCTGATCCGCGCAAGCGTTTCAAAAAAAGTAAGCCTCGCGACAACATGCGCCCCCGATGAAGAACTCCGATTTCGATCTAGTCATTGTTGGCGCTGGAGCCGCCGGATTTATGGCCGGGATAAGCGCCGCCCGGCAGCAACCAGGCTTGCGCATCGGGTGTTTCGATGGCGCTCGAAAACTGGGCGCCAAGATTCTCGTGTCCGGCGGTGGCCGATGCAACGTCACCAATGAGGTTGTGACACCGGCAGACTTCCACGGGGCGTCAGGGCCTGCATTGCGAAAAATCCTGTCGCGTTTCCCAGTCGAGAAGACAATCGAGTTTTTCGCCGAACAAGGTGTTGCGCTCAAGCTTGAGCCACGGGGAAAACTTTTCCCTGTCGAAAACACCGCCCGC
>JBLFWR010000206.1:0-4909 GCA_047611725.1 Binatia bacterium | reverse complement strand
GCGGCATTAACTTTCATTCGTCTTCCCTTCGGTGTGTACGCGGTGCCAAAAGGCCGCGGTTGTCACTGGAGTCCCCCGACCGGTCGGAGAATCGAGCCTCATCCCCTATTTTCGGGGGCACCGGCTGTTGTGTTCTTGCGCATAGCTCAATGGCGGGCTACGATCCGCCACTTACAACGCTGTAAGCCAAATCAAACAGTCCGTCCCAGGAGCCCCCTTGAACTATCGCCAGCACAACCCCCTTCCAATTCCGGTCTCCGGAGCCACGGAACTCGTGACCACCAACATGGAGACCGCCTTCGACTGGGAGTACGCGTTATCCCGCGAAAAACTGATGGCGCTGTATGAGAAAGGCAAGACGGCGACTTGGAACGCAACCGATCTGGACTGGTCGATACCAGTGGATCTCGACAAATTCATTGCCGATCGCGCCGATGCTGGCGCCCACCACGTCATGAACGACATGCTCAACCCGCCGCACCCTCTGTCACCGGAGCAGGCCAGCGAGATGAGTATCAACATGAACGCCTGGATGATCTCGCAGTTCCTCCATGGTGAACAGGGCGCGCTCGTGGCCACCGCAAAAGTCGTCATGCAAGCCCCGATGGAAGAAGCGAAATTTTACGCGGCCAACCAGGTTGCCGACGAAGCGCGACACGTCGAAGTATACCACCGCTACCTCACCGAAAAGATGGGCCGCTCGTTTGGGGTCAACCATCACCTAGGGACGCTTCTGAACGAGATCATCTCCGACTCACGTTGGGATATGACCTACTTGGGCATGCAGATCATGGTTGAGGGTCTGGCGCTGGCGGCCTTCAGTCTGATGAAAGTTCAGATGCCCGACGAGCCACTTATTCAGGACATCACCACACGCATCATGCAAGACGAATCCCGCCACGTAGCGTTCGGAGTCATTTCGCTCGAAGATATTTTTACCAATCAGCTGTCGAGTTCAGAACTGCGCGAAAGAGAAGACTTCGTGATCGAAGCGACTTACCTCATGCGCGACCGGCTTCTGATGGAACAGGTTTACGAACGCATGGGATGGGACGTACCAGTGTGGGTGGAGTGGGCGAAAACAACGCCCTTCATGACCGGTTTTCGACAAATGCTGTTTTCGAAGATCGTACCCAACTTAAAGCGCCTGGGTCTTCTGACACCGCGCGTCCGAGTCGAGTACGAGAAGCTGGGGATTCTGCATTTCGAGCACGGCAAAGATTCGACGGAGGAAGCGGCTCCCATGCCGCCCGAAGAACTGATCGAGATCATGGCGCAGTTCCAAGGCGCTGGGCAAAGCGCCTAGGCTGCCGAGCTCACCAATATGAAAAAAGGGCCGGTTCCGCGCAGGAACCGGCCCTTTTTTCGTACAGCAGAGGCAACCTTCTCAGGCCGCGCCCACCGCTTCTTCCGAAAACTCCACCTCGCAAAACGCAAACAATGAAGCGTCCAGCCCAAGCAATCGTTGCAAGCGCTCAATGAGATTCGCGTCCGCAATCGCGATCGCTAGATCCAAAATCCCCTCGTCGTCGTATCCGACGTCGCGCAACGCTTGGATCATCTCTTCGGTCGTTCGCGCCGGATAGCGTGTGCCAACGAATGCGAATGCATCGACCGGATCGCTCGGACGCGGATGGAATCCACTCGCCTCTTCTGCTGTAGACGGCAAAGCCTCGGCGCACACCCGCGCAACACGAGCACGAACCGGCGCGCTGACCGTGCTTCGCCTCAAACGATCTTCGAGTGCCATGCGCAGCGCCTCAACGATCTTCGGTCGTACCCGAACGGCGGACAGCAATTCACTGGCAGTCCTGTGTATCTGTGGGGCAAGCAACGGAACGATTTGCGAGACGGCACTCTCATAGTCGTCGTCATACGCTCGATTCGCTAGATCCATACGGCCCATCATGCGCGCGCCCATACGAACACCAAGACGACGCATGAAATCGAAGCGCCGCAAACTTTCCGGCAACGCTTCGGAATCAACATGTAGCAAATCGGCGATGCGGTTGATGTGGTGAAAGCCGCCTAAAACCATCGCGAAATCCAAAGCATCGTCGCCCACCAATTTTCGCAGTGGATCCAGGTCGGTCGTGGTCAGCCGCGCGGGTTGTTCGTGAGCACGACGCGCCAGCTCAAGCAGCGCATCCTCCAGCGGTAGCACATCGCGTGCTTCCCCCGAGACTAGGTCCTCGGCTCTTCGGTAATCTCCTCCTGCAGCCTGCAGGAATGCCTCATGGCCGTCCGTTCAATACGCGCAGTCATTCAGACGGGATACGAGTGAAGCCAATAGCTCGCGTTGGTGGCGCGGGACATCGCCTCGCCACATCGTAAGATCCCAGTTGCGAATCATACGGCGCATCGAGCCCGGCTTGAGACTGAACATTTGGACAATGCGGGCAACGAGTTTGTCGCCTGCCACGCTGTACATGTAGCGATAGACCTCAGCCGTCTCGCCGCTGGCCTCCTTGGGAGAAATGACGCGAATCCAAGCCATGCAAATACCTCTGCCTACTGGCAATACGTGGTGATGCACGCAACATGACTGCCCGGCCAGCCTCGTGCAACGACTCCGGCGCAGCCACAGGACATTTCATGAAAATTTCGCGCTTCTGCCATTCTGCCCAATCCAGTTTTGTCGCCATTGGCTCGTACTCCACAATCCGACCGCAAAGCGCCAGCGTCACCGGTATCACTGGCATCACCACGCCCACAAGAATTGGGCCAATGGGCATCATGCTAGCCGTCCTTATGATGTTTTCCGCGCCGTTAGCCGGTGAAGCCCAATCAGAAAACAACGATTCGAACATTCCCACCCCAATTCACGCTGCGGTTAACGCGCCTGACCGAAGCGCCGGCGACCGGGCGTTGAATTCGGGCCGTCATCCCGCCGCGACTCTGGCCTTCTTTGGAATTCAACCCGGGATGCGCGTCGCATAACTCGGTGTTGGGACGGGCTGAAGGTCACCAAACACTTGCACCGGATCGACGAGCGATCGTTTCGCGAAGAGATCCTGAAAGCGGGATTTGTGTTTGAGGCGGAAGCCGATTTCTTGCGAAACCCCAACGACTTGCGCGACTGGAACGCGGCGCCCGGCGCTTCGGGAGACCGCCGCGGAACGAGCGACCGTTTCGTCCTTCGATTTCGAAAACCTTCGAGCGAAACGCCCGATCCTAAGCTGACGGCTCCCCCCGCTGGCTGAGCCCAACCCCGAGTAGAATCACAACCAAAGCCACGAGCATCCGAGGCTCCGGAGTTTCAGCCAGCGCAACCACACCTACCACGACCGCGATGACGGGAATCAGGTAGTTGATCAACGAAAGGAACGTCGGACCGGCGGTCGTAACAATGCGAAAGTAGATCACGGTCGCCAAGGCCGTAGAGAACACGCCCAGCCAAACCACGTTGGCCAGCCCAACCGGATCCCAAACAGGTTGGGCCCAAATTCCAGAAATCCCAACAGGCGTCATGATCGCCGCCGCGATCGCCAGCGTCGAGGCCGAGCTGACGAGGATATGCATGGGGGCCAAATGCCGTGCGAAAATCGTATTGGCGGCGTAACACAGTGCTCCGCCGAGCACGGCTATCTGTGCGACCACGGCGGTCCTGCCGTCACCGATCCCACTCAGCGCTTCGGGTCCAACAAGCGCCACAATGCCGACAAAGCCCAAAAGGAACCCCGTCAGTCCACGACGGTGAAGCCTCTCGCCTTCCACAAAGACATGCGCCAGCAACATGGTCGCCAGCGGCATCACAGCCATGAGGACCCCAGCCAAGCCGCTGTCGATGCGTTGTTGCCCCCAACTGATCAGAAAAAATGGAAGCGCGTTGCCAACGACTGCCAAAAGCGCCAAGTGCAGCCACACCCCGCGACCACGCGGCATCGACAAGCCCGCACCGCGCGCGAGTGCTAGAAGAAGCACAGCCGCAATGCCGAGACGTCCCCAGACAACGGTCCCTGGTGTAAAAACGCCGACCGCAACGCGATTAGCCGCAAACGATGTCCCCCAGATAACCGCGAGCGCTACCAGAAGAACCCAATCTCGGCGATGGCGATGCATGGATGGCCCGCAGTTAGCCGCGACAACGAGGAAAGGCGACTGGTAAGAGGTCTGCGCCACGGCGCGCAACCCAAACAGCAGAAAAGAACGGCCGCTGTGCCCGTAGACGCAGCGGCCGTTTCAATAAATCCGATTCGGGCGGAGGAGTTAGCCGCAAGCGACTAACACCCGATCAGCTTCGTATCCGTTATCGGGACGGATTGAACTATGCAGGCGGCGTGCCAGAGCTAAGCCGGTCGGCTCAACCACCCCAGAAACAGCAGGTTTGGAGCGCGAAGTTACCGGATCAACGAAGGTTTCCCACCGCAGCGTCTCAGCCCCATGCTCGGCCAATGCTGGGCCGGTAATGGCTCGCATGCGCGGAATTGCCGCAAAATTGCTGCACCACTCCCGCACTGTGCGGGAACGGTGCAGCCCAAAGTGCGGGGGCGAGCCCGCATCGCGCACCTACTTCGAAAGGCCTCGATCAATGCGTCCGACTTCCTCTGCCAAAGGCTCGAAAACACCGTCCATCTCCGGGAACTGAGCGCACGACGCCTGGGCTCGTTGTAGTGCCGAGTTCGCCCCAACCAAGATTTGGCGTGCGAACGAATCTTCAGCATCGGGCGATTTCATGTAGTCGCCAAGGCGCGAAAACTCGCCCGCCATGACCTTCGTGTCCACGAGACAGTTTTTAAGAGCCACGCTTTCGTCCTGACTCGCAGCCGGGCTTGCCGAGCCTGCAATCACGGCTAGGGCCAAGAGCGCTCCCAGTGTTCGAGAGACGCTTCGGGGCCGTACCCAAGGCGCGCGTGCTGGTGCGTCAATGTTCCTCGCCGACCGCGATTCTGAGCTGACCACCCAGCGA
>JBLFWR010000205.1:0-4911 GCA_047611725.1 Binatia bacterium | reverse complement strand
ACTGGTCGCGTTTGGCGTTTTCGTACAAGCGCATCAGCTTTGCGCGACTCTCGTCGTACTCCCAGTTGTAGTTCAGGGTGTGGCTGACTGGCAGGGGCTCGACGTTCTGGGCGGGGTGAAGTTGGTTAAGCGACATAGGGCAATCCTCCGGAAAAGCGGGAACAGCTCGGATGCCAATTCGAAAGCGAAGACGCCGATCTTGACGCTACCGTCAAGCAGGTCGCGTGCCAGTTCGCGGTGGGTGTGGCGCGGGTGAGGGCGCGTGCCGGAGATTGCGGAAAAACCGAGAGTATAAAGGAGGTTCGGACGTAATCGGGGACGGGTACCTATTTTCCAAAGGAAAATAGGTACCCGTCCCCGATTCTTTGGAGGCTTAGCTTTGGGCTTTGGCCCACTCCGTGACCACGGCCATTGTCTCTTCGAAGTTGTAGATGTCTTCTTGGTAAGACCAGGTTCCGTTGCCCGCGTAGACGCAGATCGTGACGCCGCCGAACTCGTAGAAGGTGCCGTCAGGCTTGCTGCCCGGCAAGCGGTTCTGCCACTTGTAGACGACGCGGTTTCCCTCGATCACGACCCACTCGATGGGGAAGGTCCAGCCTTTGCACTGGTCCATAACCGGGACCAGCCAAGCGAGAATAGTCTCGCGCCCTTCGAACGTTCCTTCGTGGTGTTCGACGTAAACGGCGTCGGGTGTGAAGGTCAGCCCGAACGCGTCCCAGTCATCGGCGTCTTGATAGACGAGCCGTTGATCTAAAGCCGCACGAATTTCCTCACGAGAATACTCAGTCACAATCACTCCTTATCTTGTTCACCCAAACCACTTGGGTTCTTGATTGGGTTTCCACTTGATGTTGCAACCCAGACTCGGTCGCTGCTTCTCGTCGGGAATCGTCACTGCCGCAAGAACGGCGTCGAGTGCCGCGCGCAAGTCATGCCCGTCAATGGGGGCATCGTTTCCGGGCCGGCTGTCATCGAGCTGGCCGCGATAGGCCAGTTTTCTATTGCCGTCGAAAAGGAAAAAGTCCGGGGTGCAAGCAGCTTGATAGGCTTTCGCAACATCCTGCGTTTCGTCGACCAGGTACGGGAATGACCATGCCCATGCCGCTGCGGTTTCCTTCATCCGTTCAGGGTTGTCGTCCGGGTAAGCGTCGGCGTCGTTCGAGTTGATTCCGATGACCACGACGCCCTGGTCGCCGTAGTCGCGGTGAAGCGCCGCCAGTTGCTCGCGAACATGAACAACGTAGGGGCAATGGTTGCAGACAAACATTACGAGAAGAGCGGGGTAGTCGCCCAGATCGCCCAATGAGACCGTCTGGCCCGTAGTGACGTCGGGTAGCGAAAAATCGGGCGCGAGGGTGCCGATCGCCAACATGGTCGAAGGAGTTTTTGCCATTCCCTCTACTATTCTGAGAGCGGCGAAGGCGCGAGTCGCGCACCCGGGAGACGTCCGGCGACGCCGGCACGACCAAGGAGAAGAAGCAGGGTGGCGGCGGTGGCTGTCATCAACAGGTCTACAAAGGAGGCGAATGCCTCGCCTTCGAAAACCACAGTTCCGAGCTGGGTGATGATCAATCCAGCCAGGCCGTAAATGAGCATCGCTGAAACCGTGCCGATCAAACAGTACCACAGCAAGAAGACGGCGAAGCGTAGGCTCGCCGGGGGCAGGGCAGGGTCGGCATCCATGGGAAGCGGACACGATGGGTACTCGGTGTTCACGACAACCACGGATCCACACACGTGGTCGTGCAAAGCCTGACGTTGCCGGTTGAAGAAAAGGTAAGCCGCAGAGAACAGGCCGAGTACGGCTTTGAGCCAGTACCGCACGATCAGGGTGGGCAGCGACGGCACGTTGTCGCCGTCGGCCGTGGCCACTCGAAGTCCCATGAATGCCTGGCCAACCGTACATCCAAACACTCGGATCAGAACCGGCTCAAGGAACAGCAGCGGTCCGTACATAAGGGCAACCCGCGCACTGGCCGGAGCGTCTGCTAACAGCAGTGGCGCGCCGAGGAACAACGCAAGCAGTAGCAGGGCGTCAATCGTGCCCGCGTTGACGCGGGCGGGAAGCTTAGCGTATCGGTCCATCGATGTTCGAGATTGCGATTCTCGCAGCGTTTGGTCAAGGCCAAAGACGCGGCTGTCAGCGGCTAAGCTTCCTGCCGCGAACCAGATCCCATTGGTCGTCTAGGTAGAGGCGCTCAACTTTGGCACGCGCCCAATCGGTTTTTCTCAAAAAGATGAGGCTCGATTTGATGCTCGGATTCTCGTTGAAGCAGCGGATGTTGATGATCTCACCCAGCTCTTCCCAACCTCGACGAGCAACGAGGTCATCGAGTATGGTCTTCAACGTGATCCCGTGTAGCGGGTTTTTCGGTTGCTCTTCGCTCATGTGTTGCGTTCTTCCGGCGTGAACAGGCCGGTCATCTATCAGACTCGAAAGGGGGGAACTCGACCCGAACTAGCCCCGAGGCGTGGCGGTCGAAGCTGGCCAGGTACAGTTCTTCATCACCTGGAATCACGACGGCGACATCGTTTACCTTGCTGCCGTCGTGCGCCGCCCAAAACAAAGGCCGGCCGTTGGTCGCATCGAAGGCCGCGATTCCGGTTGCCTTGGATACCGGTAGCAAACCCCTAGGCAGGCGCAGGATAAACGGCTTGATCCAGGGATTGGCGTGCAGGCGTTCGATGGTGCTGGATCGCAGCTTCAGTAGCCCCGTCCAAATGCGACCGCTCTTGTCGCGGTCGAGCCCGTCGGGCATCCCCGGCAAATCCGTGGCGAAAGGCTCGGAGGTCCCGGCGCGAGGTCCGGCCAAAAACAAACGCACGATGCGGAAGGCAACGGTCTCGGTGACCAACAGCGAGGCCTCTGCTGAGGTGTCTGCGTTGGAATCTTCAGTGGATTCTTCAACCAGGATGCCGTCGGCGAAGATCATGCCGCGCGCAACCTGGGCGATGCGGGAGTTCTCCAGGTCGAGCAACCAGATGCGGGCGTTGCGGCCCAAACTTACCGCTTCGCCCCAGGCGCCGCCGCCCATGGAAGCCCCTTCGTAGGCGAAAGGTTCGGTGAAGTAGATGCGCTTGCCGTCGGCCGACACATCAAGGTCGTTACAGAACTCGAGTGCACGGCTGTTCGACGCCGCCAAGTCGGCGACGCTATGCCAAACGCGAGATGCATTAGGGATGACGACTTCGGCAGGTGACGGCTCGATTCCTGTTTCGGGAACCCGGCCGACCAACAAGGAAATCGCGCGCGTCTCAATATCCAAGGAGTACAGGCCCACTTGCTCGCCGGCAGCATGGCGTTCTCCAGATAGTCGTGACGCACAAAAATACAGGCGATTTTTTGGGCTTGGAGCCAACCTAGCCCCGGCTGCGATCAGGGGAACGTCGGCGAAACGCTCGGCCTTGTTGGTTTCCAGATCGACATGCCAGATCCAGCCGTCCATGCCCGTGACCAAAGCGTGGCGTTGGTCGTCGAGCAAGACCACGTCGTCGTGCCCAGGCAGGCCGTTGTCGGTTCGTACGAGGTTGGTTGTGAGCCAGTCGGGAGCTGCCGCGACGCGGTCGAAATCCGCGGCTGGCTTTTCGAGAATGAACGACGGTGCGATCTGTACTTGCGGTGGAGGCGAAGCGAGCCACCACCATCCGGCGACGAAAGCGACGAAAGCAAGGAAAGCGACGACCATGATGGTGGTTGCGCGCGACATGACCGACATCAACGACATGACGCTGATGATGCCATTGGCCGCGACATTGCGCGAGGTGTGGGGCCGCCGCCGGTTAGCTTAGTCGTCCCAGCGTTGCGCCCATTCGAAGTCGGTCAGCAGGGAAATGCGTTCGTTGATCGGGTAGGAGCGCGGCCACCAAGCGGTGTTCGGGTCCAATTCGAGGTCGCCGTCGCGCAGAACGGCGAGGGCGTCGCGCAGGGCCAGTAGGTCGCCATGAGCGAGTGTGGGCAGGCCTGGTGGGTCGAAGCGATGCGCCGTGAGCAAGGCGGTCTGCTCGGTGACACGTTTGAGAAGGCTTTCAGCGGCACGCAATTCATCGCCGACCGAAGAGCCCGGTACGAACAGAAAAGTAGGACCCTCAGTTACAAAGTCGCCGATGAAGAGCTGGTCGCGTTCAACGTCGTACAGCGCCATCGAGTCGGGCGTGTGTCCCGGAGTGTGCAGGATCTGGAGAGTGCGTCCGCCCAGGTCGAGGGTTGTCCCGGGCGTTAGCCATTCCGTTACATGCAGGGTCGGCAGGGCGACCCCTTCGGCGAATCCAAGATGTTCACCGTAGTTGAGCTTCAAATCTCCATCCGGTGCGCGTTCGCGAAGATAGGGAAGGTCAATCAACCCGAGTTCAGCGTAGAGCGTATGGCTGCCGATGTGGTCGTAGTGAACGTGAGAGGGGACAGCCAGAACCGGCAGGTCGGTCAGAGAGTCTACAACCGGCCGGATATCGTGAAACCCCACTCCGCTGTCGAACAGCACCGCGCGTTGATCGCCCAGAATCAGATAGTTGAAATTGATGTGGGAGCCGAAGGGCTCGCCAATTGAGATCGTTCGATCGTCGATGCGCGTGATCATGAAATAGTCGTCGAACCACTCCGCATTCGGGCCTTCGTCGGCGGGTGTGGTGGGCGGGGGAGCCTCCAGCGTAACGATGAGCAAGGGCAACATGGCGAGGCGTCGCGAATCGGTGGCTAACACGAACCATGCGGCACCGATGAGCAGAACAACCAAAAGCAATCGCGTTCGTTTTTTCATGATTTTACCAAAGCCAGCTGAAAGCGGTTCCGCACTGTTGACCCAACCCGGCTCATCATCAAGAGGCCCGGTGTCTTCTTGATCTGCGCTGCGGGTCTTGTCATGTTTCGCGCAATGCAGACCATCGAACACGATCTTCCCGATCACACCGTTGCCT
>JBLFWR010000204.1:0-5004 GCA_047611725.1 Binatia bacterium | reverse complement strand
GCGGTGGCCCTTTCGGTTGCGACCGCTTACGCATCCATTCCATTGCTTACCGAGCGTATGAGCCTGCCGGCTCCGCTCGTTACTTCGACTCCCGGAGGTCATTCATGAAACGCTGTCCCTATTGCGCAGAAGAAATTCAAGATGCGGCGGTGAAATGCCGTTGGTGCGGCAGCTTTCTTGGCGGCGGCATGCTCGGACGTGAATGGTACCGAAGTCGCGACGGTTCCATGCTCGGCGGCGTTTGTGCGGGCTTGGCCCAAACCTTTGGGGTTTCCACGACGGCGTTGCGGTTGGCTGTCGTGTTGCTCACGCTACTCGGCTTCGGCTGGGGATTGATCGTGTATTTGGCGTTGTGGGTGATTATGCCGGTCAAAGGTGAGGAGAGTACGAGTGGTTGGCGGAATCGGCGCCGCCGCCGTCGTGATAGTCGTGATAGCTCTGAGTGAAGCTTCCCGCGCATTACTTCTCCTGCCCGGCCCCTTAGCGCTTCCGTTGCCCCGCGCTCCGCGACACAACATCGGTTGCGGAGGGTAGGCGCGGCGTGTCAACGAAACCTAAAAAATCACCTTCAAATGAAACCGGTGGGGCTTCCCGTAGCGGGTTGCGGCGCTTCGGGGTTGCGCTCTCGACACTGGTTCTTGCAGCCGGGATCACGGCCCAGGTTCGCGAGCCCGAGTTTATTGGCAACCTTCGCGATGCGGCGTTCGACGGTTATCAGCAGGCGATTCCGCGACCCTACCAGCCGGCTCCCGTGCGCATCGTGGACATCGATGAAGCATCCTTGAGTAGGTTGGGACAGTGGCCTTGGCCTCGTACTCGTGTCGCCGAAATGGTTGCGAAGTTGCGTGACCTTGGCGCGGCTTCGGTAGCGTTCGACATTTTGTTCTCCGAACCCGATCGAACTTCCCCCGATTGGCTTGCTGAAGAATGGAACCCGAGCGCAGAAGTCCGTGCTTCTTTAGCGACTCTTCCGGACCACGACCGGGTGCTGGCCGCGGAGTTCGGCCGCGGCAATGCGGTTACGGCCTTCGCCTTGACGGCCGAAGCCGGCCTTTCTAGCCCCCCAGACATCAAGGCTCGCTTCATTCGCATGGGCGATCCTGGTCCGTTGCCGCTTCACCGCCATGCGGGTGTGGTCAAAAGCATGCCGTTGCTTGAGGAAGCGGCCAGCGGCAATGGCTTCATTAACTTCTCGCCGGGCCGCGACGGTGTCGTACGCCGTGTGCCTCTGCTGCTGGAACTACAGGGCGAGCTCTATCCGTCGTTGCTAGCAGAATCGTTGCGGGTTGCTACCGGCCTCTCGAACTACACGGTTGTGAGCAAGCGTGATGACGATAGTCCTGATGACGTAACTGTGCCCGTGTACGAAGTTCGCGTTGGGTCAATCCCGATTCCAACCGACGCCACAGGGCATGTGCGTGTGTACCTCACCGAGCCGGTTGAAGAACGGTACGTGCCGGCTTGGAGGGTGTTGGCCGGCGAAGCCGAGGGGCTGATCCCGGAGAACGCCTTGATCTTTGTCGGTTCTTCCGCGACCGGGTTGAAAGATCTTCGCTTCGGAACGCTCGGCGAGGTGATTCCAGGCGTAGAAGTCCACGCGCAGATCGTCGAGCAGATTTTGACGGGGACCTACATTAGTCGACCGCCGTGGGCGCTGTTGGGTGAGGTTCTGCTTGTCGTGGGCACATGGGCGGCGATGTTGCTGTTGGGCCTTAGCGGTCGTGCGATGGCCACCGCGTTGGCGGCTATCAGTGGCATTGCGGCGAGTGTCTCGTGGGGCTGGTACTCGTGGTCTTCGAGCCTTCTGCTGATCGATCCGGTCACCCCAAGCATTGTGATTGTGGGCACGTTTCTCGCCTACATTGCACCACAGCTGGTGGCATCCGAGAGCGAGCAGCGTTGGATGCGCAACGCGTTTTCAAACTATCTCTCGCCGAATTTGGTTGACCACCTCATCCGCAACCCCGGCGAGCTCAAGCTTGGCGGTGAGCGTCGCGAATGTTCGTTCGTTCTCACCGATGTCGCCGACTTCACCGCGCTGGTTGAGAATTCCGACCCGGTCGAACTCAGTGACACGATTAACGCATACCTAGACGGGATGGTCAGCATCGCGTTTAAGTTTGACGGAACTCTAGATCGCATCGTCGGCGATGCCGTCGCGGTGCTGTTTTCAGCGCCAGTAACACAACCGGATCACGCCGAGCGTGCAGTGGCTTGTGCCTTGGAGATGAATGCCTTCGCAACGCAGTACGCCGGGGACTGTCAGCAGCGCGGGATACCGTTTGGCCTAACGCGCATCGGCGTGCACACGGGGGAGGTGGTTGTTGGAAACTTCGGCGGCAGTACCCACTTCGATTACCGCCCACTCGGTGATCCGATCAATACGTCGGCTCGCCTGGAGACGGTCAACCGTCAATTGGGAACGCAGGTCTGTGTCAGCGGCGTTACGGTTGCCGCATGTCGCGAGTTCCACGGGCGACCAGCCGGGGAGCTTCTGCTCAAAGGTAAAACCGTGCCGCTTGCCGCGTGGGAATTGCTTACGCCCGAGCAGGCAGCGTCACCGCATATTGTCGCCTATTGTGCGGCGTTCGAACTCTTGGACAGTGACCCCGAGGCTGCGCTGGTAGCGTTTCGTGGGCTGGTAGAGAACTCCCCCGATGATCCCTTGGCGGCGCTGCATCTGAAGCGCCTGGAGCGTGGAGAGACGGGAAAGTTGGTGGTGTTCCGCGAGAAGTAAAATGTTAAAGGGCCGACTCTCGATTGAGAATCGGCCCTTTGGCAGAATCGGCTGAGCGCTAGCGGCTCAACTCATCGTATTGTGATTTCGACCCGACGATTGCGAGCTTCGCGTATGCCGTCAGCCGTAGGGACGGCCGGCAAGCGCTCTCCGAACGCGGCGATCTGGATGTGGTCTGCAGCGACCCCAAGCTTGGTCAGGTAGCCGTGCGCATTCTGCGCACGTCGGCCAGCCAGCGTCTCGTTGCGGGTGTCGCTGTCGTACCGATCGGTGTGGGCGCTAATGGTGGCGTCGGTGCCAGGATGGCGCCGGATCGACTTTACGATTTCAACGAGAGTCTCCTTCGACTCTTCCGTGAGGTCGATGGTGGCGAACTCATAGTAGAGAACGAAGGACTCTGGCCTGTTCGGCCGCGCGCTAAAGACCGATCCGAAAATCTTGGTGAGACGATCCTGATCAAAAATCCAGGGTTTGTCCCGAGTCCGCGACCAGCCGTCCATCGCGACGGCTTCTCCAGATTCATCCAAAGTCTTTTCGCCGCTGTTCGTGTTGACCTGGACTTGGCCGGTGTCGCCATCGGGATTGTCAAGAAGCACGATGTAGTTGCGAGGGCCGCACGCCGAAGCGGCGAACGTGACGAGCAAAATTAGAGCGAAGCGAAACGAATTCATAGTCGGCTCACCCTCCGAAATCGCTGCCGCGATGGGGGTTGGTTGCTTCAAGCCACTGCGTCGAACTACGCGTCTGGCCGACGTTGACCACGAAGTGCGTGCCGCGAATGCCAATGACACCGGAGGGTGTTTCGACCTTGACGGACTCCGGAGCAGCCTTGCCTAGAAGGCCAGAAACGAAATCGACGGTGCCCTGAGAAACACGTGCGGCTAAGCCGTACTGGTCGGTCTCAGGCGAAAAGGCGTAGTCGTCAACTGCTAGAACCGTGTCGGGACCAGCGGTCAGCGAGGTGCCGTCTTTGAGAACAAACCCGAGCGAACCGTCGTTTCCGGTCCTGATCACGTCGCCGGTGTAAAGGGCGGCTCCGACTTGAGGTGCTTCATCGACACCCGTCCGCGCGATTGTGGTCTCACCGGACATGGTTTTGACGAACCCGATAGAATCGGCGGCCGACGCCGAAGCGCTGAAGGCCAGAAGAAAAGCGAAAGCGAACGTGAGAAATGTCTTCATCTTGATCTCCTAAAAAAGTCGGGATCCAAATTCTGAAGCCCGAGCGCCGGGTTTAGCATGATGCGCAAGGTCTAACCACAGCTGGAGTGTTGAAAGCCGAGGTGCGCCCCGAAGTAGCCCTCAGCGACACTTCAGGGTTGCCGCATTGCCGGTACAATCCAGGGAGCCACTGACTGCGCATTCCCCGGCCGTCCCGGCTGCCGCGGTGGCTCCAAATACCAATGTGGCGCGAATCGGGCCAACCGGGGCGCTTATGCTGGATCGACGGGTCTTCAGCAGCACACGCATTTCCGGCTCCCCGACTCCGCGAACGATGACTTTGGACAATCCCTGGGCAGATCCCAACGTGCATTCGGGTGGGGCGAGGCTCCCCGACTTGTTTTTGTAGACGAGTTTCCCCGATCCGACTCTCCATCGGTCTCGGCTATCGCAGACGGCTGCGGCGACTGGGGGGATAGCCACCGTGTCTTCGCTGAGTTCATACACCGAGGTTGAGCCTGCTCCGAGGTCTTCGATTCGAAGCTGCATCCCGTTCTCGAAGGATGCCGGGAGTGCGCCCAGGAACCCGACCGTGGTCTTGATGATCAACGACTGAAGGCCCGGATCGCGGTTGAGCCGTTTGAGTTTTATCAGGCCCGAAACCTGCGCCGACGGGTTGATGCACAAGTCGTTCCCGGTCGGTGAGCAGGTTCCGTCAGCAACCGCCTCCGGGGCCCACCAGTTTCTCGACATGACGATCATCGACAAGAGCTTTAACGTGTTTTCGAAATAGGACTCGGCTTCGACCGGGGTGGCCACGACCAAATCCCAGATGTCGTTCAGCCATGCCTGATTGGTGGCGTCGACCATTGCAGACACTCCAAGCGGCGCGACGAAAGCCATCGACAGGAAATCGGAGCCGGCGATTGGCGTGCCATCTAGTTCGTACCCCGCGCGAAATCCGGACGGATCGTTGCTCGTTGTGCTGCGCGCGAACGCGTTGATTGCAGCAACCGCCGTGCGTGCTCGGGCTTCATCGCTAATAAGAAAATCGGTGCCCAACCGCCACGGGTCTCTTGCCGCGTTGTAAGAATAGAACCCGTCGT
>JBLFWR010000203.1:0-5016 GCA_047611725.1 Binatia bacterium | reverse complement strand
TCTCTTCACGCTCACCCAACGACAAGCGTATCGTCGCTCGCGGCGTGGCTTGTCGTTTTGATAAGCAGCCTCCCGCCAGAAGTCGCTGGATCGTTTTGGTTGAGCACCCAACGGTGTCGGCTGCGTGTGTGAACGATTCGCCATTGGCTACCAGCTGCCGCAGCTCCCTGCGCTCGGCTTCGAGTAACGGCTTTCCCCTGTATCTTGCTTCGCGTCATCCGGGATGCTCCTCACTTGGAGTTCGTTTCCTTTCAGTTCACCGAAGCTGTTGCGATGACCGACTGAAACCGCCTAATTTACGTCAACTAGAATGCCTGGGCCGCGTCCGTGTTTCGCTGTCCACGGTTGATGCTGGCCGGTTGGCGCGGGCCCATTCATAAAATTCTCTAGGCCGATCCCGCTTTCGGATGACATTCCTGCCCACTCGATCATTCCGGTCAAGAGCACCGAAGGCCCGCTCGATGGCGCCGACGACGGAGTTGTTCGATACAACAGCGCGCACATCGAAGGCGTCGCTTCTGAACTCGTGGTGCGAGGATCCGGGCACTCGACGCAGTCGGACTCGCGCACCGTAGGGGAAGTCCAGCGTATCCTTCGCCTTCACGGCAAAGAAGCCGGTGTCTGCCTGCCTCCCAGAGGCCAGGCTGTCGACAACGCCACGGAAGACCAAAGCCCTTCTGGCGATACTGATTCTCGGTCCCCAGTACCGGTGTTGAGCCCGCTCTAGCCACACGAGCATGAGGTTCGCACGAATCTTTATAGCTGTCTCCATCGGGCTGGTAGCTTTAATCGCCGCTGCTTGGTCCAGCGCAGCCCTTGCGATCGATGCACCGACGCCTTACGGCAACTGGCTCGCCGCAGCGTTTGCAATGGCGGTAGTCGTTTCTGCGATCCGCCTTCGGCCTTTCTCGCGAGCGATCGGCGCCAGCATAGTAATGTCTTTTGCGGTAGCCGCTTGGTGGTCGTCGCTTGAGCCGAGCAACGAGCGGAACTGGCTCACCGACGTTTCCAAGACGACTTCAGTTTCCGTCGATGGCGATCGCGTCACGGTTCGCAATCTTAGGAATTTCACCTATCGCGGCGAAGACGACTACACGCCAAAATGGGAACAACGTGAGTATGATCTTTCTCGGATCGTCGGTACCGACTTGTTCCTTTCGTACTGGGGGCCGCGGGCGATCGCGCACACGATCCTCAGCTGGGAGTTCGACGACGGCGAACATCTGGCCGTCTCTATAGAAACGCGCAAGGAGGTCGGCGAAAGCTACTCAGCACTGCTCGGCTTCTTCCGGCAGTTCGAGCTGTACTATGTCGTCGCCGACGAACGCGACCTCGTCGGGCTTCGCACAAACCATCGCCAAGAAGACGTCTACCTCTACCGCCTCGGCGCCTCACCCGACGTCGCGCGTTCCGTGTTCCGTGTTGCTCAGCTACATCGACGAGATCAACTCACTCAACCAGAGCGCGGAATGGTACAACGCGGCAACCATGAATTGTACAACAGCGATAGAGGCACACTTGCAACGCTTGTCGCGCGATCGCCCTTTCGACTGGCGAATACTCGTGAATGGTTACATCGACGAGATGGGCTACGAGCGCAGGTCTATCAACACGACATTCCCTTTCGCGGAATTACGAGAGCGAAGCGCTATCAGCGAACGCGGTATCTCGGCCGGAGACCGAACGGATTTCTCAGTGCGAATTCGCGAAGGGCTGCCAGAACGCCCACCCCCACTTACTCTGCAATAGTTCCTTCGAATTAGTCGTTCGATTGCGCAATCTGGAGTCCAACAAAGCGCGCGACAAGAACGGTCAGATAGATCTGACCTACGACAGCCTCAAAAGTCGCGGCGGACCGGGCCACGGCAGACAATGGCAATATGTCGCCGAAACCGAGTGTCGTTATCGTGACGAAGCTGAAGTACATCAGCGATTCGGTGGCCCGAACATCGCCAACGCTTGCCGTGACACCTGGCAACTCAATAGCCGTCGGATCGAGGATCAGGATTATCCCATAAATAAGCGACCACGCGACCGCGATAAGGAGGTAGACCGCTACCGCGCCGCTTATCGTATCGGTCGATATCACTTTGCTCCGCAGTGTGCTCCCTAGAACAACACTCGCAGTGTACAACAAGAACGCGGCGCCACTAGCAAGCTGGAGCAAGCCAAGTTCCTGCGACAAGCCGGCTTGGCCTAACCATGACAAGAAGAAAGCGGGCGCGAAAAGTGCCAGAGAGATGTACAGCTCCCAGCGCCGGTTCGCGCACACATAGACAGCCGTCGCCAGAATGATCGAGAAAACAGTCTGAACCAGCAATCCGCCCTGGGGCAGGTCGGAGCCCAACGGAACCAGGACAAAAATGTAGCCGACTAGCGCGACGGCTAGATACGAATAGCCCCGGCTCAGTAGCCTTCCGTTTACTTCAGGCACGTCTCGCCCCTCAATCCGAGGTCCACTAAGATAATCCGATCCACTACGGTTTGGTTGTGGTTAACCCGATATCTGGCAGCCGCCGAACAAAATGAAGCCGGCAAGCTCGTCAGACGCAGACGCCGACATCAGTCCAGTCTTTTTATCGATCACTACGCTCCAAGCACGCGCACCTTCGGCGCCTTGAAGGGTGAGTTTTCCATCTTCTTTACTGACGTTCTGGATGTTAGTCGTGACCGTCTCTCCCTCGCCAACCATCCCGCTCAGCTGTTTCTTCTTCACATTGATTTGAATGAAACGCGGAATGTTGGCCGCCTCAGCCGTGACGCGGCGGCAGTCGGCTGTCGGGCTACACTCGAAGATGTCGGACGGCGCGCAGAGCAATTTTTTAGACCCATCAAAGTCGCCGGCCATAGCCGTGACGGAAGCACCGAGACAGACACAGAGGGCAAACGTGATTTTTAACAAAAGACTCATCGGTATTCTCCCTTCGAACATCGCCTACTTTACCGTGTAGTTCTTACCTTCCATGCACGCGCCGAACGCACGCATATACTGAGCGTGCGCCTGCTGCTGCTGCGCCTGCCAGTTGCGCAGCTGCGTTTCTTCATTGCGGTACTGATCGCGGCGCCGCATGCCACCGAACAGGCCCCCTCCGGCGGCACCCATCGCAGCGCCTTTGCCAGCATCGCCACCAATGGCCCCGACAACAGCGCCTAAGGCCGCACCTCGGGCGGCTCCGCGGACCATGCTCGGATCACCAGCGGAGTACGACGACGGCGGAGAACTCGGGCGCGAAGGATCAACGCCGGTTTGCCCCTGTGCCCACGACTTACAAGCCCCGTCGTCGGTGGCCTGTTGCTCGGCGCTTTGGTCATCGTTCGGAAATATATACGGCTGCGCGAATGCCGGCGCTGCTACCAGAGCGGCTCCGAGTATCGTCACAAATACAAAAGCTTTAGTTTTCATTCGGATCTCCTTACCAGACCGGCCATTGCCATCCGGGAGCGCCAGTTGCTTCTTCGTTCACATGGGGCGAATGCAGAAGGTCACCCCAATTAGTGCGAGAATTCATCTGCTCAACAGTTTCGGTGCGCAAGAAAGGCTTTCCTTCGCGTAATTCCCAGCCACCACCGAGTGCCTTGTAAAGAGAAACCAGGCTTAGCATCGCTTGCCCGCGCGTCGAGGCGAGCAGATCTTGCTGATCGACCAAGAACTGTTGGGCGTTTAATACCCGTACATAATCGATCGCACCTTCGCGGTACTGAATGTTGACTAGGTGGACGGCCCGCTTGGCCGACGCTACACTTTGATCAAGTAGTCCAATCTGTCGCCGCGTCCCCAGATAGGCGGCAATAGCGTTCTCTGCCTCTTCTTGGGCCCGCAGCACTGTGCTCTCGTAAACGAGGACCCGTCTCTGGAAACCGGCATCCTGCACCCGCACGTTGTTGCGAATGCGCCCATAGTTGAGAATCGCCCAGCCAAAGCTGGGGCCACCGAAGCCTTCAAAACTGGCGGCATCGAACACGTCGGTAAAGTCATCGGCACCTAGCGATATGCTTCCCACCAGCGCCAGGTGCGGATAGAAATCGCTATTGGCTATTCCGATACGGGCACTCTGCGCTGCGAGATCTCTTTCGGCCTGGCGCACGTCTGGGCGACGGCGCAACAAATCGGCCGGTAGCCCAAGCGCAATCTTTTCCGGGGCACTGGGTATAACAGGCGGCCCGGCCAGAAGATCTCCCAGGTCACGCGGCGGCGTACCGAGTAATACACTCAAGCTGTTTTGCGTCTGGCGTAGCCGGGCTTCGAACGCCGGAACGGCGGCTTCGGTGTTGCGCAACAGAGAGTTGGCCTGGGCTGCGTCGAGCTCGGTAACCATGCCGTTGCGGAACTTCGCCTCGGTGATCTGCAGGCTGCGCTGTTGAATTACAATATTGGCTCTCGCAGCCAGCAATCGTTCCTGCGCGATACGAAACTGTAGGTAGTTAGACGCCACTTCCGCGACCAGGCTGACGAGCACATCGTCGTAACTCGCGACCGACGCCAGCAGGTCGGCATCGGCAGCCTCGATTCCACGACGAAACCGACCCCAGACATCTAGTTCCCAAGCCGCGTCGAAGCCTACCGTCCAGTCGTCGAAGGTGCGCCGCTCCAAACCGCCTTGATTGGCGCGGTTCTTTCCGTTTTCTACTCGCGCGTAAGTGCCGTTACTTTCCTGGATCTGCGGGTAGAGATTGCCCACCGAGATACCGCGCCGAGCAACCGCCTCGATCACACGAGCCCCAGCGATCTCGAGGGAAAGGTTTTGTGTGTAAGCCTCCTCTATGAGCGCGTTGAGTTTCGGATCCGAGAACAGCTTCCACCAGTCGCGAATTTCGCCCGCGTCCGTAGTCAGAGCGTCATCCTCTTGCGCAATCCACTCGGCCGCCAACGGTGCTTCGGGTCGGACGTAATCTGGCCCGACCATCGCACAACCGCCGACGCTCATGAGCAGCACCGACAAAACCCCTGTCATCAAGCCGACGCGGGCCGAGGAACCTCGCCTCGAGCCGTCCGGCTCGGCGCTACGAGGATCAGCC
>JBLFWR010000202.1:0-5029 GCA_047611725.1 Binatia bacterium | reverse complement strand
AAACCGGCACTGGCCTGGTTACGCGCGGCCAGCTCTTCCATGCGGGTGGCAACATCTTGTTCAGACAAACCGTCGGGAAGATTTAGCGCTGCGGTGTTGCGAAGGGCCGGCGGTACGGCAGTAAACAACTCATCGCTATGCCCCACTCCGATGGTTTGGAGCATGCACGCGATGTCGCCTGAAGTATGGGGAAGAAAACGCAAATATTCAGTCAGAAACTAGTCAGAAAGATCGTCGACGAGTTCGCTGTACTCTTCGGGTGTCATGAGTTCTGCGAGTTCCGATTCGTTGCTCGGCTCGAAACGAACCAGCCACCCGTCACCATAAGGATCTTCGTTGATCACGGCCGGACTGTTGGGCAGTTCGTCGTTCACCTCAACGACCTTTCCGCTAATGGGCGCGTAGACGTCGCTTGCCGCCTTGACCGATTCGACCACCGCCATCGGCTGGTCGCGCTCGATCTCGGGCTCATCGTCGGCATTGGGCAGTTCAACGAACACGATGTCGCCGAGCTGCTCCTGCGCATACTCCGTAATGCCAACCAACATCGTGCCGTCGACTTCACGCCGCACCCACTCGTGCTCTTTGGTGAACTTAAGATCCTCAGGGATATCCATCTCGCTAAAGCCTCGCTCAACCCTACGCTTGCAATTGGGCGCCACCACGGCGCCGGGGGAATCTTTCAACCGGACTAGGAACCGGATTAAGCCGACTGCCTAACATAAAAGGGGAGACCGGTCATAGCGGCAGCTCTGCGTTTACCGCGAATCTCGATCTCGAAACTGCCATCTGCGCTCTCGGCCGCTTCCGCGGCGGCACAAGTCACGCTCGCCAGCGCGATCGCGTGCCCGAGTGTGGGGGCGTGGGAGCCGCTGGTCACATGTCCGATCGCTCCTTCACCACCTTCACCACCTTTACCACCGGCCGCAAACACGAGCGCTGTCTCGCGAGCGATCCCGCCTTGGGGCAGCAGGCCAATCAGGCGCTTTTGCGGGCCACGCATCTTGGCGACAGTCAATGCGGCGAATCCGAGCATCTCGGGTCGATCCAGCTTCACGGCCCAGGCCACGCGCGCGTCGTAGGGAGAAATATCTTCGCCGAGCTCATGTCCGTACAGCGGTAACGCAGCTTCCAGGCGCAAGGTGTCGCGAGCCCCGAGTCCAACCGGTACCAAACCATCGTCGGCGCCTTCTTCGCACAGGGCGCGCCACAACGTTACAGCCTGAGCGGCCGGGGCGAACAGTTCGAAGCCGTGTTCGCCGGTGTAGCCGGTTCGCGCTGCCAACACTTCGACACCCGCTACGTTGAGCGTCGAAACACCGTAGCGTGGGAGCGCGTCGGCCCGTGCATCCATTCTCGCAATCAGCGCCAACGAGCGTGGGCCATGAACAGCAAACAGCGCCGTGGCATCACTGGTATCGGTAACGGTTGCGTTGTCGGGCGCGTTCTCGCGAATCCAAGCGACGTCTTTCGCCGTATTCGAAGCGTTGACACAAACCAGGAAGCGATCGTCGGCCAGGCAGTAGACGATGACGTCATCAACCAGGCCACCGTGTTCGTTGGCCATTAACGAGTAGCCGCCGTGCCCGGGTTCGAGTTTGTAGGAATCGTTGGTGAACAAACGTGCGCAAGCGTCACGCGCGCCGGGGCCGGACAATTCGACTTCGCCCATGTGAGAGACGTCGAAGATACCAACGCCATTGCGCACCGCTTTGTGCTCGGCCACGATCCCTTCGTACTGCACCGGCATCGCCCAACCGGCGAACGGCACCATGCGCGCACCGGCCGCTACGTGTTCGTCGTAAAGAGGTGTTCGTCGATCGTCGCTCACGCTACGGTCTCGGCTTCGTCGCCACTTGAAACCAGACAGGCGCGCCAGGTGTTCTCCAGTAGCATCGCGACCGTCATCGGTCCCACCCCACCGGGCACTGGCGTAATCCAACCGGCTCGCTCGCAGGCGGCTTCAAAATCAACATCACCGCAGAGTTTGCCATCAACACGGTTCATACCGACGTCGAGCACAACGGCGCCCGGTTTCACCCAAGCGCCTTTGACAAGCCCGGGCACACCGACCGCGACAACAAGGATGTCTGCCGCAGCAACCACGGCTTGCAGGTCTGCGGTTCTTGAGTGAGCCACAGTGACTGTGGCGTTGCGCTCAAGCAGCATCATCGCCACCGGACGCCCAACCAAAATCGATCGCCCTACTACCACTGCGTTCTTGCCGCTGACATCAACGCCGGTTTGATCAAGCAGGTGCATGCAGCCCGACGGCGTACACGGACGCAGCCCAGGACGGCCAGTGAACAAAGCACCCTGACTGGCAGCCGTTAAGCCGTCAACATCTTTTGCCGGGTCGATCGATCCGATCACGCGATCTGTATCGAAGCCTTTGGGAAGCGGAAGCTGGACAAGAATTCCGTGAATGTCGTCGCGTTCGTTGTACTGGCGCACAACATCGACCAGCGCGTCTTCGGAGACGTCGGCCGGCAGTTGCGCAGACTCAGAAAACATACCGATCTCGCGAGATTCGCGCTGCTTGCGACCGACGTAAACCTGGGAGGCCGGGTCCTCTCCAACCAAAATAGTAACCAGGCCCGGAGCCGAACCCCCGTGCTCTTTGCGCACAGCGATTCGTGCGGCCAGATTCTCGCGCACCCGAGTTGCCTCGGCCTTACCATCGATCAAATGAGCCACGCAGACCTCCTTCAATCGAGTTCGTCTACCAGATTGTCAACCAAATCACTGACCGCAATCCCGGTGTAATCAGCAGCGGTCATCCAACGTCGTTCGCCGCCTTCGACAAGATCTCGAAGCTTGGTTCGAAACGTACCGGTGACGTTCTCGTCGTCGTCGAAGCGGCCAATCCAAAGCGGGTCACCGCCGCTCACGCGCACGGCCATGGCGTACAGATTCAAACCGGCGGATTGCTCGGGATTTTTGGCCGAGCCTAAGCGCTCTCGCAATTCAACAACCGCCGCAACAACGACGGCATCGGCCAAATCGCGTGCCTTCAGTTCGGCCACCGCGCCCGGCATGCCATCGGCGGCGAGCTGGTCGGTAATCGTGTGGTCAACAATTCTAAAACGTGGATGCCGCGCGAGCTGCTCGTAGAAAAACGCAGTCACCAAAAGCGCATGATCGGCGTTCCCGCTTGGCGTCAAAGTCAGGTCGGCCGGACAAAGCTCACAAGCCCGTCCATCGGTAGCACCGGCGTACGCTGCAGGGAGAATCGCCAACCGAACCGGCGGCAACTCTTCGGGAACACCCGCCAGGCCCAAGCTCGGCAGCTCGTCATAAGCCTTGCGGAACGGACCGAAGCAGCCACTGGCTACGATCGAGACCGTGATCGTCAGTATGACGAGCTTGCTCAGCTTGCTCAGCACGACAGCGCGATAGGCCGACATTACAGCGTTACCTTAAGCCCGAGTCCGCGCAGTTGAAGCGGATCAACCGGCGACGGTGCTTCGGTCAATAGGCAAGACGCCTTCTGGGTTTTCGGGAACGCAATCGCGTCTCGAATCGAATCGGCACCGATCAGCGTTGCGACCAGTCGATCCAAGCCCAGGGCCAGGCCACCGTGAGGCGGCGCACCGTAGGCCAGCGCATCCAGGAGGAAGCCGAACTTGTCGCGCGCCTCTTCGTCATCAATGCCGAGAACTTCCAGCACGCGACTTTGAACGTCGGGGCGATGAATACGTAGCGATCCGCCGCCGAGTTCGGTTCCGTTTAGAACGATGTCGTAGGCATCGGCTTTCACCGCGCCCGGATCGCTTGCCAGCTTGTCCATGTCTTCAGGCAAGGGTGCCGTGAACGGATGGTGAAGCGCGTAATAACGCTTGTCTTCTTCCTTCCATTCCACAAGCGGGAAGTCGGTGACCCAAAGGAAATCCAGGCGCTTCTCATCAATGAGCCCGCGCTGCTCGGCAACGCGAATACGCAAGGCACCTAGAACATCGTGAACAACCTTCTTGCTGTCGGCAGCGAACAACACGAGATCGCCGTCTTCGACGCCCGTTCGCGCTGAGACCGCTTCGCGTTCGTCGTCTTTAAAGAACTTCACGATCGGCGACTGCCATTGGCCGTCGGTCATCTTGATCCAAGCCATCCCTTTGGCACCGAAGTCGGCGGCGTAGGAGCCCAGATCGTCGATCTCTTTGCGCGACATCGTGGCGCCGCCCTTCACACAGATCGCCTTGATCGCACCGCCGCCGTCGCAGGCCGAGCGGAAGACCTTGAAGCCCGAATCGTGGAAGACGTCGGTCAGCTCGACCAGTTCCATAGCGAAGCGCGTGTCAGGTCGGTCGGTGCCGTAGCGGGCCACCGCCTCGTCGTAAGGCATGCGGGGAAAGTCACCCTCGAACTCGCGACCCAAAACCTGCGAGAAAATTCCTTTCACCAGTTCTTCAACCAACGCCATTACTTGGGCACCGGTCACGAACGACATCTCGAGGTCGATTTGGGTGAACTCGGGCTGGCGGTCGGCACGCAGATCTTCGTCGCGGAAGCAGCGAGCAATCTGATAGTAGCGATCCATGCCGCCCACCATCAACAACTGCTTAAACAGCTGCGGTGACTGCGGCAGTGCAAAGAAGCTTCCCTGACTGACGCGGCTCGGAACCAGATAGTCGCGCGCGCCTTCGGGCGTACTGCGCGTGAGCATTGGAGTTTCGACTTCGATGAAACCGTTGTCGTTCAGGTAGTCACGCGAGATGCGACACACGTCATGGCGCGTGCGCATCGCGTTTTGCATGTAGGGGCGACGCAGATCCAAGAAGCGGTGTTTCAACCGCACGTTCTCGGTGATCTGTGCATCGTCTTCGATCGCAAACGGGGAAGGCTTAGAGGTGTTGAGCACCTCGACTTCCTCAACCATCAACTCGACCTTGCCCGTGGGCATGTTCGGGTTCACGGTCTCTTCGCTTCGCAGGCGAAGCTTGCCGCGCGCAACCAATACGTACTCGTTGCGAACGTCGTGCGCCGCCTCGAGCGCAGCCGGGTTTAATTCGGGATTGAAGACGAGTTGCAC
>JBLFWR010000201.1:0-5036 GCA_047611725.1 Binatia bacterium | reverse complement strand
GCGAAGTTCGTGTCGGAATATTCGACGAGCCGATCGCCGACGTGAACTATCGCGATTTCGACCTCCGCTCCCCCTTCGGGCGGCGACGCGGCCGATTGGCGCGCCACTTCGGGTTCAATCGCTTTCAGTTCCTGGGCGCACTCAGTGAAAAGTTGGTGTTCGGTTGCGCGATCGCCGACACGCGGCTGATCGGGACGATTTTCGTATATTTATACGACCCCAAAAGCGGCATTTACGAAGAAAAAACGTTCCGCCGGGTTCTAGCTGCTGGCATCCACTTTGACACATCGCCCGAAAGTGGCCGGACTTCGTTTCACACGCTTGCGTCTAAGGCATCCAACTTCGCCGAGATGCAATCCCACTTGGCACCGCCGCGCCGTGACCTTCGCGTTGCACTTGCGAACGGAATTTCGATCGACGCCTGTTTTCACGAAGACGAACCCGCTATCGAGCCCATGCGCATCGCCACAAGATCTGGAGCTAGCGGTTGGGTGTACGCACGCAAAACCGCCGGCCAAAAAGTTAGCGGGCACGTACGATGGCGCGATCGAGACTACGACCTAGAAGCCCTTGACGTTCGTGGGCACAACGATTGGAGCGCTGGCTACATGAGCCGTCGTACGTTTTGGAATTGGTCGTGCTTGGCCGGGCGCGACGAAGAGGAACGGGTCGTAGGACTCAACGTTGCATGCGGAGTCAATGAAACCAGTTTCACAGAGAACTGCTTTTGGCTCGACGGTCGCCTACACAAAGTCGATAGCGTGCATTTCGCATACGACCGCCACGACGTCATGCGCCCGTGGCGGGTCACGAGCTATGACGGACGAGTCGCACTCGACTTCACTCCTCTTGGCCGTCATCGTGAGTGTCTCAACGCGGGGATCGTCGGTACCAATTTCAATCAACTCTTTGGTCGCTACAGTGGGGAGTTGAAAACCAAGCAGGGAGAACGCGTGCGCATCCGGCAACTCCTCGGCTATGCCGAGTCCCACTATGCAAAGTGGTAGCACCCCGCGCTCGTTGGCTTCGGCGCGAATCCGCCTTCCACCGCCTTCCACCGCCTTCGATGTCGATGTCGGTGTCGGTTCCGGTATTACAAGTTCAGCTCGCGTGATAATTTTTGGGCCACCTACCCTTGTAGGCGGCCAAGACTGCCATTAGGGCGACCATGAAGAATTCTAAAGTCCAACGAACAGATGCGTTCGAGAAGACCGGTGGCGATGATCGGTTGATCGCTGCAATGGTCGCCGCCACCAGCGAACCATTGGCGGTACTCGACGAGAGCGGCGCCGTTGTCGCGGCCAACGACTCTGGCCGTGAAATGGTCCGTTCTCGGTCAGATGACCAGCTCTCCTGGAAGCAAGAATTGGAACGCGCCGGAGCGACCGGAGTTCCAATTGTTCGCTCGCGAGGCCCCCTATCTCCATTGCGAGCACAGCCACTCGACGGCACGCAGCCAACGCGCTGGATCATTACGATCAATCAACCATCGGCAAACGCGATCCAGCGTAGTCGCCTTGAGCACGCGTTAAAGAAGCTTCCCGTCATGGCGTGCATCACCGACGCGCAAGGCGAAGTTTTGTTCCAGAACGACGCCTCGGTCGAGTTTTGCGGCGCCCGCGTCATCGACTGGCGCACCGCAATTCCGAGACAAACGCACAAGAAGCTAGCCCGGGCCGAAAGTGAGATTAGCAAAACCCAGAGTGCGTTCGAGGCAAAAATCGAAGTATTCCGCCACGACGGCGAAGAACGATGGTTACAAATGCAGGGGTCGCCGTTGTTTGAAGACGGCGATTCGTTTCAAGGCTTCCTTGTCCTGAGTTTTGACATCACTGATCGATACAAAGCCAGCCGTAAAAATCGCCGACGCAGAGAACAATTCAAGGTCGCGTTACACGACGCGCAAGTTGGTGTGGCTGTCATTGAACCCGATGGGTTGATCTCCCATGCCAACCCGCCCGCATGCGACATGCTCCGAACCACGCGCGAGAAATTGCTCTATACTCGGGTGGGCACGCTCACCGAAGAGGCTACGCGCGACGAGGACAAGCTGCTCTTTCTAGCATTTGGGCGCGGAGAGATTAGAAGCTCTCAAAACTTGCGGACGTTCATTCGTAGCGACGGCACACGCTTCCGCGGCGAACGAAACTTGGTTGCGGTGCACGATGAAGCAGGGGAATTGGATTTTTTGGTCGCGATGGTCACCGATGTCAGCGAGCGTGAAGAGGCGATCGACCGTGCCCATCGAGCGGAAGCCGAGATGCGGCTCCTCACCGATTCACTCCCCGTGGTCATCGCCCACGTCGATGCTAATCTTCGTTTCCGCCTAGCCAACAAAGTCTACGAGCAGTGGTTGGGAATTCCCGCTGAGAAGCTCATCGGAATTCGCATGAATGAATTTTTTGGCGAAACCTTGTTCGCCAGAGTGCGCCCTTTCGTCGAAACGGTTATGGGCGGCGCCCCCGTAAAGTTTGAGTGGTCAACACCACTACCCGATGGGACCGAGCGGCACATGCTCTCGCAGTATGTCCCGAATATCGACGACGAGGGGACGCAGAACGGGTTCTTCGTTCTCGTGTTCGATGAGAGCGAAAGGATCGAGAGCGAAGCAAAAATTCACCAGCTAAACGAAGAACTGGAAGAACGGGTGCGCCAACGTACAGCACGTTTGCAAGACGTGAACGAAGAATTGGAAGCGTTTTGCTACTCTGTATCTCACGACTTGCGCGGCCCGCTTCGGTCAATGGAAGGGTTCAGCGCTCTTTTGCTCGAAAGTTACGAGGACCGCATCGGCGAAGAGGGCAGCGACTGGCTACAACGTATCGCCGCCGCCAGCCGACGCGGAGGCCGCTTGATCGATGAGCTTCTGAACCTTTCACGCGTCACGCGCGCGGACGTGTCGCGGGCGTCGGTCGACTTGAGCGAAATCGCCAACCGCGTGGCCGACGAACTCACAACCAATGCCAAGACTGAGAATAGCGACCAGTGCGCAATCTTCGAAATCGAGCCCGGCCTAACAACTTCGGCCGACCCGACGCTGGCCGCCGGTGTCGTCGAAAACCTCATCGGCAATGCATGGAAATTTACCGCGAACCGGGCCGATGCCTCGATACGCGTTGGGCGCCAGGGAAAAGGCACCAACGCTGAGTTCTTTGTCGCAGACAACGGTGTCGGCTTCGATATGCGCTATGCCGACAAGCTATTCTCGCCGTTCCATCGCCTCCATCAGCAGGACGAGTTCGAGGGTGACGGGATTGGTCTGGCGACAGTCAAACGCATCATCGGACGCCACGGCGGCAGCATTCGTGCACAGTCGTCGCTTGGCAACGGTGCCACGTTCTTCTTCCGATTCTGCGGGGGCGGAACCGACGAGCAGGAATGATCGGTGCCCGGCGCTGGGAAATGCACCCTCGTGCCGGTATGAGATTGCGCGTTCGCCACATGGCGAATGCGACCCGGTAGCCCCTTGATTAGCGAAGAAACACGCCAGCGCCTGCGCTATGTGAAAGCCGACGACCCGCGCCTTTCACTGGATCGCTTTCCCGACTTCTTCATCGTTGGGCCTCAACGCACGGGCACCACTTGGCTGCACGCGAACCTTCGCTGGCACCCCGAAATCTTCATGGCTGAGCCGAAGGAGATTTTCTTCTTCAACCGACTCAGCGAACGGAAGCATCCCAAATTCGTCACCAACGACCTTGGCTGGTACTTGCGATTCTTCCGTCCCTCACCTGCACTGTGGGTCTATGAGCACCTGATGGCGCTTCAACATCATGGCCGGATCTACCGTCCCCGCGTCCGCGGAGAAGCCTCGGCGAGCTACGCTGCGATGTCCGACGAGTTGATCGCCGAACTCGCCGTTTTGGGACCCAAATCCAGAATATTGATGATGGTGCGCGACCCGGTGGAACGCGCCTGGTCTCACGCCAAAAAGGACCTAGTCCGCAATCGCGACCGGAAAATGGAAGACGTGTCCGACGCCGAATGGCAGGCCTTCTTCTCCGACCCCTACCAGCTACGCTGTGCTCACGCCTCACGCATGCTTGAACACTGGCGTGCCCACTTTCCGGCCCAACAGGTACTGGCTGCGCGTTACAATGACGTTTCCGAGCGCCCAGAGAGCCTCCTCACTGAAACGATGACGTTTCTTGGTGTCTCGTCGGGCCCCCGCTACATCGGGGCCTTGGCTCGAGAAACCGTCAATCCCACACCAGAGTCCCGCATCCCCGAAAAACACCGCGCGTTCCTTGAAGAAATACTGGACGATGCTGTTCAAGACTGGAAGAACAACTGGGCGCCCTCGTCGGAAACCACCTGAACGAGGTTTCAATCGAGCCGGGAAGTCCTTGTTTTCCCTGCGACCGACAACGAGAATCCAACCACTTGGGCATTTGCCCCAATCAGACTTGAAACCGGGGTGTCCATGAACGCGCGATCAACCGACAATGTCACCAGCAATGTCACCAGCAAGGTCACCGACAATGCCACCAGCAGGGTCACCAGCGGGTCCAGCCGCAAGCCCGCTATCACCAAGATGTGGGCGTTGGGCGGCATCGCCCTTTCTCTGGTGGCTGCACTGGCGGCCGGCGCAGCCTTGGCAGGGTCCTGCCGAATTTTTCTAGCCATCGGTGAGGCCGAGGCGCGCCCTGCCGGCGAGCAAGCTGTTCTGGACATGGTCGGCGTGTGGGAATTCGACAACGTATTGCAGGTCGCGCTCGGTTTGGACTTAGCGGTCATCGTGACGCAGGGCGACAACTTCGTACGCTACCCATTCGGCGCAGGGGCAGAAAGCGGCCAGCTCCCCACCGGTACTGACGGTGAGAACCTCACCATCAGCGACCTCATCGCTATAAAGACCAGTGGAACGGTTGATCCCGAAGCAGAAATTCTCGTCTTCACGCCTCACCATATGCAATTGAGTTTGCCCCAATTGATCCAGGCGGGCGCAGTTACGGTGCGCATGTATTTGGTGCGAGACAGCAACATCAACACTACGTTCTTCAGCAACGTTGTGACGACCCAGCTCAAGACATCGG
>JBLFWR010000200.1:0-5119 GCA_047611725.1 Binatia bacterium | reverse complement strand
ATCTCGTTGGCTCTGGAACGCCGAGCGCTTTGGCGTCACCCCCACAAAACTCGCGCAACGAGCAGCCGTGCCTGGGCTACCGCCGGTTCTAAGCATCAGCCTGCCCAAGGCAGGTACGCACTTACTTGAGCGTGCACTTTGCCGAACCCCAGGCCTGCGTCGCAAATTGCTCCCGACGATTCACGACGCCAACATCGAACGATGGGGCGAGCTCGGATCTGTACTGAAACGACTTGGCCCTGGCCAAATCGCCGTCGGGCACCTAGCTCATTCCCACGAACGCGCCGAAGCCATCCGCCACCACAGCGTGCGTGCGGTCTTCATGATTCGCGACCCACGCGACATCGTCATCTCTCAGGCCCACTACATTATGAGCCGCACTGACCATCCGCAGCACCGCGCGTTCGCCAGTGCTCCCGACCTAGCGTCTCGCGTCCTGATCGCCATACGCGGCAACGCCACTCTGGATTCACTCGGAACAAGATTGCGTGCCTACAGTGGCTGGTGTGACGACGATCAAGTGTTCACCGTGCGTTTCGAAGATCTGGTTGGTCCCGATGGCGGTGGCGACCAGGCGCGGCAGTCAGAAGCCCTTCGTGGCCTCTATCGTCACCTGGGGATCGTGCCGAGCGACGAGCAGATGGCCGATATTCAAGCAGGCCTATTCGCACCCACCAGCCCAACCTTCCGGCACGGCCTGATCGGTAAATGGCGTGAGGTGTTCGACGAAACGCTGACCGCAGCATTCCGTGAAGACGCTGACGCCGAACTGGCAGCCTACGGGTATGATTGGGAACAGGGCGGCTCCGAGGGTAAACCAACCAAGTGACCGCTCCCCGTGCATTCATCACCGGAATTACCGGCCAAGACGGTTCCTACCTGACCGAGCTTTTGCTTGAGAAGGGCTACGAGGTTCACGGCTTGGTACGCCGCTCCAGCACCGTGGTTCGCTCGCGCATCGACCACCTGCGGGCTGCCGGCAAACCGGTCACCCTTCACTATGGCGACGTTCTCGATGCTGGCCGCCTGTTTGGGCTGATCCAGGAGGCTCGGCCAGACGAGGTCTACAATCTTGCCGCTCAGTCTCACGTGCGGGTCTCGTTCGACGACCCATCGTCAACCCTACAGGTTAACGGGCTCGGCGCGTTGAATGTCCTGGAAGCCGTTCGGCAGACCAAGCGGCCTATTAAGCTCTACCAGGCTTCATCGAGCGAGATCTTCGGCCAGGCCACCGAGAGTCCGCAGACCGAGCAGACTCGGCTTCATCCGCGCAGCCCGTACGCCTGCAGCAAGGCCTACGCTCACTTCCAAACGATCAATTATCGCGAAGCCTACAACCTGTTCGCCGCCACCGGCATCCTCTACAACCATGAGTCTCCGCGCCGCGGCGAAAACTTCGTCACGCGCAAGATCTCGAAGGCTGCGGCACGCATCAAGATGGGTTTGGAAGATAGCCTCGTGCTCGGCGACCTGGATGGCCAGCGCGACTGGGGCTTCGCCGGTGACTATGTCGAGGCGATGTGGCTCATGCTCCAGCACGACATTGCCGACGACTACATCGTAGCCACCGGGATCGCTCACAGCGTTCGCGACGTGCTCACAGAAGCCTTCGGGCGTGTAGATCTGGACTGGACCCAATACGTGCAGCACAACTCGCGACACGAACGACCCACCGAGGTCAGCCTGCTTTGTGGCGACGCAAGTAAGGCGCGCAAGAACTTGGGTTGGCAGCCTCGCCACAGCTTTAGCGAACTGATTGCAATGATGGTCGACGCAGATCTGGAAATCGCCCGCAAAGACGCTTTGTAACGGCCGCGCGCCGAGCGCGATTGGCGGCGGATAAACGCAGTGCACCCCTTGTTCGCAAAATCCAAGCAAGAGCTGCTTTGGCAGCTCGACCGCTATCCCAGCCTTTTTGGCCTCCAGATGCGGCTACGCGCCAGCCGCCATTTGGCCGTCACCCCCGAAAGCGAACTTTGCATCGAGGGGTTTCCACGCTCCGGAAACACCTTCGCTGCCGCTGCCTTCGAGCACGCGCAGGGCAGAGGTGTGCGTGTCGGCCGCCACGTCCACTCGCCGGGGCACGTTCTAAGAGCACTGGATTTGGGAATCCCAACCATGGTTGTCGTGCGCAAACCGCCCGACCCAATTCTGTCACTGGTTGTCCGCCAACCAGCCGTTTCAGTAGCCCAGGCGACACGCGCCTATGTCCATTTCTACGAACGGCTTCTGGCGGTTCGCGACCAGGTTATAGTCGCCCCTTTTGACGTGGTCATCGACGACTTTGGGACAATCATCGAGGCTCTGAATCGGCGCTTTGGAACCAGCTTCGAAACGTTCCTCGGTGACACTGCTTCGCGAAATGCCATCCGCCAACGAATTGAAGCTATGGAGCGCGACGATTCGGGCGCAGACGGGATCCGCGAACACGCCGTATCGCGGCCGTCTCAAGAACGGGACGCAGCCAAGGCGCAGCTGCTCGGTGCTTGGCACAACGCTTCGTTGGCCTCTTGGCGTGATCGCGCGGAGCGGGCCCACGATCAATTTTATGCAGGTTGGACCGAGAACAAGGGCCATGGTTGACTCGCGACCGATTGGCGACCAATCGGCGCCCTGTCGCCGCAATTTCGACTAGTAGAGGCAAGACTCGAGTGACCAAACGCGCCCTAATCACCGGCATCACCGGACAAGACGGTTCCTATCTAGCAGAGCTCCTGTTGGAGAAGGGTTACGAAGTGCATGGTCTCGTGCGCCGCAGTAGCACCTTTGGAACCGAGCGCATCGACCACCTCTACCAGGATCGCCACGAGTCGGGTGCCCGCGTTTTCCTTCACCACGGCGACCTGACCGATGGCAGTCATCTGGGCAAACTGCTGCGCGATATTGAGCCCGCAGAGGTCTACAACCTGGCCGCTCAATCTCACGTTAAGGTGTCGTTCGACCAACCCGTGTATTCGGTCGAAGTAGACGCGCTTGGCACCATGAACATGCTCGAAGCCGTACGCGCGATGCCCACCCCGGCACGCTTCTATCAGGCCTCGTCCAGCGAAATGTTCGGCCTGGTTCGCGAAACCCCGCAAACTGAAACCACGCCGTTTCACCCGCGCAGCCCCTACGGTTGCGCCAAAGTCTATTCCTACTGGCAGACCGTGAACTACCGCGAAGCCTACGGCCTGTACGCCTGCAACGGGATTCTGTTCAATCACGAATCACCTCGCCGAGGCGAAACGTTCGTAACCCGCAAAATCACGATGGCGGCCACGCGTATTAAGCTCGGTCTGCAAAAGAAGCTGTATCTCGGCAACCTCGACGCCAAGCGCGACTGGGGATTTGCCGGCGACTATGTCGATGCAATGTGGCGCATGTTGCAGCAGGACGAAGCAGAAGAGTTCGTGATCGCCACCGGCGAAACCCATTCGGTGCGCGAGTTTCTTGAGGCCACCTTCGGCTACCTCGAACTGGACTGGCAACAGTACGTAGAGATAGACCCGCGCTATCAGCGGCCCAGTGAAGTAGATCTCCTGCTCGGCGATGCGACCAAGGCACGCGAGAAACTCGACTGGACTCCAGCCGTGAACTTCAACCAACTGGTCAAAATGATGGTAGACGCCGACCTTGAGCGCGCCCACGACGAACAGGCGATCGGAAAATCTCGCGCTGCTCGCGCCAACGGCCAGCCAGCGAAGTGAGCAACTACTGGGGCGGAAAGCGTGTCGTGGTTACCGGCGGCACCGGGTTCCTGGGGCGGGTTCTGTGTCGGCAACTGGAAGAAGCGGGGGCCGATCAGGTCGTCGTCGCTCGCCATGCCGACTACGATCTGACCGAGCGCGAGGCGGTGATTCGTCTTTATGACGACACCAAACCCGACATCATCCTTCACCTGGCTGCCGAGGTCGGCGGGATCGGCGCGAATCGCGACAACCCCGGCCGCTTCTTCTACGCCAACATGGCGATGGGCCTGCATCTGATCGAAGAAGCGCGCGTTCGCGGCCTCGGTAAGTTCGTCCAGACCGGCACGATCTGCGCCTACCCAAAGATGACACCCGTTCCCTTTCAGGAAGCGAACCTGTGGGATGGCTACCCCGAAGAAACCAACGCCCCCTACGGAATCGCAAAGAAAGCACTGATGGTCATGCTCGAGGGGTACTACGAGCAGTATGGGCTGTCGTCGGCCTTCGTGCTTCCGGTGAACCTGTACGGCCCTGGTGACAACTTCGATCTCGCTTCGTCGCATGTCATCCCCGCGCTGGTTCGAAAGTGCGCGTCGGCCGTGGATCGAGGCGACAAGTTCATTGAGTGCTGGGGAACCGGCTCGGCCACCCGCGAGTTCCTCTACGTAGACGATGCGGCGAGAGCACTGCTGCTGGCAGCGGAAAAGCTCGACCGCCCGATTCCGGTCAACCTGGGAAGTGGTTCCGAGATTTCGATTCGAGAACTCGTAGAACTCGTTGCCGAGTTATGTGGTTTCGAAGGTGAGATTCGCTGGGACCCGAGCAAACCCGACGGGCAGCCGAGGCGCTGCCTGGACACTTCCAGAGCCGAAGAGCTGCTGGGGTTCAAAGCTGAAGTCGAGTTGCGCGAAGGGTTGCGGCGAACGATACAGTGGTGGCGCACCGTTGGCTCGAAAACCGTCGGCTCGAAGACCGAAGCCTAAAAGAGCCAACTCAAATCAAGCGCGTTTCGACGGGCGTGATAGCAGCTGCCGCGCAAAGCCAACGATGAAGCGGGGGTTGTGGTAGGCGTAGCGGTACCACAAGCGGCGCGGCTCGCAGGCCAGGCGAAACAACCAGCCCAGGCCAAGTGTCTGCATCCACATCGGCGCTTCTAGCTTGTGTCCCGAAACGAAGTCGAAGGCGGCACCGACACCCAACATCACCAGCGGAAGCCGCTCTTTGTGAGCAGCCATCCAACGTTCCTGGCTCGGACAACCAAGCCCCACGAAGAGAATTAGGGCGCCTGATTCCGTGATCTCGCGGACAACCTGCTCATCTTCCTCGGGCGTCAAAGGCCTAAACGGAGGGGAGTACTCGTAGGCAACATCCAAGCCAGGGAAGCGCGCGCCTAGTTCATCAACAAGGTCGGCGAGAACCTCAGGAGTCCCACCGTAGAAGCCCACCGG
>JBLFWR010000199.1:0-5208 GCA_047611725.1 Binatia bacterium | reverse complement strand
GGTGTCGAAGGATTTCCCGAGATCGAAGTGGGGCGGCTTGCTCGCGAACTGCGTCATGCGTTCGGAGACATCCTGGCCGCAGGTCAGGCCAGCGATATGATCCCAGGCGTTGACGGCACTGATGTCGCGGGCTCGGGTTCCCATTACCACCACTAGTTCCGCTTCCCAGTCGGTGGTTGGGCCGAAAACAATCACATCGGCCGTTGGTCCACAGATACAGTTTGGGAACTTGGTGAAGACCAGCGGGTTGGGGGGCGGTTCCATTCCCGATTCAGCTGCGTGTGAGCGGTAGTTCAGGCCGATCCCAAAAACCTTGCGGGGCATCGGAACGCAGGCGTCAAGCGTTGCAGTGTCGAGCGCGGCATCGGGTTCGCCGCTTAGGCCGGCGCTTAGATCGTGGAGCTCGGTGAAGCGCGCGATCGCGTCCATTGTGTCGGCCGAGAAACGGCCGGCGCTGTGGCGCTCCAAGTCGTAGAGTCCGTTGTTTGCCACCAGCGCGGCACGTCGATTAAAAGTTGCGAGGCGAAATGCCATGGAAGCTCTCCTAGTTTCGGGCTGTTGTTTTGAAGGTTCTCAATCGGTTTTCCGGGAACGGGGCAGACGGAGAAGCGGTTGATGTGCGATCGCTGTGGCTTCATCGTCGTCAATGCCGAGCATGCGAAGAAGATATTCGACCGCATCATCGACATCTTCGTCGTTGAGGCGGCCTTGCGCTCGTTCGCTGACCGTTGCGAGGAAGGCACCGGAAACCAGTGCTCGAATCACGTTCGTGTTGGCACCGGAAAAACGTCCCGCTTCGATTCCCCGTTGCATGTCGCGCATGCCGCTTTCACTCATGCCTTCGAAAAGGCGTTGCTGTGGTAATCCCGAGTGAGCGACGAACCATCGACACAAAGGATCTGTGCTGAGTTCTCGAATGGCATGCCGGATGGCTGTGGACATTACTTCGGCCGGGTCGCTAACGGTCGCGACCAAGCGATCTATGCGCGCGTGCAGTCGGTCGGCTCTGGCCCTGGCCATCGGAATCAGGACGTCGTGCTTGGCGGGAAAATGGTGGTAAAAGCTGCGCCGTGCGATGCCGGCCGCTTCGGTGATGTCGTCGATCGTGACGTTGTCCAGACCGCGCTCGTCGATGAGTTGCTCGGCTACGGCAAGAAGGCGACCGCGTACGTCAGCTCTGCGCCGGGCAACCCGACCCAGGGCCGGTGGAACGTTGTTCTTTGCTGGTATCTGTACAGCGGGGCTCAAAGGCGCTCTCCAGGTCGGACAGATAGTAGTCACAAGTTTGCACTAAGTGTAAAACTTAATTCAGGAAGGAGATGTTCGCCTATGCAGCTTCGTTGGTCCCACGCCGTTATCTATGTCCGTGATCTCGACAATATGGTCGCCTTTTACAGCGATGTTCTGGGCTTCCAGACCAGCGACCGCGGCTCGGTCGGCGAGCATGCCGGGAAAGATTTGGAGCTCGTTTTTTTGTCGCAGGTTGGTAGCGAACATCATCAACTCGCATTTCTCCCGCTTCGCGGGGAGGGCCCGTCAACGACGCTGGATCACATGGCGTTTCGAGTGGATTCGCTCGCCGATGTGAAAGAGATGGCGAGGCGACTTGACACAGATGGTCGGGCCAGTGAATTGGCGCCGGTGAGTCACGGAAACGCTTGGGCGGTTTACTTCAAAGATCCCGAGGGGAACGGGGTCGAGGTGTTTTGCGACTCGCCGTTTGCGGTGGTGCAGCCGCAAGTCACGTCGTGGGATCTTTCGATGAGCGAAGAGGAGCTGAAAGCCGCGACCCAGGAGCGCTTCGGAGCGGAGCCCGGCTTCGAGCCCATGCCCGATTTCTACAAGAAGCACCGCCAGCGCTTCAAAGATTAATCGGTACCCGTCCCCGATTTTTAATCGGGGACGGGTACCGATTAATTAGCTTGCGCGGCGTCGTTGTCCGCCGCCGCGGGGCGTATTGCGCGAGGTGTTGCGACCCTGACCGGCCGGACCGCTGGGGCGCTGTCCACGGTAGTTGCCGCGCGGCGCACCACCACGATCGAGCTTTTCATCGATGTCTGGACCGAGTCCCGTGGCTTCCAACCGTGGAATCGGCTTTCCGATTTTGCGCTCAGTAGCACGTACCCAGGCACGGTCGGCATCGGTCACGAACGTGTAGGCGATGCCTTCTTGTTCCGAGCGTCCGGTGCGTCCGATGCGATGGGTGTAGGCCTCGGGGGTGTTGGGCACATCGAAATTGATCACGTGCGAGACGTCACTAACGTCGATGCCACGCGCGACGATGTCGGTGGCCACGAGAATATTGAATCGTCGTGAACGGAAACCCTCCATGGCGCGGTCACGTTGGCCCTGCGACATGTTGCCCTGGAGTCCTATCGCATTGTGTCCAGCGTTGTTGAGCTGTTCGGCCAGGCGGCGCGCGCGGTGCTTGGTGCGCGTGAATACGATCGCCGTATCGCACGCTTTGCTCGTCAGGATCTGCTCAAGCAACGTACGCTTGCGGCCTTCCTGAACCAGGTACAACGCGTGGTCGATTGTTGATGCCGGTGCCGTGTCGCCGAGTTCGACCACTTCGGGGTTGGTCAGCAGATCTTCGGCGAGGCGACGAATTTCGCGTGGCATGGTGGCGGAGAACAAAAGATTCTGCCGCTGCTTTGGCAACCCGGCCAAAATCTTGCGGATGGTCGGCAAGAACCCCATGTCGAACATGTGGTCGGCTTCGTCCAAAACCAGAGTCTCTACATTGTTAAGACGCAGAACCCGTTGCTGGAGCAGGTCGAGGACGCGACCAGGACAACCGACGACGATCTCCGGGTTCTCGCGCAACTCGTTGTGCTGACGGCGCATCGACACACCGCCGTAGCAGGTGATGACTTTGACGCGCGTGAACTTGGACAGCGCTCGAATTTCTTCCGCGATCTGTGTGGCGAGTTCTCGCGTCGGGGCAAGAATCAGTGCGCGAGGGCCTTTGCCAGGGCGGTAGACGATCTGGTTGAGCAAGGGCAGTGCAAATGCGGCTGTCTTGCCGGTGCCGGTCTGGGCAAGGCCCAGCACGTCGCGGCCCAGCATGCCGGCCGGAATCGTTGCAGCCTGAATTGGCCGTGGGCTTTCGAATCCAAGTTCACGAACCCCGTCAAGAAGGGTCTCGTGAAGTCCGAATTCGGTGAAAGTCGTTGCTAAAGGAGTTGCTAGAGGTGCTGCAGGTGTTGCAGGTGATGATGAAACAGACATGAAATGAGTAATCTCCGCCGTCCGCATACAGGAGAGCCCTGCGCGGCACAGCCGTGCTTTCCTGACCCAAACAACAGTGAAGGTAAGAGGAGTGATGGGCGGCGCGACGACGCTGAAAAGCGAGGTCCTGTTGTTCGCCGCTGTCGAGCTGGTGTCCGATCGCCGCAACTTTACAAGCTTTTGCTCGAAGTCGCCGTTGCGATGTCTACACTGCCTGGAGTGAGTCCCGATGAGGGCTAGCCGGGCGAGGGTCGGACTGACTTGACCGAAAATCTACTTCCTGAACCCGGCCTTAGAGGCGGGGAAGGAAGATCGAAGCCCCATTCCAATCAGGTGCGGGTGGTGGGTGCAACCCACCGCGTCATTTTCTGGAAATTGCGGCGGCGGGCAGCGCGCCAGTTGCATGCATATCCAGCGCTCAGACCAGCGAAACGATGGCAATGGTTAACCTAAAATGGTTCAACGCCACCATTGGGGTGCCGCTTTGTCGCTCAAGTTTCGTGGGTTTTCCTGCATTTGCGTGCACTTAAGCCCCGCGGAACGGCCGCAGCGACGAAGCTGGTGCTGGCCCCGAGACTCGGAAGCCAACTGTGGCCGCAGGCAGTGCTGTCGCGGTTTTCCGGTTCGTTTCAGTTATTGACTACGCTGGATTCGCAAGCGCGATGGACACTCACCGGGTGGACGCCGCCTGCGATGTTTCGGCACAAACCAGGAGAGCCCACCGATGGCAAGAAAACCGAACTACTCCTACGAGCGCCACATGCGCGACAAGGCCAAGAACGAAAAGAAAGAAGCCAAGCGCTTGGCTAAGGAAGCTGCAAAGGCGGAAAAAGCAGGCGTTCCCGACGGCACGGTAGCGGTCGATCCCACGCTTGAGGTGGTTGAGGCTGTCGCCCCTGCCACCCCTGTGCCCGACTCCGGCCAAGACGCCGCGGCAGACGGCGCGGCAGAAAACTCGGACGAAACGTCCGACGACGATACCTCGGCGGCCGGCGTCTAAGCCGGGCGTCGGGCGGTATCGGCTTGCTGCCCGATGAGCAGTATCGATACCGAGACCGCTCGCTGTCCGCACTGCGGTGAACCCATTGAGCTCGTGATCGACACGAGCGTTCCTCTCCAAACCTACGTCGAGGATTGTGAAGTTTGTTGCCGCCCGATCGTGGTGCGTGTTCAGACCTCATCTGATGGCGGCGCGAGCGTGGCCGTCGCTCGTGAAAACGAATGAACGAGGCACCCGCCCTCGAAGAGCCGCTGCGGGCTGCACTGGCACGACGTGCCTCGTTAGTGGCTGATCTTGCCGCCGCCCATACCGACTGCTATCGCGTTTTCCACGGAACCAATGAAGGCCATGCGGGCCTGACCATCGACCGCTACGGCGACCTGCTACTGGCGCAGAGCTTCCACATGCCGCTGCTCGATGAAGAGGTTGCCCGTGTCGTCAGCATTCTCGATGAGTCCTTTCCCGGTCTCGACGTTGTCTACAATGATCGCAGTTCTGCCGAGTCGCGTGTTCGCAATGGCTTGGAAGGCGACGCGCTAGCGATTGCCGAGCGCGATCGTATCGCGTGTGAACACGGTGTGCGTTTTCACATCCGTGCACGTCACCGCGGTCAAGACCCTTGGCTGTTCTTGGACATGCGCCCGGTGCGGCGTGCTGTCATGGATGAGGCTGAGGGCAAGTCGCTGCTCAACCTGTTCGCGTATACGTGCGGTGTTGGTGTTGCCGCTGCGAGGGCTGGCGCAAGCCGGGTTCTCAATGTGGACTTCGCCCGTTCTAGCCTCGATGTTGGCACGGCCAACGCCGATCTAAACGGCGTCGCCGATCGTTGTCGCGATGTGGCCAGCGATGCGTTCCCGGCCATTCGTCAGCTCGCCGGGATTCGACAGGCGCCAGTGCAACGGGGCAGGCGGCTGCCGCCTTTTCCGCATATCAAACCTGAAACGTTCGACATCGTGTTTCTCGACCCGCCGCGGTTC
>JBLFWR010000198.1:0-5231 GCA_047611725.1 Binatia bacterium | reverse complement strand
TGGGCGTGCCTCGCAGCACGTTCTACGGCTGGTATCCGCGGAACAAGAGAATCGCGTGGTCATGCCAGAGCGCTCTTCGCTCGGTCTTCGTTTCTTCGGTGGTGGGTTGGCAGGCGTCGAACCCGATGATCTCGACGCCAGCGTTCTGGAGTGGTTTGACTTCGAGAGGCATTTTTTGAATCGTCATCTTGTCAATTTATGTACTACTTGTACAGTAATTAAATGACTCAATTAAGACCTGCTCCCCAATCAGTGACGGTGCCTACGCGCAGAACTCGGGTTCGCGCCGAGGTTGCGGAGGGCCGTCCAACGGGCCCGGGACGGCCTCGGAACGCCAAGCGGCACGCCGCCATCCTGCGTGCGACGAGGGAACTCATCCTGGAAGTTGGCTACGGAGGTGTGACCCTCGATGCCGTCGCCAAGCGGTCCGGCGCTTCACGCACCACGCTCTATCAGTGGTGGGGAGGCCGTGCTCCGCTGGTCGAGGAAGCTATCTTCTCCGACTACGGTGAGTGGCCCATTCCCGATACCGGTTTCTTCGAGGGCGATCTGGCCGAACTTGTCGAGGAGATCGTGAACGAGATGAGCCGTCCTCACGTTGCCCGCGCGTTCCCGGCGCTCTCGGCTGAGTTCCAAGCCGATCCGGACGTCAAGGCCGGACTCCGCGCGCACTATGGCGATCCCATGATAAGACGATGGCGCGAGGTGTTCGTACGCGCGATCGAACGAGGCGAGCTGCCGGGGGATTCCAACGCGGAGGCCGCGCTGCAGCTCACCATGGGCGCAGTCGTGACGATGACGCAATCGAAGATCCTGCCGCGAAAGAAACTGAAGCCGTACTTGCTGTCCGTGCTGTCACATGGACTCACGGCGTAGAACGATCCGGCCAACAAACGGCAGTCGCAGCCGACGTCAAGCATATAGGGAGCCAGAATGGCTTACGAAACGCTCCAAGACATAGAAAACTGCATGAACAACGGCTGGACGGATGGGCTGCCTGTCATTCCGCCCTACGGCAGCGTGGTGGGCGAGATGCTCGACGCGATGGGTTGGCGTGCCGACGACGTGATCGGCGAGTTCCCGGAGCACAACGTGATCGTGCGCGCGGAGCAAGCCGCGGCGACTGCTGTCATGGCCGGTTGTGCAACCGGGTACGGCTCGCTGTTGCGAAGCTTGTCCGAAGCGTTGCTCGACCCGAAACTGAACATCTGCGGGGCCGAGGTCACAACAGGTGGGGCCGCGTTGCTGGTCATCGTCAGTGGCCCAGTGGTCACACAGCTCGGCTTCGAGCACGGAGAGAACGCGTTGGGAGCCAACTGTCGCGCGAACGCCACCGTCGGACGCTTCGCGCAGATGATGCGTCTATTTTGTGGTCGAGCGGGTGGCGTACTTCAGGCGCACGGTACGATCGGCCATCCAGGTCGTATCAGCTTCTGCGTTGCCGAACATCCGGAAACGGAGTGGGGCGCCTATCACACCCAGTTCGGAATCCCCGAAGACGCCTCGGCGGTCTCGGTGATGTCAACCGAGGGGCCTAACTCGTGCAACAACCACTATGGCGATACGGCCGCGCATATTCTGGATACGATCGGCGACTGCATGTGCCACTACGGTCAGACCGCCTGGTACTACCGGTCCGGCGGATTCGTCGTCGTGCTTCCGCCCGACCACATGGCACTGGTGAGTAAGGAATTCGGTCGAGACGAAGCGCGGGCGTATATCTACGAGCATGCAAGACGTCCGACGGACGATCTCGACCGTATGGGCCGGATCGCGAAGGAGCCGATTGCATTCGCAGAGGTCGAGCCGGGCGCGATGCGCTCCCCACTCAAAAGCCCAGACCAATTAACTTTCATTGAGTGTGGCGCACCGGGCGGGCGGTTTTCCGCCGTCATCCCTCGTTGGGTGGGAAGCACGCACATCATCACCAGGCGGATCGACGCGAAGATTCCGCCGTCAACTCGCAAAGACACGGAGGAGAATTCAAAATGAATGAACTACGTAAGGACGGGAGCCAGAACGGAGAGATAAGCGTGCCCGCTCGGCAATTGGCCAGCTGTGGCGACGTGAGCTGCGAGCTCCTAGTCGACCCGATCCCCAGGCCCACGCCCGAACCCATTGAGGTGATCCTCAAACCGAAGGAATCACGGGTGCGGTTCGTCGATCACAGCAAACCCAACTCGATGAAGATCCTTCGCATGTCGCAGCGTATCCTGCGCGAGCGGGGCATCGAAGTTGAGGAAGAAATCCTCGACAAAGGCGACGCGAGCCAGCGCATGCCCGGTGAGTTACTCGGGCTCCTGTCTCGTGAAAAGGGGCTCGTCCTCTGCGGCGTCTCCGATTGAGGTAGCTGTTCGTCGGGCAGTTCGCTCGACTCAATCGCACTGCAGCGGGCCGGTGTCGCCGGGTTCGCAATCCTGACCCTGCCTTTCGCGGGCCAGATAGACCGCGCCACGACGTACCAGCCTTCTGAACGACCACTGCCTGCGATCGTTGTCGGTCATCCGACTCAGATGGTCGAAGCCGAGGTGCTGGAGAAACGAGCGGCACAGATCGCAGACGCCGTGGAGCGCCTGTTGAACGACCAAACACCGGAGGTTCCAACGTCATGAAGGATGCACTTTCGATTCTCGGTACTGGAGTTTATCTCCCCCCAGCCAGGCCGGTGCGAGATGTGGTCGCCGAAGCTGGCGGAGATTCCAGCATCTTTCAGGGTTGGGACAATGTGTGCCACGCCCTCGACGAAGATCATCCCAGCACTATGGGTGCCGATGCTCTTCGGCGGGCCCTTGACGATTCTGGTGTCAACACCGCGGATCTGAAGCTTGTGATTTTTGCGGGGATGTCGCGGGACTATCTCCCCTCTTATTCAGTCGCGACCGAGGTTATGAAAACCTGCGATGTACCTGGGGGCTGCGTGGGCATTGATATCACGATCGGCTGCCTCGGCGCCCTCTCCGCGCTTGATCTGGCGCATGGCTGGCTCGCCGTTCGCGGCGGCGGACTCGCCGCAGTCGTGACCGCAGAGCGCTGGTCTTATACGGTCGATCATTCATCGGCGGCGAGTTATGGCCTGTGGGCGCACGCTGACGGTGCAGCCGCGGCCGTCGTCGGAATGAATACAGAGCACACATCGAAAGGGCAGTTCGCCGGCGCAGAGACCGTCACCCAAAGCGACCTGAACGGCAGCATCATTGTCAAATACGGGGGGACCCGAAACCCCGTAGCGCCAGCGGGAATCAACCCCGCAGAGCGAGAAATCCTCACCCTGGAGGGCATCGATCGACGCGATCGATATGCGCAGGGCTACTCAGCCAGTTTCCAAGCGATGCAAAAGCGCTTCGGAGTTCGGCCCAACAGGGTGATCTGCAACCAGACGGCAGTCCCGTTTCTACAGTTGATCGCTTCTGTGATCGAAATTCCGGTCGAGAACTTTCTGGTCACCGGGCACGAAACCGGTCATGTGGGTTCTGCAGATATCCTGATTGGCCTTGACCGATTGTTGAAATCTGAAGACTTGACCGAGCCCTACTTGATGGCGGGAAGCACGCCCTTTGCGTTTGCCTCTGGTCTCTTGATGCCCGACTAGCGAGTGCCGCGCTACCGATGCATAGAGCGGTCGCGTGGTGCTCCCTGCGCCTGTGTCCCGTCAGCAGCATTCGGACTTTTAGGCGGTCTAAACGAAGAGGCACTTTACGGGGGTTCGGACCCCGAGGAGAGTCTCGATATGAGCAAGGAACCGAAGCAGTCTACTGAAGCCGCAGTGCGGGAGATCCGTCGCCGCACGCGTCGCAAGTTCTCCCCTGAAGAGAAGGTTCGCATCGTACTCGAGGGGCTGTGCGGGGAGCAGAGCGTCTCCGAGTTGTGTCGTAGAGAAGGCATCGCCGCAAACCTCTACTACCGATGGAGCAAGGACTTCCTCGAAGCCGGCAAAAAGCAGTTGGCCGGCGAGACCGTTCGCGAAGCAACCAGCGGTGAAGTGAAGGAGCTTCGTTCGGAAGAGAATGGGCCTTCGAATTCCTATTCTCTCGAATAGATCCACTGCCTCCCAATAGCGAACTTCAGGAAGGTCTCATCGTCGCCCAATTTGACCTCGAACTGGTCCTAGGCAGCCTGTGAACCCCCTTCTACTTCGGCAAGAATGCGATTGACGTGCTCAACGAATGCAGGGTTAAGGTTCGAAAGATCGTTCTCGATTGTCCTCCGCCAAAACTCGGCGCCACCCGGCTTGGCGAGAACACCGGGAATGTTTGCGGTGTCGACGATGTCAAAGGCGCCGGCGTCATAGGCGTGGTTCCAATGATTGAAGAGTTGACTCATTAGCAGGCTGAATCGAAGGCGGTCAGTGGACGTCAAGTCGTCGCCATTCATCCATGCGCGATACAGCTCAGCTAGCTCGGGGTTCTCGATTAGCTTGTAAACCCAGCTGGAAGCGTCGTCATGGACACCGCGCATTATCGAATACCGGACCGTACTCGTGTTCTGACGCAGCTGCATCGATAGATACAGCAACGTGATGACGAACGCGATCGCGCCGACTACTTCTCCAATGGCTCCGATGGCGTCCCAGTTCATAGATCACCATCTTGTTGAGTCGTACCCTGGCGCAGCGAAACGCCAATGCTTGGATGATGTTCTGCTGAATCGTTTTCGGCGAGGCAACTGTCTACGTGGTCGACGAACTCCCTCGTGAAAGTAACTTTCGCGCTTGCCCACCATTCGCCGCCACCGGAGCTGTGCAGAAGTGAAAGCAAGGATCTCTCAAAGCCCTCCGTCAGGTCCGCAACAATGGCTTCGAATTTTATTTGGACATGAATCGATTCCGTACGCCGAACACTCATCACGAGCACCGATTGAAACCGGAGACGCTCCGCGGGGCTGAGACCACCAGGGTCATCGAAGTCCCTCGCGAGAATGTCAGCGCCCACTGAGCGAGTAAGGATTGGCAGGACGTTCTGAGCCATCTGCTCACTGATGCCATGGAAAGTCGAAGATCGAATTGCTCGCGTGTTCTGCCCGACTTGGATGGCGAGGTACGCAATGGTGGCGATGATCGCGATCGCAGCCACAAGCTCACCGATGCTGCCGAAGTCCTGAATCGTCAATTGCGCTCAGGCCGACTTGGTACGCGTAGCACGCACGGCCGCAATGCCAATCAAACCAACCATCGCCACCATACCAAGCTGCGAGACTGAAGGGACCACTGCGCCGAAGGACGTCCGTGTGATTGT
>JBLFWR010000197.1:0-5315 GCA_047611725.1 Binatia bacterium | reverse complement strand
GCAAGCCACCTCCCATTTTGCCGCAATCGAGACACTCCAGGAGCTCGGCGCCGTCGCTGCAGGACAACGGGTAGTCATGGACGGAAAGATTGTCACCGGCGCAGGTGTCTCGGCCGGTATTGATATGGCGCTGACGTTAATGGCCCGAATCGCCGGCGAAGAATTCGCGCAGACGATTCAACTCGGCATCGAGTACGACCCGCAGCCCCCGTTCGACACCGGATCACCCGAAAAGGCTTCGCCAGAAATGGTCGCGGTGATCAAGGCGGTGCTCGCCGGCTAGCGCCGCTCGTACTCTTCGTAGCTTTTTTTGTAGCCGAGTAGCCCGGCAATTGGGGCGATCAATACGAGAACCCATCGCTGCCACCCCGCGTGGGTCATGACGTCGCGATAAAACGCCAAAGTTGCCGCAGCATGCAGCGTGTTCATGCGACCGTCTCGAACCAAACCGAAGCTGTTTCTCAAAAACGATTCCATCTCGCCCGCCGGGAATTGCTCTTGGAAGACAACAATCTCTACGTCGCCCGCGTTCCATTGATAATGCTTCGTTGCCTTGGGGACGTGCACCTTTTCGCCCGGACCGTAGATCTTCGAAACGCCCTCGACTTCAAAGCCCATCTGGCCGCTGACAACCTCGAGGCGCTGATCCTGGGTTGGATGAAAATGAGAATGCGCGCTCTTTCCCCCAGCACGAAAGCGTACCTCGTAGCGAAGTGCCCCGTCGTCGGTTTCCTCGGGGTACGCCAGGAATGTAACTGTTTCTTGGTCCGCTGGATTCTCGATTGTTCGTGGAACTTGGCTCGACATAGTTGCCCTCGGTTGGCTCGCGCTCGGGCGGATTGTTTTCTATGAATGTCGCCAACGCCAATAGGAGAGCTGCAATGAACCTCGCAGAGTCGATTCGTGACGCAAAGTATTTGATGACCTCAGGCCGCGACATCCCCTGGTTGCTACGCCAGTGGGTCGCGCGCCAGCCGCAGAAACCTTTCCTGGCTTGGGAGCCGTTCCAAGGACCGAGTCGTACCTGGAGCTACGCCGAGTTCCGCACCGATGTGATCGCGTTGGCCGGGAACCTCCATGCTCGGGGCGTCCGCGAGGGCGATCGAGTACTGATCCATCTCGACAACTCGCCAGAGTTCGCGCTGGCCTGGTTCGCCTGCGCTGAACTCGGCGCCATCGCAGTGTCGACGAACACACGCTCGGTAGGCCGAGACATGCTCTACTTTGCGGAACACGCCGAGGTTATCTGCGCAATTACGTCGCCCGCGTTCGCAGAGCTTGTGAGTCAGTCGGCGCCAATGATCCAGTTTTTGGTGTTGGCCGACAATGATGCCGGGACAAAGGCCGAGGTACCCGCTGGCATTGAACATCTCAGTTTCGATGAGATGCTGGTGCCTGGCGTCGAGTGCCCCGAACGAGCGTCCAACGCGATGGCCGATCTCGGGATTCAATTCACTTCGGGAACAACGTCACGGCCGAAAGCAGTCCTATGGACCCACGCGAACGCCATTTGGGGAGCACAGACCAACGCTTCGCACATGCGACTTCGCAACGACGACATCACGCTCGCCTTCCTGCCGTTGTTCCACACAAACGCCCAATCCTACTCGATGCTCACGACCCTATGGGTGGGCGGAACAATGGTCTTGCAGCCGAAATTCTCGGCGTCGCGTTTTTGGGATGTGTCGCTCAAGCACCGATGCACCTGGGCGAGCATGATTCCATTCTGCGTCAAAGCCTTGATGGTAGGGGAGATTCCGGCGCAGCATTCCTATCGATTCTGGGGCCCTGCAGTCCATCTGCCAAACGTCGACCGGGCGTTGGGTCTGCGCACGATGGGGTGGTGGGGCATGACTGAAACGATCACGCAGGGCATCGTAACCGACTACGATCATCCAGGCTCACTGATGTCGATCGGACGCGCCAGTCCCGGCTACGAGATCAGTATTCGTCGCGACGATGGCAGTGCGGCAGCCCCTGGCGAGCGCGGGCGCCTGTTTATTCGGGGAGAACGCGGGGTCAGCCTGTTTAAGGAGTACTTCAAGAACCCGGAAGCCACGGCAGCGAGTTTTGATGCCGACGGCTGGTTCGACACTGGCGACCTCATTCGCATCGACAAGGACGGCGATCTGTTTTTCAGCGATCGAGACAAGGACATGCTCAAGGTTGGCGCCGAAAACGTAGCGGCTTCTGAGATCGAAGTCGTGATCATGGAGAGCGGCTGGGTTTCCGAATGCGCAGTTGTGGGCCAAAAGCACTTCATGCTCGACGAGGTACCTGTAGTCTTTGTGATCCCCAACAAGGCAGCTCCGGAAAACCTTAAAGAACGCCTCATCGAACTTTGTCGCCAGAATCTCGCAGACTTCAAAGTTGTGCGTGACGTGATCGCGGTCGAGGACATGCCGCGCTCAACCCTGGAGAAGATCGCGAAGAACGAACTTCGAAACCGGTTGCCTACCATCGATAGCTAGTCGTGCGCCCCCCGCTTTCCCTTAGCGCGGGACTTGCTGGTACATTTGCCTGATGGAGGGCCCCACAATGCGCCAATTCGTTTCAGTGATCGGAAGCGCCGCGTTGGCTGTCGCGATGACAGCCAACGGAGCCAGCGCCCAAATTTTCGCTTCGTCAGCCGATGACGTTTGCGGCCCCGCGACCGATCCCTGCGTCGTTACCGAGACGGTCGAGATCGACTCTGGCTCGACGCTCGATTTTGGTTTGCGCGCTTTGGAAATTGCGCCTGGCGGCCTTCTGGATTTCGCTGATGGAACCTCGTCGGTTTTGTGCGGCCGATTTCTCGCTAGCACCGCCGCCGACCCGGCCATCAGTGTGCGCGCTGACGATGGGGGCGGAGGCGATGCGACAATCGAAGCGCGTCGTGGCTGTTCCGGGAATACCACCCAGCCGTGCCTGGACGACGATGATTGCGAACTACTCACACTAGGGACCTGTGACGTCGGAACCGGAACAATTACGCTGGACGGACGCGTAACAGGCGACGCAGAGTTCTCGGCTTCACTTGAACTGGTAGCAGCGGGCGACATCGTAATTTCCCAACGCATCGATTTGGGTGGCACCACCTCCGAGAGCTCAGGCGGCGACCTCTCCGTCGAATCGTTTCAAGGAACGGTCAGTGCGAACGCGAACGTGAACGCCAAGGGGGGCGGGCTGGATAGTGGCGGTAGTGTGGTGCTAAACGCAGCAGTCGATGTCCTGGTCAACGGTGATATCGACGTGCGCGGCGGTGAGTTCGACGGCGGCAGCTTCGCGGCCGAAGCTCAAAATGACATTGAATTGGCCGGCGACGTACTGGCCGATTCTACAGGCGGTGCTGGATTCGGCGGCACAATTTCTTTGATTGCGCTGAACGAGCTGCGAACCATCGGAGGTTCGGCCGGCAACCGCATTCTGCTGCGAGCCAATGGCGGGTCGCCCCTAGAAGGATCCGGCGCTGACGGCGGCGAGATCACTTTGTCTGCTAGTTCAATCAACCTCGGTCAGTTCTTTCGAGCCCAAGCCGCTGGGACCCAGCCTGATGGTGCAGGAGGAACGTTCGATTTGGTTGCCGACACCGCAATCTTCGACGGAGAGGTTCTCATGACAGGCCCGGGTGGTGGCGCCGGTGGTGACGCCGACATGACAGTCGGCGCCCTCAATGTCGGAGCAACCGCGAAGATAGATGTCAGTGGCGGCGATTTTGGTGGCGGTCGCGTGTTCTTCTTTGCCGACGACAATCAGACCATGGACGGTGTTATCGTAGCTTCTGGAAGTTCCACCGCGAGCCCCGGCAGCGTAGCTTTGAGCGCAGGGCTGACACTTCGCGTAGGTGGTTCGATTCTTGTTGACGGCGATGCCTCGGCCGGCTCTCCTCCGATTCGCTTAACCGGATGCACACTGGTGCTGGCGAGTGGAGCGTCGGTAGACAATCGTTCTGCCAACGCTACTGGCGGTCGCATTAGTCTTTCAGGATCGGGCTTCCTGACGATTGAAGCCGGCAGTACCGTTAGTGCTGTCGCAGGGCTCGGGGAAAACCGACTCACACACGGCAGCGAAGCGTTCCCCCCGACGATTGCTGGGACAGTAACGCCGAGCCCTGTTGTAGTGTTTGACGACCAGTTGCCAGGCTGCCCGTCGTGCGACACCGCCGCAGATTGCGATGATAGCAATCCGTGCAGCGACGACAGTTGCGATCTGGCCATTGGCTGCATGAACATTCCGAATGCAATTCCTTGCGATGACGGAAACGCGTGCACCAGCAACGACACGTGCACATCAGGCGAATGCATCGGCGACATCCCGGCCGAATGTAACGACAGCAATCCCTGCACGGATGATTCCTGTGAACCTTCGGGTGGATGTATCAATACGGCGAACAGCGACCCCTGCGACGATGCGTCGGCCTGTAGCACCGATGATACGTGCATCGGCGGCACATGCATCGGCGTGCCGCCTCCCGCTTGCAACGATGGCAACCCCTGCACACGCGATGCGTGTGACGACATTCAGGGATGTGTCGCGTTCGAAGAACCGGCTTCGATCTGCCTGACCTCCGGCAAAGCGAAGCTGCTCGTTCTCGACAAAAATGGCGACAACTCAGACACCTTCAAATGGAAGTGGAATCGCGGTCAATTCTTCTCGCTGGCCGACATCGGTGCTCCCGATTCGACTACCGGCTTCGCTGTCTGTGCCTACGATCACACAAGCGGCACACCGTCAGTTGCCTTGCGTTTGGATATCCCTGCTGGCCCAGGCTGGCGTCAAGCTGGCAGTAAGGCCTGGAAATACAAGGACAAGAGTGGCACAGCCGATGGAGTGCAACGCGTTGGAGTAAAGTCCGGCGCCGACGGCAAAACGTTGGTCCTGGTTCTGGGACGCGGAACAAACTTGACACTGCCCGCTGCCGTAGGCTCTGAACAATTCTTCGCTGCCGACCCCTCCGTTGTCGTACAACTTCGCGCGACGAACGGGGCCTGCTGGTCGTCGAGTTTTACAACCCCGAAGAAAAATACCGCGACGCTGTTCAAGGCTACGATTCGATAAGCACCCGGGAACCGTGCTGCGCGCTCGAATTCCCCGAGTGCCGCGCGAGCCAATGACGAGCCAAGGCTAATTCGTTTCCCGCGTTCACACCTATCTCCTGCGATTGCCTCAACTCCACAACAAAAAGTGCGTTCTTGAGGCTCTCCCTTGGGCACCATCCACCATCCACCATCCACCATCCACCAACGTACCAAGCTTAGCATCATTGCTGTCAACTCACGGACACCTCGATAGTAGATTCGATTCAGAAATTGTGCGGGCACTGTTCCAGAAATCTG
>JBLFWR010000196.1:0-5457 GCA_047611725.1 Binatia bacterium | reverse complement strand
GTTATTGTTGATTTGGACCAGCCCGAATCTCCACGGCATCTGGCAACACTGCCGGGTACTGACGTCCGATCGGTTTTCGTTCAGTTTCGTTACTTGTTTGTGACCGATTCGGAAGGGCTGACTGTTGCCGACATTACCGATCCGGCCAACCCGCGTTGGGTTGAAGGCGCGCGCGTATCGATTGCCGACGCTCGTCGTGTCTTTGTGGCCCGAACCTACGCGTATGTTGCAGCGGGAGCCGACGGGCTTGTGATTGTCGATGTCGAGCGGCCGCAGCAACCGCAGTTCGTTTCAAAATTGGGCGCCGCCGGTGGAATCACCGATGCAACGGATGTTTCGGTGGCGATGACCAACGGCTCGCAGTTTGCGTACATCGCCGATGGCGCCAGTGGCCTCGACGTGGTGCAGCTGACTTCTCCCGATTCTCAGCCCAATATGTATGGCTTCTCGCCTCAGCCTCATCCCGAGACGGTTGCGCACTATCAAACGAAGACTCCGGCACTCGCATTGTCGCGGGCACTGGAACGTGACCGCGCGGTTGACGAAACCGGACACCAGATTTCAGTGTTCGGGCGTGTCGGTTCGCGACCATTCACACTTTCGGAGATGCGTGATTTCTTCCTCGACGACGAAGGCCGTCCGTGGACGGTTCGAAACAAGGAGTAGGGGGCACAAGATGGTGATACCTCGATACCGACTCGCGTGCCTGGCGATGCTCGCCTCCAGCTTGCTGTGCGTTGCGTCGATCGCGAACGCCGAGCCCGCCTCCCCGGGGGAATTTTTGGGCGTTGGTTCCTGCGCGAGCACGGTTTGTCATGGCTCTGTGGTTCATCGTGCCGGCACAACGATCGCGCAGAACGAATACCTTGTGTGGTTTGAGCGTGATGCACACCGCAGTGCGTGGAAAACCCTGGAGAGCGACCGTTCGGCACGCATCGCAAAGAATCTGGGCTTGGGTGATGCGCGAACAGCCAATCTTTGTCTCAACTGCCACGCGACCAACGCCCCTGAGGCGAATAGAGGCGAAAAGTTCGACATCGTCGATGGAGTGCAGTGCGAATCTTGTCACGGCCCGGCAGGTGGCTGGATTGATAGCCACGATGATCCAGGCGTCACGCATGCCGACAGTGTTTCGCGTGGTTTAACCGCGTTGGCGGCGCCACGAGAGCGGGCAGGGGTTTGTCTGTCCTGTCACGTTGGGGGCGATGACGGGTTCATCTCGCACCGAATTATGGCGGCGGGACACCCGCGTACCGATTTCGAACTCGATACGTTCACGTTCCTTCAGCCTGCTCATTTCGTTGACGATGCAGATTACGCCGAGCGTAAGCAGGCCTATGATAGCGCACGATCCTGGGCGGCCGGACAGGCTGCGGCGGTTCTTCGTGGGCTGGATGTGTTGGCGCGCAACGCGGCGGCAAGCTCCTGGCCAGAGTTCGCGCTGTACGACTGCTTTGATTGTCACCACGACATCGGCTCTCGCGCAGATGGAGGCAGCGGCACTGGAGACGCACTGGGCTATCCCGGGCTGGATCGGTCGAACTGGACGCTTTACCTGGCGTTGCTGGAGGCGATCGATCCGAGTGTTGCCGCTGAGCTGCGGCGTGATTTGGACGGGCTTGATCGGCTCGCGCGCCGAGGCGCTTCGTTGGCCAGTGCTGCACGCGCGATGGCAGTTCGTGTTGAGGGAACCAACAATAAGATCGACGCATGGCGTCCGAATGAACAAGCTTTGCGCACGACGCTAGCGCGGTTGGCTGCTTCGGCCACTACAGCCCGTATCCGAACCTACAGTGATGCAGAGCAGGCAACGATGGCTGTTCAAGCGTTAGCTGCCGCGTTGGCCGCTCGACGGACCGCCGGTGGAGATCCGTCGGAAGCCGTTCCGGCGTTGGATCGACTCTTTGAACTGACTGCGCGTGAATCGGGCTTCGATCGTGAGCGCTTCCGCAGAGCGCTGGCCTCAGTCGCCGCGGCACGCTGATCGTGTCGCGACGCGGGGCCGGACTCAGTGCACCAATTTACGGTACTTGATGCGGTGCGGGTTGTCGGCTTCGGTTCCCAGTCTGCGGCGCCGGTCGGCTTCGTAATCCTGGTAGTTCCCTTCAAACCAAACGACTTCTGAATCGCCCTCGAAGGCGAGCATGTGGGTGGCGATACGGTCGAGAAACCAGCGATCGTGGCTGATGACCACCACGCAACCAGCGAACTCAATGAGCGCCTCTTCCAATGCGCGAAGTGTATCGACGTCGAGGTCGTTGGTCGGTTCGTCTAATAGAAGAAGATTGCCACCGCTCTTGAGCAACTTGGCCATGTGTAGCCGGTTGCGTTCGCCACCAGAGAGCGACTTTACCTGTTTCTGTTGATCGGCGCCTTTGAAATTGAACTGCGAGGCATAGGCGCGGCTATTCACCTCGCGCTTGCCGACCATGACGAGGTCGTGTCCACCGTCGGAAATCTCTTCCCACACAGTGCGCTCACCATCCAAGTCTTCCCGACTTTGATCGACGTAGGCCAACTCGACAGTGTCTCCAACAATAAGTGTTCCAGAGTCGGGGGCTTCACTACCGGTGATCATTCGAAACAGCGTGGTTTTTCCGGCGCCGTTCGGTCCGATGACACCGACAATGCCACCGGGTGGCAGCAAGAAGTTGACGTCGTCGAAGAGAAGCGTTTCGCCAAAGCTTTTGGTCAGGTTCTTGGATTCAATGACGACATCGCCCAGGCGTGGGCCCGGTGGAATCGTGATGCGGTTGGCGTCTTGGCGTGCAACTGCAGCTTCGTTTTCGTCGCGTAGACTTTCGTACTGCGTCAAACGCGCCTTGCCCTTGGCATGGCGTGCTTTGGGGGACATGCGAATCCAATCGAGTTCGCGCTTCAACGTTCGCTGACGCACGGATGACGATTTCTCTTCTTGAGCCAAACGTTTCTCTTTCTGCTCCAGCCAAGAAGAGTAGTTGCCCTCCCACGGAATCCCGGCGCCGCGGTCGAGTTCGAGAATCCACCCGGCGACATCATCGAGGAAGTACCTATCGTGGGTTACGGCGACAACCGTGCCCGGGTAATCCTTCAGATGACGCTCAAGCCACGCCACCGACTCGGCATCGAGATGGTTGGTTGGTTCATCGAGCAGCAGCAGATCTGGTTGTTCCAGCAGCACGCGACACAGCGCGACGCGGCGGCGCTCGCCACCCGAAAGCTTGGTTACGTCGGCGTCGGGAGGCGGAAGGCGCAAGGCGTCCATCGCCACTTCAAGTTTTCGGTCGAGTTCCCACAAGTCGCCCGCATCGATGGCTTCCTGCACGTCGCCCTGCTCGACCAACAGCTTATCGAGCTCGTCGTCGGCCATCGGTTCACACATTTTCATCGAAAGTTCTTCGAAGCGGTTCAGAAGACCGCGCTGCTCTGACACCGCGAGCTCGACGTTTTCGAGCACGTTCTTGGTCTCGTCGAGCTCTGGTTCCTGCGCAAGGAAGCCGATGCGCGTACCAGCCGCTGCTGACGCTTGGCCGTCAAACGCAGTGTCGATCCCCGCCATGATGCGCAGCAGGGTGCTCTTCCCGGCACCATTGGAACCTAGGACGCCAATCTTGGCGCCAGGAAGGAAGGACAGCCAGATTCCCTTCAGAAGTTCTTTGCCAGTAGGTGTGACCTTACGAAGGTCCTGCATGTTGAAAATGTACTGATGAGCCATGCGCCGGGAGAAACTGCGTTCAGTTTGCGGAGTCAACCCCAGCGCCGGCGGTGAGGCCGCCAGCACTGGGTTTGACCAGTTTCAGGAATCCGCGCCTCGCTTAATCCCCATCGTATTGATCAGGGTGTAAATGTGAGAGCGCGCGATATCGAGTCGCCGCGCGGCCGCGGTGACGTTCCAATTCGAATCTTCCAAAGCGTGGAGAACGATCCGTCGCTGGTAGATTTGAGTTAGGCCTTGGAAGGTCTCGTCGCCGGATACCTCGCCGTCGTTTGGGAAGAAGTCTGACGTCGCAAGTATGCTGTGTTGATCGGCTAGTGCTCGTATTACCGCACCCTTCACAACGCCATCAAGCTCGCGCAAGTTTCCGGGCCATTCCGAAGAACGTAGGGCGGCCCTGGCGCCTCCCGAGACTAGGAGTGTCGGAATTTTGTGGCGCGCACAGGCGGCCGCGAGGAAATAATCGAGCAGGGCGTCGACGTCACCGTTACGCGCCACTAGCGCCGGAACTGCGAGTGCCGATGTCCCGAGGCGATAGAGAAGGTCTTTGCGGAATCGATCCTCGACAACAGCCGGTTCGAGATCGATGCTGGAGGTTGCGATGACGCGCAGATTTACCCGTAGAGGTAAGGACGTTCCCCCTGCGCGGAACACTCCGGATTCAAGGAAGTCAGCGACAACACTCTGAGCGGCTGGTGACAGTGCGCCGATTTCTTCAAATACGACCGTACCGCCGTCGGCTTCTCGAAGGCGGTCCTCGCGCGAGCGTTCGTTTTCGCCGGTGGATTCAACGGCGCCCAGCAACAGGTCGTCCAAAGCTACGCGATCGCTTTCGCTACACCGGAAGGTGATCAGGGGGCGATTCGCTCGCGCGCTGTTTACATGAAGGATCCGGGCGAGCTCCGTTTTTCCGGTCCCTGTTTCGCCTCGAAGAAATACTGGTGTGTCTACGGACGCGGCCTGTGCGACCTGCTCTAGGCAACGCAGCATCTCGGCGCTGTTCCCGATTAACTCGGGGCAGCCCATTTGGGCACGCAACTGTCTCCCGCGCGCGTCGGCTTCGCGGGTTTCTTCACCGGTAATTCGATGAACGAGCGGTGCGAGGTGGCGGCCAAGCAGTTCGGCCAGTTCGCGGTCGTTTTCGTCGAAGGCACGACCGTCGCCGCGGCGGTGAAGGTACAGGCAGCCCAACGCAGGTTCCTGTCCGATCGGTGCGCAGATGACGTTGTCGATTTGTGCGAGTTGAACGCTTTCTCGCTCCTGAAAGCGCGGGTCGAGCATGGCCGAGCGAGTCCTAATCGTTTTGCCGGAGGCTAAGGCTTCGGTGACGATGCCGCGGGACACTAATCCTTGAACGTCTTCGACCTGGGAACTCGACAACCCCCGCGATAGTGCCCACTCACGGCGTAGACCACCATTGCCGGCGACCGCGACTTCTAAGTAAATCTCTTGCGCGCCTGTCGCGTCGGCGATGAGATCGAGTGACGCCTCAAGAAAAGGAGCAATCTCTGGGTGACTTCCTAATTGTAGTAGTCCTCTATAGAGGACACGTTCGGCTTGGAGACGCGGGTGCGAGGCGCCTTGTGTGTAAAATAATTCGCTTGTTTCGGCCGCAGTCATTGGCTGCTTGGCTTGGTCGTGCATTGCTGAATCCCCTTTTCACGCGACTGTAGGGAACGAACCAAGTTGTGACAACGCTAAGAGACACCCGACCTAGTTTTTGCCGTTCAACTCATCTCCGTTCTTGCTCATCGTGCGGCGCA
>JBLFWR010000195.1:0-5475 GCA_047611725.1 Binatia bacterium | reverse complement strand
GAAACTGACAAGGCCGATTTGGTCGCGTTCATGCTGGCCCTTGATGGTGACTGGGCGCCGTTCCAGGCGCCGGTGCTACCTCAGTAGTACTTGGGCTCTGCGAGTGTCGTCGGGGGCGGTTTCCCCCAAAAAAACAACAACGGCCATCATTCGCTTTGCGCCATCGATGGCCGTTTTAAACTGAGTTCTTCTCCATGAATGAGCCCGATTCTAAACGATCACCTGAGCCCGTCCGCTTGGCCGACTATCGGCCGCCACCCTTTCTCGTGGACCGGTGTGAGCTCGACTTCGATCTTGGAGAAGAGGTCACCACGGTAACGGCGCGGATGGTGCTGCGGCGCAACCCCGAGTCAGGATCCGAATCGATTCCATTGGAGCTCGACGGGCGAGAGCTTAAACTCGTTTCAGTCACCCTGGACGGCGTTGATCTGGGGCCCAACGAGTACGAGCTCTATGACGAGGGCCTGCGGATTCCCGATGTCCCGCTAATATTTCATCTGAAGACGGTGGTGCGCATTCACCCGAGCACGAACACCTCGCTAGAGGGGCTGTACGTGTCCAGTGGTAATTTTTGCACGCAGTGCGAGCCGCAAGGGTTCCGCAAAATCACGTTCTACCCCGATCGCCCCGACGTGATGACGACATTTTCGGTTAGCATCGTGGCTGACATAGTCCGCTTCCCCGTCTTGCTCTCAAACGGGAACCCGGGCCCCCTGGAAGTGCTCGGCGATGGCCGTCATAGGGCCCGATGGGACGATCCGTTCCCGAAGCCAAGCTATTTGTTTGCCTTGGTGGCGGGTGACTTGCGTCCGCACTCTGATGTTTTCCAAACCATGTCCGGTCGCACGGTGCCGCTCAATATTTGGGTTGAGCCTCGCAATATTGACAAGTGTGAACACGCGATGCGCTCACTGGTGCACTCAATGCGCTGGGATGAAGAGGTTTACGGGCGCGAGTATGATCTCGAAGTCTTTAACATCGTCGCCGTTGACGACTTCAACATGGGGGCGATGGAAAATAAGGGCCTCAATGTTTTCAACTCCAAGTATGTTCTCGCTGACCCGACTACGGCCACAGACGACGACTACATTGGAATTGAGGGAGTTGTTGCCCACGAGTATTTCCACAATTGGACGGGGAATCGCATCACCTGCCGCGATTGGTTTCAGCTCAGCCTGAAGGAAGGCCTGACGGTTTTTCGCGACCAGGAGTTTTCTGCAGATCGGTCGGCCAGGGCGACGAAGCGGATCGGCGATGTGCAGGTCTTGCGTACTTATCAGTTTCCTGAAGACGCGGGCCCGATGGCACACCCAATCCGGCCCGAGTCGTACATCGAGATCAACAACTTTTATACGTCAACGATCTACAACAAGGGCGCGGAAGTTGTTCGAATGCTGCGCGGACTTCTCGGTTCGGACGGGTTTCGCGCTGGAACCGATTTGTACTTCAAGCGGTACGACGGTTGCGCCGTAACCACCGAAGAGTTCGTGCGCGCGATGGAAGATGCGTGCTCGGTCGATCTGTCCCAGTTTCGGCGTTGGTATGAACAAGCGGGTACGCCGGTGGTCTCGGCGAAAAGTAGTTGGGATGCGGCCCAGGGAACGTTGGATCTTCATTTCGAACAGCGCTTGGATCCCACCGCCGGACAGCCTGAAAAGACGCCAATGCATATCCCCGTGGCTGTGGGCCTGGTGGGTCGAGAGGGACGAGACCTGCCGATGCAACTGGATGGGGAAACACAGGAGTCCTCAGCCCCCACGCGCATTTTGGAGCTTAAGGAGACGAGCCAAAGTTTCCGCTTTGTCGGGCTGACCGAAGAGCCAGTTCCGTCTTTGTTGCGAGGGTTCAGCGCTCCAGTGCGATTGGAATCGGATCTGGACGAAGCCGGACTTGCCCACCTTGCTGCGTGGGATAGCGATCCCTTCAATCGTTGGGAGGCCGGTCAACGTGGGGCCCTCGCGGTCCTTCTGCGCCTCGTCGATGATGCCAAGGCGGGTCGCGAGTTGGTGGTCCCGACGTCCCTGGTTCAGGTCTTCGAGCGTACCGTGGATGACACGGCGATGGATCGATCGTTGCTGGCTAAAGCATTGGTGTTGCCAGCCGAAGGCTACGTTGGCGATCATCTCGGCGAGGTGGATCCGGAACTTGTGCACCGGGTTCGGGATCACGTTCGGGGCGAAATCGCGCGACTCCTCGAACCAAAATTCGCAAAGCTCTACGAAGTGCATCGAAGTCGCGACGCCTACAGCACCGACCCTGATGCCATTGGCCGGCGGTCGGTCGCCGCTGTGGCGTTAGCCTATCTGTGCCGTACTGGTGGTGAACACGGGTTGGGATGTGCAACCGCGCAGTTCCGTGACGCCGATAACATGACCGATCGGCTTGCGGCGCTGACGGTCCTGGCTGATCGACCGGGGCCCGAGCGTGAAGAGGCTTTGTTGTCGTTCTTTGAGAATTGGAAAGAAGAACCGTTGGTTCTGGATAAATGGTTCACCGTGCAGGCCATTTCGACGCTCCCCGACGTATTGGCAGAGGTTAAGAGCCTGGCCAAACATCCGATGTTTAGTTTGAAGAACCCGAACCGGGTTCGCTCGCTGCTCGGCGCGTTCGCCGCCGGCAACCCGGTCGGTTTTCATGCCGCGGACGGCAGCGGGTACACGTTTGTCGCTGACCAGGTTCTTGGCCTGGACGTGCTCAACGCGCAGGTGGCTGCTCGCATGGCGGGTGCATTCACACGCTGGCGGAGATACGAGCCGCGGCGACGCGAGTTGATGCGAGCCGAGCTGGAAAGAATGGCCGACGCACGGCCGAGCAAGGATGTGTACGAGATCCTGATCAAGAGTCTGGCACGACAAAAATAGAAGAACCTGCCGAGGCGGGGCGCAAAAGGATCGACATGGAAAACGAAGAACAACAGCGGTCGGCAGGCATGGGCCTTGGATTGAGCGGCGCCGCACGCCGTCACCTCCGGGGGCTAGCCCACCATTTGAATCCGCTGGTATCAGTGGGGAAGGCCGGTCTGAGCGACACCCTGGTTGCGGCGACTGCAGAGGCGCTGGCCGACCACGAGTTGATCAAGGTTCGCTTTGTCGACCACAAATCCGAACGCCGTCAAATCGGCGCGGCATTGGCCGACCGGGTGGGTGGTGAACTGATTACGGTTGTCGGCCACGTAGCGGTGTTGTTCAAACCTCAGGACGATCCGGAACGAAGTAAGATCGTGTTGCCGGAGTAGGTGGCGTCGTGCGAGCGATGTAGCTTTGGCTACGCCGCGGTCGCTTGAAAAGGCGGAATGAAAAAGGCGCCCGAGCTTTGCAGCTCGGGCGCCTTTTTGTTTCGCGGGCGGTGGCAGCCCGCAGACTTTTCTACGCGTACTTACGTAATTCCAGGCGTCCAACCTGATCGGTGTGTACTTCGTCAGGGCCGTCGGCCAAGCGCAGCGTGCGAAGACCCGCGTAGGCGTAGGCGAGGTTGAAGTCTTGGCAAACCCCCGCACCGCCGTGAGCTTGGATCGCACGATCCACAACCCGCAGTGCCATATTCGGTGCAACCACCTTGATCTGGGCGATCTCGGAACGGGCGACCTTGTTGCCAACCGTGTCCATCATGTAGGCCGCCTTCAAAGTTAGGAGGCGGGCCTGTTCGATCTCCATGCGTGACATTGCGATGTGATGCTTGGTCACACCCATTTCGGCGAGTGTTCGACCGAACGCCACACGCTCGGTCGCGCGGCGACACATAGCTTCAAGGGCTCGCTCCGCGACCCCGATGGTACGCATACAGTGATGGATACGGCCCGGACCCAAGCGTCCTTGAGCGATCTCGAATCCGCGTCCTTCGCCGAGCAGTATCGAATCGGCGCTCACGCGAACATCTTTGAAGTCGACCTCGGCATGGCCGTGCGGGGCATCGTCGTAGCCAAACACGGTGAGCATCCGTTTGATGTTGACGCCGGGCGCATCCATCGGGATCAGGATCATCGACTGTTGGGCGTACTTCGACGCCGAGGGGTCGGTCTTGCCCATGAAGATAATGATCTTACAGCGCGGATCACCCGCCCCGGATGTCCACCATTTCGTACCGTTAATGACGTACTCGTCTCCGTCGCGGCGGATGTTCGATTCGATGTTGGTGGCATCCGAAGAGGCCACGGCCGGCTCGGTCATAGCGAACGCCGAGCGAATCTCACCTGCCAGTAATGGGGTGAGCCAGCGTTCTTGCTGTTCCTTGGTCGCGTAGCGGGCGAGCACTTCCATGTTCCCGGTGTCGGGCGCCGAGCAGTTGAACACTTCGGAAGCGAAATGGGAGCGGCCCATGACCTCGCAAAGGGGCGCATATTCAAGGTTGGTCAGTCCGGCTCCGTGCTCGCTATGGGGCAAGAAAAGATTCCACAGGCCGGCCGTGCGAGCCTTTTCCTTGAGCGCTTCCATAAGCGGGAGCACTTCCCAGCGACTCTCGCCGGCGGCCACCTGCTCGTACAGGGTCTGCTCGTTTGGCATGACGTGTTCGTCGATGAAGCCCTGGACGCGGCCAATTAGCTCTTTGACGCGATCTGAATATTCGAAATCCATGTTGCTGGTCTCCTTAAAGGTAAACTGACGCTGGGTCGGTGGCGGGGCTGGCCCTGGGCACACAACGATCTTTTGGGGTAGGGCAAGGGCCCGCCGGAACTGCAAAATCACGCTACGTTTTCAGGCGCTTGTCGCGATCACAACCTGCCGAGCTCCGAACGACCCGGACAACCCGGAGAACTCGCAGAACCGGCGTTGGCGTGCCGTGGTGGTCATTGACTCCGGCGCCGTCGAGGCCAGCTCGGGGCCTAGCCTGTGGCCTCCAAAAATCGGCTTCTGCACAGTGACGTTCCTGAGCGCCGGGCGACTTGACCCGGCCCCGCCTTGTGCGAAGCTTCGACGATTTTTCGGTGCCAAATAATGGTTGTGCGACTGCCCAAGAACGAGGCGCTACGGTGAGTGATCGCGCGGTATTCGCTTGGATCGCGGTCGCCAGTGCCCTCATCCTGACTTTCCTTTTTTGGTTGATTTACGGCCACGAGCCTTCGGCGGTCAACACCAACGTTTACCCGGTTCTTCCGATGTGGAACGCGGCGTTCAATGCCTGCGCTGGCGCCTGCCTGGTGGGCGGCTGGGCCTCTATTCGCGCATCCAACCAGCGCCGGCACATCGGCTTCATGCTCTCGGCGGTCGCGTTTTCGGTACTGTTTCTGGTGACGTACATCGTGCACCACGCGACACACGGCGACACGCCTTTCCCCGGATCGGGACCAATCAAGGTCGCCTATCTGTGTATCCTGGCCTCGCATGTGATCGTGATCACTGCCGCGATGCCGATGATTCTCTTGACGTTGTTCTACGCCGCCAAGGGGCGCTTCGCGGATCATCGTCGTCTCGCACGACGCACTTTGCCAATGTGGCTGTACGCGTCGGTGACCGGCGTTCTCGTTTTTGCCATCCTCAG
>JBLFWR010000194.1:0-5478 GCA_047611725.1 Binatia bacterium | reverse complement strand
TAGAGTGGAAACTGCGGGCCGGGGACGTTGGTGACGATTGAGTTCATGGTGCCCGCCGCTGCCTGCGCACCGAGTGAGACCAAGGCGTTCGGCATGTTGTTCATCATCGACAAGATGATCTCTGCGCCGAGTGCCTGTTGCGTGTCCTTTAACTCGCGAGTGGTTTCGTTGATCCGCGCGAGTTGCTTTCGCGGGTCGCTTTCGTCCAAAGGCAGCCTTACGAGCCAGCCACTTACGCGATTGCCCAACTTGCCTTTCTCGTCTTCGCTGCGAACGCTGACGGGCGCCTGGATACGAAAGTCGAGCTCTTCGGGGCGCATTTGTCGGTGGGCGAGGTAGTCGCGGAAGGCACCCGTGACGACGGTGAGCACGACGTCATTGACGGTGCAGTCGAGTGATCTCCGAATCGCCTTTACGTCCGCCAGGCTGACGGTCAGCCAATCGAATACTCGATGAGGACCGAGGTCGCCGTTGATCACAGTTTCGGAAGCGCTCGTCGATTGGTTGGCAATCGCTGCACGCACGGCGCGGGTTCGCAGCAGTATCTCGTCTTGCAGGTTTTCGGTTTCGCGGCGGAACTCTTGGATGCCACGAAGCGCGCGCAGGGGAGAGCGTAGCCGTAGACTCATGGCGTCCGCGAATAGATCGCGATCGTGTGGCTCCGGGCGGGGCAAAAACTTCGGTGGCTCTTCGACTTCTCGGTCGGGACTCGTCCGCATCAATATCTGCGAGATGTCGATACCAGAAGTGCCGTCGATCATGCAGTGATGGATCTTGCTGATCATCGCGTAGCGCTTTCCCTTTAAGCCCTCGACGACCCAGATTTCCCACAGCGGACGATCGCGATCGAGTTGCTGTGCCATGATCCGGGCGGAGAGCTTCTTGAGCTGCTCATCGGTGCCGGGTTTGGGAAGGCTCGTGTGCCGGATGTGGTAGTCGATCTCGAAGTCGGCGTCGTCGTACCAAACCGGGCGATTTTCGAAGGGGATCCACTTGAGCTTCTGGCGATAGCGCGGGATTCGGTGAAGGGTTGATTCGGTGAATCGCTTGAAAGCCTCGAAATCCACGCCGCCGTTTTCGGTTGCCATCGGCCCGATGTCCAAAATGAGGGTGGACGCGACATGCATGTGCAGGTTGGGCGTCTCCCACAACAAAAAAGAAGTGTCCTGGCCGGACAGGCGGTCGTAATTGTATTTCGACATTTGGAAACTCCTCGGATTCTATCCAAGGGTCTGTTGCGTAGACCGCACTGTCAAGAGGTGCGAAAGGCCAGGTGTCGAGCGCTATTGTTGTGTTCACGCTGGGGCCGTCGCAGGCCCCCCTAAACAGGAGCTACGACTTGGTCAACGAAGCAGAACCCTTCCCGCAATACCCGACCTTGGCAACCGATCTCGTTGCTAATGTACTCACCGTGACGCTCAATCGTCCCGAGCGGCTAAACGCCTTTAACACACAGATGATGCACGACCTGCTCGCCCTGTACGAAGCGGTCGATCAAGACGACCGTGTACGGGCTGTCATCTTGACTGGAGCGGGACGCGGCTTCTGTGCCGGGGCCGATCTCGCAGGCGGTGGGGGGACGTTTGATTCGGGGGCAGGAGAAGAAGACCCGCAACAAGCGAAGCGTGCACCTCGCGATGGGGGCGGACGTGTGACATTGAGGATGTACGACTGCAAGAAGCCGATTATTGCCGCCATTAACGGCGCGGCGGTCGGCGTTGGTCTCACAATGACTCTGCCGATGGATATACGACTAGCCAGCACGAAGGCGAAATTCGGTTTTGTGTTCGCAAGAAGAGGGCTTGTTCCCGAGGCCGCGAGTAGTTGGTTCTTGCCGCGGATCGCGGGCATCGCCAAAGCAATGGAATGGGTCGCTACGGGCAGGATCTTTGGTCCCGATGAGGCGCTGGCTGCTGGACTGGTGAGTGAAGTCTTGGAAGAAGATGCGTTGCTCGATCGCGCGCAAGAAATCGCCCGGGAGATCGTTGAGAACACGAGCCCCGTTTCGATCGCGTTGTCTCGCCAGATGCTGTGGCAAATGCTGGGGGCGCGACATCCCATGGAGGCCCACCGGGTGGACTCGATAGCGATTCACCAGTTGGGCAGTGGGCCCGATGCGCGGGAGGGGGTGACGAGCTTTCTTGAAAAGAGGCCGCCGGTGTTTTCGCTGAAGGTCTCTGAGGACTTGCCGGATATTTTCTCTGGGCGCGAAGCGGAGACCTACGAAGGTAGCGAGGAGTAACTGCGCTGCGAACGCCATGCGCCGGTTGGGGACTCATTGTGAGACCTTTGTTGTTGTCCGTCACGAGTTGAAGGAGATGCGCGCGGATTGCGCGACTCCAGCAAGTCGGAGGGGAATACAAAAACCCAACCGGCGCGGCATGGCGCCAGTGTTTCAGCGACTGATCAAGTAGCGGGCGTGTTCTGGTGTACGTGCACGTCCGTCTGCGGATACGGAATCGAGATGCCCTGCTTGTCGAACTCGAGCTTCACGTTCTCCGTAGTGTCAAACAGTACCGGCCAGTAGTCGCCTGAGGCGACCCAGGGGCGGACAACGAAGTTGACGCTGCTGTCCGCGAGCTCGGAGACGGCGATGGTGACTGGCGGGTCGGCGAGGACGCGACTGTCTGCGGCAATAATGTCGTGCAGCACCTGCTTGGCCTTTTTGATGTCGTCGTCATAACCGATGCCGAAAACCATGTCGACGCGGCGGGTGGGCTTGGCGGAGTAGTTGGTGATGCTGCCACCGGTTACCGAACCGTTGGGCACCGTGATCTCTTTGTTGTCGCCGGTGCGAATGATCGTCGCGAAGACTTGGACGTCTTCAACAACGCCCGAAACGCCACCCGCTTCAACGAAGTCACCCGCCTTGAAGGGGCGAAAGATGATCAGCATCACGCCCGAGGCGAAGTTGCCGAGTGAGCCCTGCAGTGAAAGACCAACCGCCAAACCGGCAGCACCGATGATGGCTGCAAACGACGTGGTGTTGACGCCGAGCTGTCCGAGGGCGGAGATGACGACCAGCGCCATGAGTGCCATGTAGGCCAGGTTGCAAACGAAGCCGATGAGTGTCGTGTCGATGTCGGCCTTCGTCATGCCCTTGCGGATTGCGCCGGTGATAGCCTTTGCGACAAACCAACCTACGACGAGTACGCCGACAAAGCCCAGTACGCCGGGCCCATAATTCGTGAGTACGTCTTGAATTGTTTCTTGCCAGTTTTCCATGGGGGGCTCCAGTTATATCGAGAAAAATGTTTCGGAATAAGGGTGTTCTAATTTCGCGGGCAAATTGTCCGGCATAACACACAGTTACGTCAAGCCGTAAATTCATGAATTTGGGATAGATTTTGATTGGTGTGACGAACGTGTGGTCGCAACAACGGTCAAACTCCGGGTTGTGGCGGGGAACTGCGATTCGATGAGTCCTCCGCGGGGCAAACGATACGAGGCGGAGTTTTTCGTTTTATAGCGATGAAATTTCGTGCATGAAAATGTCGAGTGGAGCTGCGCCCTAGATGAAGCCGGACTCGATCGAGTGGGGACAGGCAGGACAGTGGGTAGCCAGTGGATTATAAGTTGTGATGTGAGCCCGGGCGTCGGCGGGGGCACCCGCGGAGCGACGGCGGAAGAAGTGCAGGGTGTTTGGGCGGGTTTAGGTAGGCATTGCGGGGTATTCAGCAATTCTTGGTCCGAAAGACTATGGTTGAGTGCGGTAGTGAGCCTGGGGCCGAGACGGCGCTTCACAACGAGAGTGGTTACAAGAACTTCCATGACTGAAAACGCCGAGAGCATGCAACCGGATGTCAACGAGATGAGCGGGACGTTTACAACGCGTCGGCGGGGTTGGCGCCGGTGGCTAGCCCGAATCGCGATTTTCTGCGTGACGTTCGTCGTATTGATGACCATATTTTCGGTCTTGGCATCGGTCACCGAAAACTTCTTCGTGCTGCTGTACACCGAGTAGCCACTCCCAGCTCGCGGCTGTGTGACGGCGTCAGTGGGCCTTAAGCGCAGTCAGTCGCGCACCCCGAAAATGGCCTGCCGTGTGACGAACTCGGACTCGGGACATCGCGATGGTTATCGCGACGGTTAATGCGGACACTCTATTTTTCGAGGTATGCCTCGATGACGGGCTCGAAGTGATCCGGGTTGAAGCCGAAGGGGCCAATGCCCGGGTTGTAAATCACAGTGCCCGCGGCGTCGATGAAGTAGATACGCGTCGGCTTGGCGGCATAACGCGCACTCACCGCATCGTTCATCGCGTCTACATACAAAGGCACGACTCCGTCAAAAAGATTCGCCTGACAGCTGGCCGCGACCTTTCGCCGTTGTTCCAGTGTGACGGGTTCCTCGACATCGAGGCGTGCTGGGTTGCCCGACAACTCATGCAGCGCGGTCTGGGTACGTGAGCGACCGAGCCACCACTTGTCCGACGGGTGGGCCTCCTTTACGTAAACGACAATGAACTCGACCTGGTCTTTGTACTTCGCGTAGATTTCTTTGAGACGCACGGTCCCAATGCTGAAGGGAGGTCAGGTGTAGCTCCCAAAGATCAAGGCCACGGGGCGCTTGCCGCGAAAGTCCGAAAGACGCACCGCGGTTGCACCTGCCGGGTCTTGCAATTCGAAGTCGGGTGCCAGCTCGCCGACCTTTGGGGCCTGGAGGTCGTTGGCCAGTTGCCAGTCGAGTTCGTGGGTGCGCCACTCCTGCATGGTGGCAAGGAGTTCAACGCCGAGGTCAAGTGAGTCATCGCCTTCGTAGAGCATGAAGGCCGGGAGCAGCACTGCAGCGAGTAGCATCGTGCGGCGAGCCAATCGCCCGATGCTTGCGGAGTCGGCGGGTAAACCGCGCTCCAAAAACCGGAAAAGCGCGATCGCTGCAACGCAGGCTAGGAGGGAGAGCAGATAGGGTGCACCGAGCAACGCAGGCAATAGAAGCGCAACACCTAGCGCGAGCCGGACGACACCGAGTCGTTCCGCCGCACCGCGGACAATCTGAATGGCGCCCATCTTTTGGTACCAAGAGGCACCAAAGCCTGGCAGCACCATGTTTACCAGACCCGTAGCGATCAAAAACGATGCGAGTCCCAACTGCGCCGCGAGTGCGGCAGCGTGGATGAGCATCGCAACCGCGGTGAACACTAGGTTTGAGGGGTCGATTACTGTCTCGTAAGCTGTCGGCAATGGGCGGTTTTCCGATATCGGGTAAGGCATCTTTGGCTTATGTGGTCGGCTTGAGTGGCCGCGCGCTTGTAGATGCTACTGGAGATGGTGTGGCTGGCTAGGTGCTGCGAGTTGCGGAAACTTCCGTGGTCGACCACAGAACACCACATCGCAGGAATGCAGAAGCGAGTTGGATCTCAAACGCTGTGGTTCGATCCCTAGTCATCGCTCTTAGTGTCTGTGCGGCGAGACACACGCTTGGGAGAAGCGCGGCCAATGGCAATTGATGGTGTTCTCGATCGGCAGGATGCCATTG
>JBLFWR010000193.1:0-5494 GCA_047611725.1 Binatia bacterium | reverse complement strand
CGTATCTGGGCTACATGAGTCCTGCCGAGTTCGAAGCTGCCGCTGCAACCGCCGCACTAGCGGCCTAAACTGAGTGGCCACTACTTCGGGGGAAGGTCACTTTGGACGTGGCCGCGTATGAGGCAGCGACGCAACACTGTGTGGACATACTGGTCGTGTTCGGACGCGAGGAGCACGCTCCTGAAAAGTTGGTCGCGGAAGCCGCGCGTTTGCGAAATCAGATGTTTGTCCCGGTCGCATGCTCCGACGATGAAATGGTTTGCCATTACCGCCGCGCGCTGCCGGGCTCGCTTCCCGCAAGACCCAAGCCCTGCCCCTACCCGTGAACCTGCTTCGCTGAAACGCAGCGACCGGACTGACCCGTCACCACTATGTAGTGTCCGACCGGCCCGCCTCCGACGTGGTGGACGCGGCCCTAGGACAAGCGAGCACCTTGACGCGGACCACATCAAAGGTATAGAAATTATACCATGAGCTTTGAGTTTGATGCTCGAAAGAGCGCCGCGAACAAGCGCAAACACGGCATCGACTTTGTTGCGACCCAGGCGCTTTGGGATGACCCGGACCTCATCGTGATCCCAGCGAGAACTCCGGAGGCGATACTGATCGTGGTCGGCATGATTAAGCGCAAGCACTGGACTGGAATCATCACACACCGAGACGAGAACATCCGCATTATCTCAGTGCGTCGCTCTCGCGCCGAAGAGGTAACCATCTATGAAGGCTAAAGACCTAGAGACGAAGTTCGACACTGGTGAGGACATCACCAAGTACCTCGACTTGGCAAAAGCGCGACGACCCGGACAAGAACCAAAGCGCGTCAACGTCGACTTTCCAAAGTGGATGGTTCAATCGCTCGACAAAGAAGCCAAGCGACTCGGCGTGCCGCGTCAGTCCCTGATCAAGGTCTTGATTGCGCAACACTTGGAAAATCGCTGAACAACTTCCGGCGAACAGAAACGAAGACGTTCCACTCGGTAGCTCTGAGAACATGTCGGTGAATGTTAGGTTCGATAGACGTCCTTACGGTGGCCCACTCTTACTACCCAAACAGTCAGCACTTCGTCCTCGATCGAATAGATCACCCGAAAGTTGCCCTGCCTCACTCGATAGCGGTCAGCGTAACCCGCCAGCTTCTCGCAGCCGGGTCCTCGCGGATCGTCGGCTAGGCCTGCGATCCGCTTCACGATGGCTTGGCGCTGCTTCTTCGTAGAGACCCTTTCGATCTCCTTAGCGGCCGAGCGCAGGATGCGGACGCTATAGCGCGCCACTCTGCTTCAGTCTCTTTACGAAATCCTCGAACAACACCGATGGCTCACCAGCACGAGCATCGAAAGCGGCTAGGTCTTCGGCATCGTCTAGAAGAGAAAGCTTGACGGCTTCATTGACCATGTCCGAGACCGTCCGATCGCAGGCTGCCGCTTTCAAGCGCAACGCGCGGTGAACATCCTCCTCAAAATAGACGGTAGATCTCTTGATGGTTGGGTCCATGGACTACTTTTACCCCCGTGACGTCTTGACGTCAAAACGTCTAAGAGTCCGCCCCCTCAGCCCGATGCCCACACTAAAGAATAGTGCCTGTCCCCATTTTACCAAAAAATTGGCCGCCAACGCTCCGCTGCCGTCTCACACTGGGCCAACCCCGTCTCCACCCGCTCGCCTCCTTGCGGCCGGCGATAGGTTCCGCCGAGCATGTCGAACAATGGAAAAGCCTGGGCGAAGTTTGAGTTGTGATGCTCCGCCGCCTTGCTGTGATGAATGCGATGGTAGTCCGGACCGATGATGATCGGCGTAAGCGGGCCCAGCGACAGCGGCACGTCGAGGTGCGCAAAGTAAAGGAAGAACGGGCCGATAACGCTCGCCAACGCCACCCCCTCCCAGTTCATTCCGACGATCCATAGGGCCGGCGCTCCGAAGCAGATGAACTGCAGGGGCTTCTCCAGAAAATGAGTGCGCGACGACGTCGTGATGTTCATGTCAGGGTCGGTGTGGTGCAGCTTGTGTATGTGCCAGAAGAGCGGGATCGCGTGTTGCAACCGATGGTAAACATAGAACATGCCGTCGGTCACGAAGACGAGCGCGATGGTCCACACGATGGGATTTTGGAGGAAGCCGGCACGCGGCCTGCGCCATCCGGCCAGCATCGTCCCGCACGGTCGATGAACGGAAGAACTGCATGGAGTTTAGTTGACGTAAACGTTCTCGGACGCCTGAGTCTGACGCGGCAGGGTGTTTAAACTACCTATCCGCGCCCCCACTGCGATGCCCACGCCAGTGGCGGGGGGAAACACATCGACGAGCGTCATTTTCGCATTCTTCCCGCGAAGCGTGACGTCTGCCTTGTCGATCGGGATGTTGACCACACCCGCGAACCGCCCCTCACCTCCTCTTCAACTTCAACGTCCCAGGCTTGTTCGAAGCCACATCGCCGCTGTCGAAGAGCGTTTCAAAGCACGCGGAAGTGTCGCTGCCGGAGATCTGAATCAACATGGGGAAGCCGCCGGCGGGAAGCGGTAGTTCAACCGGCAGATCCGGCAAACCACTGCCGGCGCCCTTCCACTGAATCTTCGACTTGGGAAGAGTCTCGTGCCCCTTGAGCTGGATCTTTTTTGCGCCGTCGGCCAACTCAAGCGAGTCGCGGTACTTAAACCCCTTGTCGCCCAATGGTGCCCAATTGACGTTACTGGCCGGAACGTTCGACGCGACATACAGCGCCTGTCCCGCCCCCGCGTAAATGCACAGATCCACCTGGGTGCTGGTTGTGGGATCACCGAACTCAGACTGAGAGGTCGCTTGCCCCTTGATCCATTTGTAGGTGAGCCGATCACGGTCGTTGTCAGCATTGTCCCGATACAGCAGCACTGACTTCTCCGCGGTACGGCAACCCTCCCGAGGTGCTTCGCCGCATCCGGGCGACGGTGTCGGTGGCGTCGGCGGCGCACCAAACGCTGCGTCGTGGTCATCCATGATCATCTGCGCAATCGCCTTCAGATCGGTGACATACCCCGGGTCGTAGCTGTACGTGTCGAGGTCAATACCGAACATCATGCGTGCCCACACCAGCTCAGTCGTTGCCGTCGTGATATCGCCGGGGTGTCCTAACGCATCCACGACGAGAGCGTCGTTGGCTGGGCCCCGCAGGAAGTTGACGTCAGGGAGGTTGTTGTCAGCGAACAGCAGTCGCAGATCGGTGGTACTTTGGCCGTAGGGCAAGCAATGAATGTCGACACCTGGGTAGAGCCCACGCAGGCCATCAATCAGTGCGTGCCAGCCGGAATCGTGCCCGCTGTGCCAACCGCTTGAGTAACTCGCGGCATCTGTACTCTCGGGCGCGGTCGGCCACGGAAGCGCCAGTACGAAGCGCGTATTCGGGTTCTGCGACACCGCGTAGCTGATCCAGTTCTCGTAGCCCTCCGACGTCGGATAGTCGGTGTGGTAAGTCATCGCGAACAGATCGACATCGCCTGCGTTCAGGACGGTCTGAATATCGGAACGCTTGCTCAGGTTCTCCCACAAGGCCTGCGGCGCCCCTGAGCCACCGCCTGAGAAAATCATCGTTTGGGTGTGGCCGACGATGCCCGCCTGCGTTGCGTGGAACGGCATGCGATCGGCCGAGGGTCTGAAGAAGCTATGCCCGATATACAGATGGTTCTCGGCAAAACTTTCGGCAGCAAAGCCGGGGAAAAACGTGACAGCCGCGATACAGAGGGGCACAAGGTGGGCGCGAGATATGATCAAAAATTTCTCCTGGGAAAAGCCTACGGGCAAGCGAACCAACCTTCGCATGCTGTTCCGGGCGTGGACCACGTGAGTCCAGTCTCTGAATGCCAATTCTTCGGGTTCAAAGACAACCCGATAGCAGGCACGCGAGACATTTCACAATCTTGTTTCGCGTCCGGACGACCGCGAAACTTTCCTCGAACCGTAAGTTGCCTAAACCCACATTCCTTGACTAATCGATAAAGCCATCGCAATGGAAAGGGACGAAAAACAGGCCCTGAGTGCACTTCCTCTTATATTGGCAATCGGCGCGGCACTTGGTTGGGCTGGAAGCCAAGGAAGTCTCCGCATCGATGGATGGCCTGTTTTCGCAATCTGCGGGTTTCTTTGCTTCCTCCTGAACTGGGTCGTCTTTGTCCACGCCTACGCAGCGCAGACCGAGCGCTTCTTCGATCTCACGGGCAGCCTCACCTACCTGAGCGCAACGGCGATCGCAGGGGTTCTCCAGGGACTGTGGCCCTGGTCGTGTCACCCAATCTATCGCTCCTCCTGCGAACGCACGCCGGAACTCATGCTGCGCCCACCAAGAGCGTCATGAGCGCAAAACTTGTGCTTCGAACTTTCAGTGCTGCCCTTTGTCTAGTCTGGATCTCTGCGGGGCCCGCCGTGGCAACCGAGAGCTTGCCGAGCAAAGGCGCTCTGGCCGCGGGTGACGCACTTTGGGCAAAGCGCGCCGAGGCGCTTTCGGGAAAGCTCGCCGCGCCGGAGGCGATCGAATCTGCCATCGAAAGCTACCAAACTACTCAAAGCGATTCGCCCAACGAACTGGAAACACGCTGGAAACTCCTGCGCGCACTACACTACTCGGTCGACTTCGCCGACCGCGACGACGACGCCAAAGAAGCCAATGTTGACCAAGCTGTAGCGCTCGCTCACGACTCGATGGAACTCCTGGAACGCGGCACCGGGGATGACCACAATCGTGCGCGCGTCTATTTCTGGAGCGGCATCGCATGGGGAATAAAGGCGAGCCGCGTCGGGCTACTGACGATCGTGCGAGACGGGCTCGCGACCAAGATGCACGACACCGCTCAGAAAACCGCGGAGCTCGATCCGTCTGTTGACCAGGGCGGCGCGTTGCGGCTCCTGTCTCGCCTGCACGCGACGATACCGCGCGTGCCCTTCATTTCGGGGTGGGTTGATCGAGGCAAAAGCCTCGGCTTCGCGGAACGTGCTCTAGCCCTTGATCCGAGTCATCCGGGCACTGAATTGATCATGGCGCTCGCGCTTCTGGAACGGGAACCGAATCGTAAGGCCGAGGCACGAACGTTTCTTGAAAGGGTCGCGAGTCTCACGCCACGAGACGACCATCGTGTCGAAGATCTCGCCTGCGCCATCCGGCCAGCATCGTCCCGCACGGTCGATGAACGGAAGAACTGCATGGAGTTTAGTTGACGTAAACGTTCTCGGACGCCTGAGTCTGACGCGGCAGGGTGTTTAAACTACCTATCCGCCGCGTGGAGCGTGCGCATCTAACGCTCCAGGACCGGCTCGTGAAGGAATTGCGGCTGCGAGACCTATCGACCAAGGAAGCGGCTACGCCGTACCTGGGCGAGTACATCGAAGACTACAATCGGCGTTTCTCGGGACCGGCAAAGAATCTGCACGATGCTCATCGTCCTCTACATCCCGATGAAAACTTGGATGAGATTTTCACGCTTCGCGAAGAGCGGCGCATCACCAACAATCTGACGGTGAACTACAAGCGCGGCGT
>JBLFWR010000192.1:0-5520 GCA_047611725.1 Binatia bacterium | reverse complement strand
TGCATGTAGGCGAAACGATTCGAGACGACTTACTGGCAACCGACGGTGTGGCTAAGGTCGAGTTCCATGGTGCCCCTGAGGAACAGGTATTCCTTGAGTTTTCGAGTGCCGAGCTAGCCGCTCGCCAAATTTCGCCGAGCGAAATATTCAACCAACTCGCCCAACAAAATGCAGTCACTCGCAGCGGGGACACGCTGGCCGGGCGCGAACGGATTAGCATCGTGACCCGAGGTGAGTTCGAAAGCCTTGAAGAGCTCGCCGACTACCGGCTATCTCTTTCCGGCCAACGATCCCTGTTGCGTGTCGCCGATCTGGTTGACGTTCGCCGGGGCTACGCTGATCCACCGCGGTCGCGCTCTCATTTCAACGGCGAACGCGTGTTGTGCATCGCGGTTTCGATGATTTCTGGCGGCGTGGTGACCACGATCGGCGAGGGCATTCTCGAAAAGCTTGAAACGATAGAATCGCAACTGCCGCTCGGTTTGGAAATCGAGCCGATGTTTTTCCAACCCAAGTACGTCAACGCATCGGTCGAGAACTTCCTCGTCAACCTAGTCGAAGCCTTCTTGTTCGTTGTGTTCGTAATGTTCCTGTTCGCCGGCTGGCGCATCGCAATGATCGTCGGTGTTTTGGTACCCTCAGCCACACTGGCCTGTTTCGCCGCTATGCCTGCGGCTGGTGTACAGCTCGAAATGATGTCGATCGCCGCCTTGATCATCTCGCTGGGACTGCTTGTCGACAATGCAGTCGTGATCAGCGAGCTGATCCTCGTACGCCTGAGCGCCGGCATGGATCGTTTCGAAGCCGTTACCGGCGCGGTTGACGGACTCGCAATGCCGCTGCTGGCTGCAAGCGGAACGACCATCGCCGCTTTCTCCCCCATCGCTTTGGCTGAGGGCGGCACCAGCGAATTCACCTACAGCCTCTTCGCCGTCGTCTCGCTGACGTTGCTGGCAAGCTGGGTGCTTTCGCTGACGATCGTGCCGATGCTTTGCTACTACTTCTTGAAACCATTGGAGCGCGACACACCCCTTGGCCGCGCTCTGGCCTATTGCTACGACCCCTACGAGCGATTCCTGCGTTTAATGATCAGGCTGGGCTGGTTCTACCCAGCTCTTGTTCTGGCTCTGACCATTACGGCAGGATGGGCGTTTCAGTTCGTGCCGAACATTTTCTTCCCGCCCAACGAGCGGGCGCAGTTTGTTGTCGACTTCGAGCTGCCCCTAGGCATCGACATCGCGCCAACCGAACTCGCCGTGGGGCGGCTTGAGAATTGGTTACTAGAAGAACACGGCGACGACGTGGAGTCAGTGTCAAGTTGGATCGGCAACGGCGGACCGCGTTGGTATCTTTCGTTGTCACCGGAACCCGCCAACCCGAACTATGCGTTTCTCAACGTGCTGACGCGCAGCGATGACCCCCAAGACGTGAGCGCGCTGGTCGCGGCCGTTAACACCTTCGCCCACAACAACCTCCCCGATGCTCGCGTCACGGCCAAGGCACTAGAGAATGGGCCACCCGTCGGCGACCCGATTCAGATCCGCATGTACGGCGAAGACATGGAGACCTTGTACGGCCTCAGAGATCAGATCGTCGCAGAAGTGAAATCGCTTCCCGGCCTCTATGACGTACGCGACGACTGGGGTGAATGGGTCAAACAGATTACGGTCGATCCGGATCCGATTCGCGCGTCGCTACTGGGCCTGTCAACCGAGACCATCGCCTCGGCGCTGGGCTCGCAGATGAGCGGCTCGCAGGTCACGACGTTCCGCGAGCGCGACGATGCCATTCCGGTCCTATTTCGTTCGCGCGACGACTATCGAGGTCGCCCGGATCGCCTGCCCGACATCCCGGTGTTCGGCGGATCAACCGGAGCCGTCCCTCTGGGCCAGGTCGCCGACATTTCCGTAGAGTTCCTACCGGGCTCGATTCACCGCGAGGACACCTTGCGAGTAATGACGATCAAGGCGCGAGTTGCCGGGCGCTTCGCCAGCGAAGCCTTGGCCGAGCTACGACCGAAAGTTGATGCTCTAGCCGCGGCCAAGGCTTGGCCAGCGGGCTATCACATTGAGTACGGCGGTGAGCAAGAAGAAAGCGGCGAGTCGCAGGCCAAAATCGGAGCTGCCATGCCGGTTGCGTTGTCGGTATTGGCGTTGATCCTGATCAGTCAGTTCAACAGCATCCGACGATTCATCGTGATCGTGCTGACGGTTCCGCCGATGCTGATCGGTGTGACACCGGGACTTTTGCTCACCGGAAGCTCCTTCGGTTTTATGACCCTGCTCGGTTTGATCGCGCTGTTGGGCATCGTGGTGAACAACGCGATCCTGATCATCGACGAAGTCGATATAGAATTGGGCAAGGGAATGGACGTGACCGAAGCCCTGGTCGCTTCGGGCCGTTCGCGCCTACGGCCGATCATCATGACCACGATCACGACCATCATCGGGCTGCTACCGTTAGCCATTGGCGGCGGTGGCATGTGGTCGTCGATGGCCTTCGCGATGATCTTCGGGCTGGCCGTGGCCACGGCACTTACGTTGGTACTATGTCCGGTTCTGTTCGGACTGTTCTTTCGCTCGCGAGCCGCTTAGCCGAGGCCGTGTGAAACCGGTGAATGAAAATCAATCACGCAAACCGGCGCGCAAACTACAGCAAGGACTGGCGGCCCTTGTATCGATGCTTTCAATCATCGGGATCGTTCTGCTTTCTGAAGGCATTCTCCGCGCCATGGATGGCCAACCGCTAACCCAAGCTGAGCTTGGTCGTTCGGCGCCGCGCAAACCGCCTCCCATTCGGCCGCTAGTTTCGCTGGCGACAACCCTGACCACTGACCCACAGTTGAAGCCCGCCTGGATCGACGAACCGCCCCCGCCGATATCAACCAAAGGCCACCCCGACTTGGCCTTGGAGACGATTGACGCCGGCCAGCGCAGCAATTGGCTTCGCGAGCAAGGGCGGTACCGGCAGTACAACGCACGGTGGCTGCGCCACTGGGGCTGCAAGCGCCAAAGTCACATCGACTCACTGCCCCAACCCGTACTCGTGTTCGATGCGCCCCGTAGCGACTCGCACCCCGCGTTTCGCTACCTACAAAGCTACGAAACTCCCACAGGATTCATCACCAATCGGTTCGGGTGGAGAGGTCCGAATCTACCGTTGGATAAACCTTCGGACACGATCCGCATCGCATTCGTGGGAGCATCGACAACGGTCGGGCAACCCGACTTTGAGTTTTCGTATCCCGAGTTCGTCGTGCATTGGCTCAACTTGTGGGCTGCCGACCAAAAGCTGGACCTGCGCTTCGATGGCATAAACGCAGGGCGCGCCGGCATCAGCTCGGCTTCGATTGCGGCCATCGTCGAAACTGAAGTCCTGCCGATGGAACCCGACTTGGTGCTCTACTACGAAGGGTCGAATCAGTTCAGCCTGGCATCTCTGCTCGACGTCCCCGTCGAGGTGCGCACCGTTTTCCACAAAGTAGAAACGCCAAAGTGGCGGCAACGTTTGGTTGCCGCTGAACGATACTCGATACTGGTCGGGAAACTGCGACAGTCCTTGGATCGACTAATGTCCGACGGCGGGGCAGAACCGGAGAAGCCAGACTACCAACTACGTTGGCCCGACGGCCTCGACGAATTCTCTCCGCAGTTAGACCATCCCAAACTGCCGGTAAATCTTTCGGCTATTCTCATCGACCTGGAGAAAATTCGTTTGGCTGTGGAAGACGGCGGAGCCGACTTCGCTTTAGGTTCGTTTGTTTGGCTTGCCTACGAGGGGCTGCGCGTCGATCCGGTGCGGCAGTCTTGGTTTCTGCACTTCTTCAACACACGCTACTGGCCCTATCGCTACACCGACATTCGCCGGCTGGCCGACTTTCAAAACCGGGTGCTCCAGGCGTTTGCGCGCACCAACGAGCTACTTTTCCTGAAGGTCGCCGAAGCGTACCCGCAGCAACCAGACCTGTTCATCGACGGCATTCACTTTTCATCGGACGGAACACGCCTGCAGGCTTGGATCGTTCTGCAGAACCTGTTGCCACAGATTCGCGAGCGCCTAGACGCAGGCGACTGGCCGCGACCCGACCAAACGCGGTTGCGCGCTCACCCAGCCATTGGCACCCCGCGCCCGATCAGTAAGCCCTGCGAGAATCTCGGCCAGGCTTGGTGAAGCGCACCGCGCTAGAACTACTTCTTGGCCAGGTCGAGAATTCCGTCTAACGGACTGTCGTTGCCGCCCTGCCCGCTGTTCGTATCGGCCAAGCCGGTCAGCACAGTTCACAGTATCGAGCCCAACAGGCCCGACCCGCCACTTTGCGCCAAAGGCAGTTTGCGGCCTCCGTCTGAATTCTTGCTTAGCGCTGCCATCGCCAGCGAAGCGATGATCGGTAGCATCTTTCGCAGTGGGCTCGCATCGAGTCCGGTCTCACCAGCCGCGTGCGCGGCAACGTTACGACTCACGTCTTTGCTTCCGAGAATGTGACCGAGCACCGCGTTTCCGTCGAGCTTGGTATCGTCATTGCCGAGTGTCTCGGGTGCATCGAGGTAACGCGCGTGGCTTCCAGAGCCGCGCGCCTTCGCCAAATTCTGCATTCCGTCGGCAGAACCTGCGTTGCGTTCTAGGCCGCGAACCACAGAAGGCAAAAGAGCTTGGAGCCCCTTGCGAGCGTCATCCGGCGCAACGCAGCGCTGCGGGCGAGTTGATCCAAGATCTTTCCGTTCGAAAGTAGTTCGTTAATGTCCATGTCGTGCTCCTGAGATATCCGGCCCGACCAGCCGGGAACTTGTAGCCCGTAGCTTAAGGATGCCGGGCATTCAGTTTCGTAGCATTTGCGGATCGGGCTGGACAAGGCGCCGCCGCCCGTCACCTTGACAGGTCGCTATTGAGGCCGGGAGAGACAAAAACCGACGCATCCAGTTCGCCGGTCCTTTGTGTGTAGCGAAGCGGTGGCGTATCCAGTCTAGCGGCAGCCGAACGCATGGAATTCCCCGGACAATGTATAGCCGACTAAATTATCTTCGCTTCGTGCTGGCGTGGGCCGTGTTGGCCTACCACGCGTTTCTCCCCGCCTTTCCAATGGCGGGAATGTTGGCCGTGTGGTGTTTCTTTCTAATCAGCGGCTTTCTCGTCTCGAACATTCTGTACGGCCGCTACAACAATCGCCCCAAGGACTTTCTCACCAACCGATTCTTGAGAATTTTCCCGACCTATTGGACAGCGTTGTTTCTTGGCCTCTGCCTTGTTCTCTACCAAGCAGACACTCCACCAGGTTTGCCCTTCGAGCTCTTCGCACCGTCGACCTTCATTCAATGGTGGAGGAATATCTTTCTTTTCGGTTCCGCGGGAACTCACATTTTCCAATGGGTTGTTGCCCCCGCCGGGTCGCTTTCTCTGGAGCTGACCTGGTACCTAATTCTGTTCGTGGGGTCATTCTTCCCACGAAAATGGCTGCTGACCTTCCTCTTTGCCATGTTGACGGTTCCATTCATCCTGGCTCTGCATTTCGATGAATCGATTGAG
>JBLFWR010000191.1:0-5593 GCA_047611725.1 Binatia bacterium | reverse complement strand
CGTCAACGGAAGTCGCGGCAACGATCGTATTTGCGGCGGCGACGGCAACGATCGACTGCGCGACGGCGTCGGCAACGACCGGCTCGACGGCCAGGCCGGCGACGACACCCTAAATGCGGGGCGAGACAATGATGTCCTGATCGGTGGCCCTGGTGTTGACAAAATTTCGGGCGGCAGGGGAATCGACCGCATCGAAGGTGGCGATGGCGAGGACTTCATCAAAGGCGGACACTCTGACGATTGGATCGATGGCGGTGACGGCACCGACAGGGTTAAGGGTGGGCGCGGTTTCGACACCTGTGCTGCGGAAACGCCGCCGACCGATTGCGAGACGACCGCTGGCGCAAGCATTGACCTCTACCAGTTCGCCAGTGGCTGTTACGCTGTGGGCGGCACCAGCGAAGGCGAGCAGAGTTTTCTGGTAAGTGGCGGTCTTGGTTTTGCGTTTAGCGCAGGCGACGCGGCATCGGGCACCCCGATGAATCTACGCGCAGCCGACCTCGGCGTTTACCTTTTGCGTGACCCGGACGGCGGTTACCTAATCAGTGAAACGGATGGTCTCGGTCGTAGCACTGACTTGGCGTCCGATATCCTCTTGATCGACGACAGCTACGTATCCGAGGCCGAATGGGTGCTCACGCACTCCGCCTTCGCACCCGATGCTGCGGTCTTCTTCAACATCAAGCAGCGGCAATACCTGACTACTACTGGCCTGTCCGCGGATGAGGCTGAAGCCGCGTCGATTGAGCTTGTCTCCGCCACCGGCTGTTCGGACTTCCCCGAGCTGACGTTGGATGCTACCGGCATCGTCGCTCCGCCCGTGTTTGATGACGGGTCTGTGTATGGATTCATCGACGCTCACTCCCACATTCTTTCGAACTTCGGATTTGGTGGGGGTGGCATCTACCACGGTTCGCCTTTCCACCGGCTCGGCGTCGAGCACGCTTTGTCGGATTGTGAGCGGTTCCACGGGGTGGCAGGGCGCCAAGACCTCTTCGGTTACGGCTTCGACCAGGGCGATAGTCTTGATGCCGATTCGCTTCTTATTGCGGTGGTCGGCGGGGAAACGCCCGAGGACAATCACGCCACCGACGGGTATCCGACATTCACCGACTGGCCGAGTGCCCACGACAGCTCGACCCACCAAGTGCAGTACTACAAGTCGCTCGAGCGCGCCTGGATGTCTGGGTTGCGATTGGTGGTACAGCACGCCACGACCAATGCGGTGATCTGCCAATTCCTCGTCGGCCTGGATATTCAGCCGGTGCGTTACTCATGCAACGACATGGTCGCGGTGGATCGCATCATCGACGAGACCTACGCCATGGAGCGCTACATTGACGCGCAGTCGGGCGGCCCTGGTCTTGGCTGGTTCCGCATCGTGAAGAGCCCGGCCGAAGCCCGCGCCATCGTTGGCGAAGGCAAGATGGCAGTGGTGCTCGGGATCGAGACGGCTCATATCTTTGACTGTTTAGTCACACCGAGCAGCGAGCATCCAGCCTGTACCGAAGAAGACGTAATCGCCAAGTTCGACGAGTACCATGGCCGCGGTGTTCGGGCGCTGTTCCCGGTCCACAAGTACGACAACGCGTTCTCGGCTGGCGATGGCGACAAAGGCATCCTTGAGCTGGGGAATTTCATCCAAAGCCGCTACTTCAACAACTACACTGAGGACTGTGACCTTGGAGTTAGCAGTGCCTTCGACAAGGGACCGCTGACCTTCCCCGGTCTCAATCAACCGCGCGCGGAGTTCATGGGGCCGCTTCCGAACAGTACGTTCGGGTTGCGGCAGTTCGAACTCAATCCGCTCAACGCGCTTGGTCCGTTCTTGGATATACTGAGCGAGCCGGGCGAGGATGGTGACTTCTGCCAGAACGCCGGTCTGACGTCGTTGGGTGAATTCTTTGTCAACGAAGTTATGAGTCGCGGAATGATTCTGGAGATCGATCATCTCCCCAAGCGCTCGTACATACGCGTCTTCGAGATGATGGTGGAGAACGATTACCCGGCTGCCGGTACCCACGGTCAGGATAACGGCGGTGCGTTGTACGCACTGGGCGGAATCTCTACATCCGGCTTCGGTCGCTGCCGCAGCGCGTCTGCTTCGGCCACGATGGACGATCGCTTCCAGAGTCGATTGCAAAGCGTCGTCGACAACGGTGGCTTTCCCGGCTTGGGCTTCGGTTTCGACTTAAACGGCTTCGCCGGTGCGCCGGGCCCGCGTTTTGGAGCCGGAGCAAATTGCGGCGACACGCAGACCGATCCGGTTACCTATCCGTTCACATCCTATTCGGGTGAGGTCACGTTCACAGAGTCGGTGGTTGGCGATCGTACGATCGACTTCAATACCGAAGGCTTGGCTCATATCGGCATGGTCGCCGAGTTAATCGAGGACGTGCGGGGCGACGGCGTGACCGACGAAGAGTTGGAGCCGCTGTTCAAATCGGCTGAAGCCTACATTCGCATGTGGGAGAAGGCTGAAGCGCGCGGGGCGATTCTCAGTCAGTAATTGACCGACTGCGGAAGAAGCGTCGGCAGACGCTTCTTCCGCAGTCCCGTTTTTGTGCCCGAGCCTTCTCGCCGATTGCGTTTACTCCATCATGCCGCGACCTCTCCCCTTACCTTTCTGGCCTTTTGCCACCTACGTCATTGTAGCGACGGCGGCGCTCGCAGCCTGGTTTCTTGGTGAAGGCCTGACCGAGTCCGGCCTGCAAATGTTCACGCGTCACACGGCGCGCTTCTCGTTTTCAATCTTCATCGTCGCATTTTTCGCTTCGTCGTTAGCTAAGCTTGCGCCGGCCAGTTTTACGCGCGCGTTGGTTAGGAATCGCCGTTGCCTCGGGCTGGCCTTTGCGTTGGCTCACTTCATTCATCTGGGCGCGATCATTGGCTACTTCACTTTTCTCGCAACCGTGCCCGACGCGGCTGCGATCGTCGGTGGCGGGTTGGGCTACGTGTTCGTTGCCTTGTTGGCATTGACTTCTACCAACGCGTGGATGAACCGCCTTGGTCGCAACTGGAAGCGATTGCACACCGTGGGCGTGTACTACATCTGGATCATTTTCGCCCAGACGTATGCTGGAAGAGTGTCTGCCCCCGACAACTTGTCAGCGGCAGCGCCTTCGGACCCGGTGGTGTACGCGGTGTTGCTGGCAATCGCCCTAATCGCGCTTTCGCTGCGGATTGTCGGATTGCGGCGTTAGTTGGGTGCCTTGTCCGTGAGGCAGCTCGGAGAGTGGCCTGATCTCATAGATGCGATCCGCGATCTGCAGGATCTCTGCATCGTGAGTGATGAGAACAATCGCGGGCATCGGCTGCCTGATCCACTGCAACGACGCGATACGGGGTGCCCGGCGCGGTAGGAATGAAGATGCCCATGTCGGATGTGGCGAGCGATTTACCCGGACCTTTTAGCTGGGCGATGGGTTGTGGCTCGATCACGCCGTTGTCTGCGTCGAAGCGATGCACGAGGAGCATCCCACCTGAGGTTTGGGAACGATGATTGGGGGCGCCGTTATATCCCATAACGCTCGCGGCGAACTTCGCGTCGGGAGAAAAGGCGACAGACTTAGGCTTCAGCGGCGCCATACCGTTCGTAAGATGACAGGTCGGTTTGCGCTTGGTGGCATCCACCCGAACCACTTCGACATAACCGGGCTCGCCAATCTCGGTATAGGCCAGGTGTCGCGAGTCGGGAGTAAAGGACGCGCCGTGGAAGGGCGGTTGCTTTCTGGCTTCGCGCCGGACGATTCTTCGCTTCGACGCAGCACGAGGAGCGTCTTGATCGATCGGAAATAGCGACATGCCAAATTTGCGGGACTGGCAGTGAGCGACTGCCAACATGTTTCCATCCGGAGAAACTGCAACCGTCTCGGGATAGTCGATGCCATCGTTGAGTTCCTGCAGCAGTTCAAGCTTGGCAGGACGATTGGTTTCCAAATCGTGAGGGTGAAACCGGTAAACGCGCAGATGGCAACCGTAGAGATTGACAACCGCCAGGTGGTATCCCCGAAACCACGCAACGCCGGAACATGTGGCTTGTCGCGTGCGACCCCCTACTGAAAACGGTGGAAAGTTTTCCGTGTTCGAGAGGCTCAAGATCGAATCTTCGGTCGGGTGCGACAACACGAGCTCAAGTGTTGAAGAAGAAAAGATCGATGATTCTTGGCTTTGCAGAGGCCGCTGGTCGTTCGGCTCGACAGAATCCGCACTTTCGAATTAGTGTGCCAACAAAAGTGTCGTGTCGCTGTCTCTCATCCGAAGCAGTCGGCGGACAAATTTGGGAAAAATCTGAGCCTTCATCTCAAGCCTTGTCGCACCCAGCCTCGCAAAAAGCGCAATGAAGCCAGCCCGTTAATCGGTACCTGGTACCGAATACGCAATGAAGCGAGTGCGTTAATCGGTACCTGGTACCGATTAACGCGCAGCGGTGCGGGGATACTTCAGGATTCGGGGCGGCAGCGTGCGATGCATTCGATTTCGACTGCGGCACCAAGCGCCAACGTTGCGCCACCGACGGTGATGCGCGCCGGAGGCTGGTCCGGAAAGAATGCGTCATAGGCTGCGTTCATCTCGGGGAAGGTCTTCATGTCGGACAAATAGACACTGACTTTCACCAAATCGGCCAGGGTCGCGTCGGCCGCCTGCAAGATCGTTTCGATGTTTTTCAGGGTTTGCGTGGTTTGCGGACCGGTACCTCCCGGTGCGAGATCGAACGACTGCCCAAGCGTGCCGAGGGTCCCCGAGACAAAGATCAACTCGCCCGCAATGCTGGCATGTGAAAACTGTGGCAGACGACCGAGGCCGGGGGCCACGATGTGGCGATTTGATGTCGAATTCATGGGTGCTCCTAGGTACTCGTATTCCGCCACCGAGCTGACGTGTGTTGTACCGCATTTGCTGTTCTTGCGCGTCCCGACATCAATATACAAAATTTCGATCATCGATCATCGGTTGGTCCGCGGTCGAGAGTCACGTCGAAACGCACGTGGAGCCGGGGCTTCACTCAATACGCCACACAAATAAAGGAGAACAAGAATGGGAGAGGCTTACATCATTGGCGCCGTGCGGTCGCCGTTAGGACGACGCAAGGGCGAGCTCGCCGGCATGCACCCTGCGGATTTACTGGGTGACGTACAGAAGGCGCTCATCGAACGTACAGGCATCGATGCTGCTGTGATTGATCAGGTGATCGGCGGCTGTGTTTCGCAGATCGGTGAACAGAGCTTCAACGTCACGCGTACCGCTTGGCTTGGCGCCGGTCTTCCGATCCAGGTTCCCGCAACAACCGTTGACAGCCAATGCGGCTCAAGCCAGCAAGCCAGTACTCTGGCAGCGGGCCTAGTGGCTTCAGGGATGGAGGATCTCGTCGTGTCTTGCGGCGTTGAGTGCATGACCCGCGTGCCGCTTGGCTCGAACTCCGCACATGGGGGCCGTCCGATTTCCGACCGTTATCTGGAGACGATTGGCGCGTTCAACTCTCAGTTTGAGGGTGCCGAGCAAATTGCCAAAGACTGGGGCATCACACGCGAGGACACCGACGGCTGGGGCGAACGCAGCCAGGCTCGCGCCAAGGCAGCCTGGGACGCGGGTA
>JBLFWR010000190.1:0-5637 GCA_047611725.1 Binatia bacterium | reverse complement strand
CATGAGCAATAACATCGGCGTGGCAGCGGCCACGCTAGCCATCATCTTAGTTGCCTCGACCAGCGCGCAGGCGATCGACAAGTGTAAGGTCAAAGTTGACAAGAAGACGGGCGTGCTCGTTGTCTCAGCGAAAGGCGTGTCCGGGACGCTACAGTGGGGGGCTGCGGAGGGAGCGGAAACCGAGCCCTTCTTCAATGCGGGGGTCTGCGTGGTCGCTGGTAAGGCCAAGAAGTGCGAGATCGCTGATCCGGCGACGCTGGACGCCAAGACACCTCCGTCAGGATGCACGCTGTACCTGGACGATGATGCTGCTCCTTGCTCGGTATGGATCGCTGGGTGCACTCCCGGTGGGCGTAACACGGACGTTTGCGTCCCTAATCCCTCGGCGTCGCCGCGCTATGTAGATAATGGTGATGGGACTGTGAGTGACAAAACAACGTGCCTAATGTGGGAGCAGAAGACGGATGATGGCACTGTCCACGACACGGACAACCTCTACTCATGGAGCCCCGGGGCTCCCTACAATCCCGACGGGTCGGCATTCTTCGAGTTCCTGGCGGAACTGAATGGGCTGTCGCCTTTTACCGGTCGCGACGACTGGCGGTTACCCACGATTACCGAGCTGGAAAGTATCGTTGATCTTTCCGAAGGTCCGCCGCGGATTGACGAGGCGGTGTTCGGCCCGACAGCGTCGTCCGACTATTGGTCGTCTACTACACTCACGGCCAGTCCGAACTTCGCGTTGCTCGTGAACTTCAACTTTGGCAGCCCCAACGGTGTCTTTAAGCCCAACGAACTTCACGTTCGCGCGGTGCGCGGTGGCTTGTGATTGCTCATTTGGTGATTTGAATGATTTGATTATTTGACTCGGCGTAAGCCGATCTTCGGTCAGCGCCTCGGCACCTCACGGTGTCGGGGCGTTTCTGCATTCGGTTCTCGCGCCGATGTGGAGTGGAGTTAGCTCGGCTGGAGCCGTTCTTCACGGCTCAACTCTCCACGATCCGGCCCGCCCATGCGCGCCTCGCTCGGCCTCTCTTACGAGCAACTGTAACTGGCCGAAAAGACGTAAGAGACAAAATGTCGGATCGCGCGGTTTCGCCGGGATCGCGGCTCTGAGAGCACTCGGCCCCCAACCCAAGACACCCCGATCCCCCGCAGTAAACGGCGACTTCGGGTCGATCGATCTGAAACCGGGAGTTGGTCTGAAAATAGATGGCGGAGAGGGTGGGATTCGAACCCACGGTAGTCGTAAAACTACACACGCTTTCCAAGCGTGCTCCTTAGGCCACTCGGACACCTCTCCGCACTGATTGGGGAGGCCGGAAACTAGCCGCGCCGGGGGGCGGTTGCAACGTTCCCACCTCGCCCCGGCAGCTAGAACGCTCAACCCTGCGGGATCTCCGGTACCAGCAAATGGGAATCGAATTCACTGCCGCCGTGAAGCACGTGGATCCCGGCGTTGCGCGACGAATCCTTCCTGAACGGCGGGGAACGGATGATCTGGGTTGGAGCCACGACAAGCTCGACTCCTTCGCCTGCCTCGAACCAGGTGCTGCTCGGGGGCAGGGGAATTTCGACCACGACGGCCACCCCAGGCTCCAGCAATTGCTTCTTGTTGTGCAGCAGTTGCGGTCGCCAAGGAGTTGAGCCCTCAGGATCCAGCTTGCGGCAGGATGCGGCGATTTGGCCGTGGCAGATCGCGTCGAACTTGTTGCCGCCGGCGCCGTGAAAGGGCACGATATTACCGCGGCGATCCAGTTTTCGAAGCGCAGCGAATATTGCCATGTCGTTTGGAACGGCGTTGCCGAGTGCACGCACCTCAACCCACAGGCGTAACTTCATATGCCCCGTCCATTCGGTGGCGTCTTCAAAAACATAGGTCAGTGCCGTGCCGCTGCCACGTTGGGCGTTCCACGCGACGTGCGAAGTGGTCGCTTGCTCACTGTTGCTCAAACGCCCTTGCGAAAGGTCCAAGTACAACGGCCGGTAAACAGTCCGCGCCAAGGGCCACTCGTGTTCCTCGCGCACTTTGTGAATCAACTCGCGGGCTGAACGCACTTCCAGGCGAACGCTCGCGCGCTCTAGCATGCTTTGGTCGCCGTCCTTCTTAAGAAAGCAGTCGAAGAACGAACGCATGGTGGCCAACGCTTCGTCGGAATAGAAAGCGTCCCATTTTAGATCGCGGTGAGTGTACAGCCACTTCTGCTTGGACTGCGCGCGCACGAAGGCGTTGAACGATCCTTCGGTGTGAAGCCCGTGGTCGGCAAACGATCCGCAAACCAACATCGGCAGTGTGATGTCCTCGAGTTGCGGCGCGCGAGCCTTCCAGAAATCGTCGTAGTCAGGGTGGTCGAGTATGAGTCGAGGCGGCAGCGTTCCGTCGTGCGCCAGCAGGTCGGCGGCGGTTCCGTTGATCGCAGGCTTAACTTCGGTGATCCACCAGAAATTAGGAAAGCCGCACTCTGTGATGCCGCCTTCGTTTAAGAACTCGCGATAGAAATCGGCGACGCCTTCCCAGGGTGAGATCGCGCGCAACGCTGGCGGTGGACCGCCCAAATGTTTGCAGGTGGCGACGTAGTACTGGGAGATGGCCAGGTAGCTGACTCCGGAAAGTCCGACCCGCCCGTTCGACCATGGCTGGGCGGCCACCCACTCGATGGCTTCGTAGAAGGCGCGGGTTTGGTTTTCGCCCAGGATCGATGGTTGTCCGGTGCTGGTCGCGTAGCCGGGCATGTTCATATTGACCACCGCGTAGCCGGCGTCGGTCCAGAAGTTTGGGTCGGGCGCCTCCCAGCTGGTGAGTTCCGAGAAACGCGGACGGCGGGCTTGGGGGATCAGGCGATATTGCTGCGGCGGGCCGCCCGCAGGTGTCCTGCCGCGTGCGGGCAACAGGCTGGCGTCGTAGGGATGGGCGCTCATGATCGTCGGCACGGTTTGCCCGGAATCCATTGCGCGCCGGCTCCGGAAGATGTTTGCGGTTACGTAGGTACCGTCGGAGATCGGTATACGAACGTCATAATCGCAATGAACATCAGGGCTTGCGGGTACAAGTTCACAAGATGGTCGAAGCAGTTGGCCGGTGGCGATCGAGCGACCCAGGATGGGAATGATCGCGCGTAGGGCGCCTAGAAGTTCGGAGAAGCCTTCGAGCATGGTGAGAATCTTCGCTTCGACATGGACCGACATGGGCCGGAGCGGGCTGTCAGCCAGCTCCGACTTTACGCCGTTGGCAGCGCGGTCACCAATATGTAGGACTCAGATTCGCGGTTCCTCGGGCGCTATTGGGCCTCGGGGGAACGCTTCCCCGTGCTTGCCCTGGCAACCACCTTGCGCCCCTTTTAGCGCGGTGATACCGACTGCGTTTGCAGTGTTCACCGACCGGTACCGGCCTCAATTTCGGGGCTGCCGCCGACACCGCTGATCCGCCGCATCTTCCGTATAAATGAGTCCCGAGATCGACCGTGTCGTATGAAGTCGTAGCCCGCCGCTGGCGGCCTAACACGTTTGCGAGCGTGGTCGGGCAGGCCCACGTCACCTCGCCCCTGGCCCGTGCGATTGAGCGCGACCGTGTGCCGCACGCGTTTCTGTTTACCGGCATTCGCGGGGTCGGCAAGACATCGATCGCGCGTCTTCTGGCCCGTGCACTGAACTGCCAAAATCGACAGGGGGCAGAGCCGTGTAACGAATGTCCATCGTGCAAAGGGGCGCTTAGTGGTTCCTCGGTTGACGTGATCGAAATCGATGCGGCTTCGAACACGGGCGTGGACGACGTTCGTGATCTCATCGAAAATTCGCAGTACCGCCCCGCGGTCGGCCCCTACAAGATCTACATCATCGACGAAGTGCACATGCTTTCGAAGTCGGCTTTCAACGCATTGTTGAAGACGCTGGAAGAGCCGCCTTCGCACGTGAAGTTCATGCTGGCCACGACCGAGTCGCACAAGTTACCGCCAACGATCCTGTCGCGCTGCCAACGCTACGACTTCCGTAGAATTTCCGAAGACGACATCGCTACGCAACTAACTCACATCGTCAGCAACGATGGTTTGAGCATCAATGCCGAAGCACTGGCGCTGATTGCGCACGAGGCCGACGGCAGCATGCGCGATGCGCAATCGTTGCTTGAGCAAGTCTTGGCCGGAGCGAGTGAAGAGATTACTGCCGAAGAAGCCGCGCGCTTGCTCGGTGTTGCCGGAGGTCGGTTGGTCGGCGATTGTCTTGGCGCCATTGTGCGCGCCGACGCATCCCAAGTTGTCGGCACGGTTGATGAGTTACGGCGCTTCGGTGGTGATCCCGAAAAGTTTATCGGCGACCTGCTCGACTTGCTTCGTCATGTCACGGTCGCGGCTTCGGCTGGTGTGAACAGTTTGAATGACGGCCTGGCCGAGACCACTCGCGCAATCGTGGAAGGATTGGCCGAAGAACGGGAACCGTTAGATCTGCAACGCATCTTTGCCTCACTGCTGGGAACAGCCGGTGATCTACGCCGCGGCATCGACCCCTACCTAGTTATGGAAATGGGGCTGTTGAAGGTCGCCACGTTGGAACCCATCGCCGCGGCATCAGAGATCCTTGCACGGTTGGAAGCTGGTCCGGCTGGTTCTTCGTCATCGGCCTCACGCCCAAGGGGGGCCCAGGCGCCGAGCGCACGTTCGTTGCCACAGTCACGTGCGGCGGCGACGCCTCAGGCGTCGGCTGAGCCTGTCTCGCCTGTGCCGCCTGTGTCGCCTGTGTCACAGATACCAGAGGTTGTCGCGAAACCGGTCGATCCAGTGCGTCCAGCGCCGGTTGCTGCGGTTAAGCCCGCTCCGGCGGGTCCAGCCAAGCCCGCAGCTGTGACACCAGCGGCACCAGTGCCTCGGCCTGTGAGCGCGCCGCCGGCTGGCTTCAAGCCCGCTGCGATGCAACCGAACGCTCCCACTAGTCGTTTCGCGGCCGCGTTTGCAGCGGCAAGCAGCGGAGACTTGGCCGACGACGATGACGAGGAAAGCGACCGTGTCGAGCTGCCACCCGCGCCAAGCGATGCCGATGCGCCGTCATCAACAGTTGAATCGGAAAACCCGTTGGATCTTTCGCCGGAACCGCCGACTGCTACCGACACGCCTGCTCAAAGCCATTCCAATGACGACTCTTCAGATCATGCGTCGGATCATGCGTCGGATCATGCAGAGAATGCCGAGAATGCTGCGATTGTGCCCGCGGATCCAGACCCGCTTCCCACTGTGGCGGCGAGCAACCCTGAAGTGCGGCCGGCAGGAGAGGGTGCTGAAAAGACCCACGAGTGGGAGGTCTTTCTCGACGCCGCTCGCAGCTCACTGGGCATTGACCTCTACGTGGCGTTAACCAGTTGTGCCGTTACCCGGCTAGATGCAGGCGGACTTCATTTGGCGCCGCTCGCCGAAGGTTTTAGTAAGCGGCTTGAGAGCCCAGACGCTCGCTCGCGAATCGCAGGCTTGGCGCGTCAGCACTTTGGTGATGAATGTGTTGTTCGAATCGACGCCGTGGTACCGGCCGTCGCCCAGCCTGGCAACGCGAATCCGTTAGGTTCGACCGTCACGGCTCAGGGCCTGGAAGACGAACGCACCCAGCGTAAACACGCTGAAGCCATTGAAGACCCGCTCGTGCAAGAGGTCGTGC
>JBLFWR010000189.1:0-5677 GCA_047611725.1 Binatia bacterium | reverse complement strand
GGCGCGGCGGGGTCTGTGTTGTGTCTTCCGATCTATGCGTCGCTCGCCGACGAAGCGGTCGAGCGAGTCGCCTCGTCGCTCGCTGCTGCCCTAGCCGGGTGACACCGGGTGAAACTGTGACGACGCGTCTATTGCCGCTCGTGGTTGCCGCCGGAGGCCTGGATCCCAGTGCCGGAGCTGGAATTCTTGCTGACGTTCGTACCCTCGAGGCCTGCGGCGTCCAGCCCTGTGCCGTCGCGACCGCGATCACCGTTCAATCCGGACGCGGGCTGGTGTCTTCCAAACCAGTTGCCGCATCCCTGGTTGGCCAGCAAATCGACGAGATCGTGGCCAAGCTGGGATGTCGTTGGATCAAAGTGGGGCAAGTGCCGACCGAGCGTTGCGCGCAGGTTCTGGCGGCCTCGATTCGCAGACATGATCTCAACTTGGTGTTGGATCCGGTCGTGAAGGCCAGCGGTGGGGGCGCTCTGGCCTCGACTGCGGCGGTTCGTGCAACGGTGCGGCAGCTTCTCCCTTTGGCTCGCGTTCTGACCGTGAATTTGGCGGAAGCCGCAACACTGGCGGGCTGCCGTGTTTCGGATCGGTCGGGCATGGAAAAGGCCGCGCGGCGCCTACTGGCGCTTGGCGCGGTCTCGGTGGTGGTCAAAGGGGGGCATCTTCGTGGCCAGCCAGTAGACCTATTGGTTGTCGCTGATCAGCCTTTACGATGGCTTGCCTCACGACGAATCGGCGGCCACGGCGCGGGGATGCATGGCACGGGATGCGCCTATGCTAGTGCACTGGCGGCGAATCTGGCCACCGGCGCTGAACTGGAAACAGCGGCTCGGGCGGCGTCCAAGCATGTCCGCGAATTGCTGAAAACAGCCCGCGATTTTGGGGGCGGTCGGGTTTTGAGGGTACCGAGCCTTTGAGACCCTTCTCCGGGCCAGTGTATAATCGCAATATCGACGAATCTCCCAAATCTGCCCCCCAGGGGCCTGATGCCGCCTCGCCCGTGAAGCCACGGAGCGCATCGCGCCGACACCTGACCCTGCTCGAGCAGCTCACCGATCTGGTCGGCCGCGCCGAGGATCCTCAGGAGGGCCTGGAAGGTGTGGTCCGGATGCTGGCCGCAGCCACCGATTGCGAGGTCTGTTCGCTCTACGCCTACGACCCCAAGACCGGCAATCTGAACCTAGCGGCGACGCAAGGGCTTCCGGCCCGAAGCATCGGCCGCGTGGCGATGCACCACGACGAAGGGCTGGTCGGCTTGGTGGTTACCGAGCAAAAAGCGTTGGCCTTCGAAGACGCCTTCACGCATCCGCGTTTCAAATTTTTCCCCGAGACAGGCGAGGAAAAATACCACTCGTTTGTTGGTACTCCGGTTGGCACTGGTGCCGGCATGCTTGGGGTGCTGGTCTTGCAGTCGCGCCGTCGTCGACGGTTTAGTAACGAAGACATTAGTTTATTGCGCTCTGTTGCTGGTCAAGTGCGAAGCGTGATGGTGAACGCTCATTTGGCTGACCAGCTGCAACGCGAAGAAGCAGAGCGCGATCACTACCGCCGCGGTATGTCACGCGCGATTCGTCGCCTCGAAGCCTATGAGGCCGAGGAGGCGCGCCACAGTTCGCCGGAGCCCACTGAAGCACTCGTTCACCTTTCGGGGCTTGGCGCCGCACCGGGTTTTGGAATCGGAACGGTTCATCGCCTGCTGCCTCTCGCCGATATCGCTAGCGTCGAGGTCCGGCCCGGTGTCGGGCCAGAAGCGGAGCGCGACCGTTTCGATGGTGCGCTTGCGAGCGCCATCGAGGAAGTCGAACGCACTCGCGTCTACATGACCGACTTGGTTCCGGAAGTGGGGGGCGAGCTTTTTGACGCGCTTCGTCTCATGATCGACGACCCTGCGATTAGGCGGCGCGTTGGTGAGGAAATCGCCAACGGGTTGGCTGCCGAAGCGTCTGTAAAAATTGTCATTGATGAATACGTCGAGCGTTTTGAATCGGTCGAGGATGAATACCTGCGGGAGCGAGCGGTTGATGTTCGCGATGTTGGTCAACGCATTCTTCGCCAGCTTATAGGCGTCGCCGAGTGCAACGTTGATCTTACGGAAAACTCGGTTCTGGTGGCTGCGGAACTAACCCTGTCCGACCTTGCCACGGTTGATCACGCACGCTTGCGAGGGATCGTGACGGCGACCGGCGGAGTGACCTCACACGCCGCTATCCTCACGAAATCATTGGGAATTCCCACTGTCGTCGGTGCCGAGGGCGTATTTGAGGCCAGCGCAGAAGGCGATCTCATCATCGTCGATGGCAACACCGGAACCGTCTACGTGCGTCCCAGTGAGGAACTGGTTTCCGAGTACCGACGCTTGGGTAGCGAGTACGATGCGTTTCAACGCGACCTTGAAAATTTACGCCAATTGCCAGCTCAAACCATCGATGGCCATCGTATCGCAGTCATGGCCAACGTCGGCCTGGTGGGTGAACTCGACCTCGTCGATCGCTTCGGTGCCGAAGGAGTCGGTCTCTACCGCACAGAATTCGCGTTTCTGTCCTATCGAAATTTTCCGACCGAAGACGAGCAGCTTCGTCTGTACAAGCGAATGTTTGCCGGCATGGAAGGCAAGCCAGTAACCATTCGCACGTTGGATCTCGGCGGTGACAAGTACCCGGCCTTTGCGCGGCGTGTTCGAGAAGCGAATCCGTTTCTTGGCTTCCGTTCGATTCGCGTATCTCTAGAGACTGAGAGTCTGTTCTCAGCACAGTTGCGAGCGATTCTGCGCGCAGCAGGAACTACGCCGCTTCGAATCCTGTTCCCAATGGTGACCAGCGTGGAAGAGCTGCGGCGGGTCAAGGAAATTTTCGCGGAGTGCATTGCCGATCTTGCTTTAGAGGGGGTCACTCCGCCCCCCGGTATGGAACTCGGTGCGATGATCGAAGTTCCGGCCGCCGTGCTACGCGCTGAACAGATCATGCGCGAAGTTGATTTCGTTTCGATCGGAACCAACGACCTTATTCAGTACACCCTGGCTGTAGATCGCGACAATCGGCACATCGCTGCCATGTTTGAGCCCTTACATCCGGCGGTGCTGCACTCGATCGCGCAAGTTGTGCGCGCGGGTCGCGCCACCGGCCGTAGCGTCAGTATTTGCGGGGAAATGGCGGGAAATCCCCTGTGTACTGTGCTGCTGGTCGGGCTCGGAGTTGACGAGTTGTCGATGAGCCCGCTCTACATTCCGGTCGTCAAGAAGATCATCCGCACGGTGAGCATCGTTGACGCCAAGCGCGTCGCCGACGAAGTGTTGCGTCTGGATACGGTCGAAGAAGTGAAGGGCTGTCTGTTCGGTTTTATGCGTGAACTTGGACTGCTCGAACTGGTCGAGGCTTTCAGCTAGCAGAAACCGCTTTGGCTTTGGCGGTGTCTGGAGACCGTCGTCCGCGCATCCGCACGATCGCATCGTCGAACATTTGGTAGACGACCGGTACGACAAGCAGGGTTAGCAGGGTTGAGACAAGCATTCCGGCCACCACTGCCACGCCCAGTGGACGTCGGCTTTCGGACCCCGCACCTAGTCCAAGCGCAATCGGTAAAATTCCAAAAATTGTCGAAACCGCAGTCATGAGGATTGGCCGCAGCCGAGTGCGCCCAGCTTCAAGCAACGCCTCGCCCACGTCGATGCCGCGTGCGCGCAGCAGGTTGGTGTAGTCCACGAGCAAGATCGAGTTCTTCGTGACCAAGCCCATCAGCATGATCAGCCCGATGAAACTGTAAACGTTCAGCGTCATGTCGAAAGCGAGCAATCCGCCGAGTGCGCCAAGCGTGGCCAGCGGAAGCGCGAGCATGATCGTCAGCGGGTGGATGAAGCTTTCGAACTGGGCAGCCAAGACCAAATAGATTGCAGCGATCGCCAGCAGGAACGTGAACGCTAAGCCTTGGGATCCGCGGCTGAATTCGCGCGATTCGCCAGCAAGTGTGGTGGTGAAACCGGGCGGGAGAATTTCGGCGGCCTTGGCTGACAGCGCGTCGAGGGCTGTGCCGAGGTCGATCCCGTCGAGGTTCGCGTCGATGACCACTGAACGTTTGCGATCGTAGTGATTGACCTCACTGGGGCCGACGGTTTCCCGGATATTGACGATGTTCGCCATCGGAACCAGGTCGCCTGCGCCCGTCCGTGTGTAAACACGCGCAAGGTCGGCGGGGGCAAATCTGTCGGCTGCTTCCAGCTGCAAGATCACGTCGTAGAGTTCGTTGCCGCGTTTGAAACGCGTGATGGTATCTCCGCCGAACAGGATCCGCAGTGTGTCGGCGATGTCGAGAGCCGAAATACCAAGCAGTGCCGCCTTGTCTCGATCAATGGTGACACTGATCTGCGGCTTGTTGAGTTCGAGGTCGGTGTCCACGCCGGTCAGTCCCGGGATGTCGCGGGCGGCTTCTAGGAGACGCCCCGAAGATTCGGCCAATGCCGGGAAGTCGGGATGCTGCACCACAAACTGCAACGGCTTGCCGCGTGAGTCGCCACGCAGCGGGTTGCTGATGAAGAAGTAGGCGTCCGCCCCGACGATGGCACCTGCGCCACGTCGCATCTTGGTCACCACTTCTTGTGTTGTAAGATCGCGCTCGTTCGGATCCACAAGTCGCACGAACATGATGCCGGAATTTACCGAACCGGGGCCGCCAGACGACAGCGCGACAATCGAAAAGAACGAGCGGATTTCAGCCGTTTCTTCGAGTAAAGTTTCGACCTTCTTTTGGTAAAAATCGTGGTACGCCAACGACGACCCTTCGGGCGTTTTGATGCTAGCGATGAAGTACCCACGGTCGTCGTCGGGGACGAATTCCTTCCCGACAGCGCTGATCATGCTCGCGCTGGCGATGACCGCAATGACCAGCACGACCACCATTACGGCTCGGTGACGAAGCGTCCACCCGAGTGCCCGCACATACAACTCTGCGAGTCGCTCAAGCCAACGATCAAAAGCACGCGCTGCTGTGCCGAAGATTCCCTTTTTGGTGGCCGTTGTCCCGAGCTGCAAGAAGCGTGAACACAACATCGGCGTCAGCGTGAGAGCGACGAAACTGGAAGCGCATACGGCGATCGAAACAGAAATTCCGAACTCGAAGAAGAATCGGCCAACGATGCCCGACAAGAACGCAATCGGAACGAACACCGCCACCAAAGTCAGTGTTGTTGCTATTACTGCGAACGCGATCTCCTCGCTCGCCTTCAACGCGGCTTCCCGCCGCGTTTCGCCCGCCTCCATGTGTCGATACACGTTCTCCAGAACAATGATCGCATCGTCGACAACAACACCGACCACCAACGTGAGGGCCATTAGAGTGAGGTTGTTGATGGTGAAGTTCAGGAAGTACATCACCCCGAAAGTGGAGATGAGAGCGACCGGAATCACGATGCTTGGGATCAATGTGGAACGAACGCTTTGCAGGAAGACAAAGATGATGATGACCACGAGCACGCCAGCGATGATCAGTGACTGCTGCACTTCGGCCACCGACTGTTCGATGAACCCAGACTGGTCGAACGCAACCTTGAGCTTGAAGCCGTCGGGGAGTTCCTGCTTTAGGTCGAGTACCGCCTGTTTTACGCCCTTGGCGACATCCAGGGTGTTGGCGCGTGACTGTTTGACGATACCCAGCCCGGTGGTGGGGACGCCGTTGAAGCGTGCCATCGTGCGCT